>JAUSPN010000103.1 GCA_030656555.1 Candidatus Desulfaltia sp. | reverse complement strand
CTAATCCAATTGTATATTCCCAACCCTTTTCTTCAAATATCGATGCTACTTCTTTCAATCTTTCTTCTGATTGTACATTAACAAAAGCAGGCTTCTTTTCAGTACCTAATTTTGCCGTCTTTTGACCAGTAAAAGTTTTTTCCATCTTTTCACCATTAAAAATATTATAAGATTGAAACTCCCCGCCGCATTTAAGGAGGTATGTCCATGAGTCTGAAAGATTATGACAGAAATCAGGAAAAACGTAAAGAATATATTGAATAGAGCAGGCTTCTACTGGTTGGAGTGGATGTCCCGCATATTCCTGCGTGCATTGTAAATTACTCCACCCGCTTTCACATAGAGATTGAGTACGTCAACAGCTTCCTGTCGCAGGATATCCTGTGATACTTGCACACCTCGTTCTTCGAGGGCTTGCTGCCAGTTTGGGAGCTTCGGCCCTTCGTCGAAACCAATGTGACGTACATCTTCATCTCGAGCACCACAGACCAGCCGTGTGACTCCCGACCAGGGAATGGCCCCGAAACACATTGCGCAGGGCTCTGCAGAGGTTACCAACTCGTAGTCGCTCTTTCCTTCATCACTGATGTCGTACCGGCCGAGCTTCTTTTGTGCCAGCGCGATCGCGACCATCTCAGCGTGAAGTATTGAGCAGTTGCGTGTCACAACAACGTTCACTCCCGGCGCAACAAGGCACCCACTCGCATCGAACACAGCAGCACCAAAAGGCCCCCCGGTTTGTCTCTGAACGTTCTCCAGAGCCAGTGTAATTACAAACCGCATACGATCTTCTCTTGTCCGGAAGGTCTTTGGACTGTGCGCGAGTATTTCTGCTACCCAACGCGGAAGTCTGATCGTGAAGTCTATCTGCAACAGTGTCACCTTTTTGTTTTTCTGTCAGAGAATTGATCCGAGGTCAACCGTGAATTATTTTGACCCTCCCAACCAGGCTGTTTTCCAAACGAACCTTGATCCCGTGGGGATGTGTGGTGGATTTTGTCAGAATATCCCGGACGATGCCTTCGGTAAGCTTTCCGGTTCTCTGGTCCTGCTTTAATACAATGGAAACTTTCAGGCCGGTTAAAATATCGGCTCTTTTTGTTCCGTCAGTCACTTAAAAATTCCTTTATTTCTTTTAAGAGCTTGGTGCTGCGATTAATAGTGGGGTAGTTTTCCATTTACCGGTGCACAGATCAACTCGGCATTCGCACCGCCGCAGACGGGGCGAACAAGAACTAAGATGTTGCCACCGAGCCACCGCCAAACGCTTGCTGAGCTTACGACAGGATGCAAGAAAAGCTTCGCCCGCAGTATAGGCAATCAGCTTAAGTGTTTAATTAGATTGTTATATACCCCATCCGCTTGCGGTGGGGAATCCTTCAGTTCCCTCTCCTTGGGGAGAGGGGTAGGGTGAGGGGATAAAATTGCTTAATCCTTTTACATACCCCGCCTGCTTGCAGCGGGGTGGTTAATTTCAATGTCATTTTTTGTCTATTATTTTTCAATTGCTTTTAATATTCTATCTTCTTGTATGAGTACGTCTCGCATCAGCAAATTATATGGAAATTGTTTATGCTTTGAGTTTCTAAATCCATTCAAGATATTGATAAGCGAAGACGCCCCAATCAAAGATAAGTTTAACTCATAGTCAAGACCACAATCCTTTACAAAATCATCACTGAAATCCGGAGCGATAAGTAAAGACTTTATAACTTTAAAGTCTTTACTTATCGCTAAGTTAATATATGCCTTTAGCTGTCGTGATACCGAACTAAACTTGTTGTATCCACTTTCTTTTGTTGTTTTACATTCGACTAAAATCAATTCTTTATTGCTTAGGTTTATAACGATGTCGATCTTATCTTTTTTAGTGTTTAATAATCGTCTAAGTTTTTCGTCAACGTTAAAGCCAAGTTTTATAAATATGCTTTTAGTCAGGTCTTCAAATTTTACTCCCAATTCACTTTCCTTGACTTGTATTCCATTTTCTTTAAGGACGTTCAAATTTCTAAATCCAATATTTTCAAAATTTTCAAGATATAAGTTTTCTGCATCTTGGTACGCATCTAAGATGTTCGTGATAAGGTCGCCCCTTGTTTTAATATTTTTAGATTTACAGAAAGTATCCAAATCTTTTCCACTGATTATTTCAAGTATGTCTTTTGGCTTAATGTTGTAGTCAAGTAAATAGTTGCTTTTAAGCACAAATTCATCTTGTAGCTCAAACTCGTCTTTGATTTGTTCATTGAGTTTTGGTAATATTTCGCCAATTTCGATTAACAATTTTTCATAACCATCAATTGAAATGCCCACTTTTTCATCTTGCTCAACATCCTCAAAATATCTTATCAGGTTGCTAATTTTTTCCTCGACAGTTGCTCCTTTTAGGGGCGGAGATATTTTAAGCTCTTTATCACATAGATCATTAATAAATTTCTTTTTTTCAGAAATCTTGGTTCCTTCTTTGAAAATATCGTTTATTAGAACGCCCGAAAAGGAAATACCTTCCTTGATAATCCCTATAATTTTTTGCTCTAAAGGCAATCGCCAATCGATGTTGTGTTTTTTACATATAAGATTAACTTGTGGCTCTCGAAGATATCTAAGCACACGTCTAAAAAATTTGTCGGCAACTTCTTTACCTCTTACTTTTCTAAGAATCCTAACGATTTCATCTGCTACATAAACAGTACTGTTTTTCTTGCAGTAGAATATTATTCCAATATTTTTAAGTGTATTGATTACCGTATCAATGTCAAATTTTTTGAAAGGAACAACTATATGATTTATTAGCTTAATTTCCTCTTGGGAAAGTTCAAGGTGTTGAGAGATTGTCAATAGAATAGATTGCTCATCTGTTGTAATTTTAGCATCTTGATTGGCTTCTAAATCATTGGTATACGCTGTGTGCAGGCAGGCTCTGTAAATTTTATAGTCTCTTATTCTTCGTTCTTCTATTCCCGGGTTATCGCTGTCAAATATTTTTTGAAATACCTTAAGCTTTTTGTCGATAACCTTTAATTCATTCTCATAAAGACGAGCAAGCCAGTCTTGTTTCATTATACAGTTGCCATCTTTAATAATAATATCTGTTAGTATGTCTAGCTGGGAAGTAGTATTGATAAATTCTTTTTTTACGTGCTTTGCAAATTCATCCTCAACAAGAATAAAAACCTTGGCTACATTAATATTATCTATATTCTTTAATTCTTTGCTTTTATCGCTCAAAATTTTTTCAATCTCTATAGCATTTTTTGGGCTGTTGGCAATAATACTATCGATGTTTTTTAGGAAAGCATTTTTCTCAAACGAATTAAGAGTATCAAGTATTTTTTCTAGTTTCATAATCACCTCTTTTTTTATTTTTCCTATCGTATATTCCATCCTTTAATAAAATTATAATGCCGAGTTGAGCTGCAAAATTTCTTGTATAACGGATACGAAGTGGCTGGTTATGCAAGCAATTTTGTCAGCCCCAACAATTTGTTCGCGCCGCCTGCGGCGGCGTGGATAAATCGGGAAAGCACAGCTCAACTCGGTATTCGCCCCGCCAGCGTGGCGAACCATTAAATTTTGATTTGTTTTGCACGATAAAATATCATAATTATTTACGAAAAAGCAAGATAATCCAAAAACCACGAAAACTTATGGATCAGGTGCGAGATGTCATGCTTTTAAACCGGAACGGAGAGAGCTTTTCCTGTATCTTGTCGAAGCGTATATGGGGCTATAGTGGGGTTCAATTAGAAGTGGGCAAAAATGAAATTAAGTTCCGGTTTGTAAGGGCATAAGGTCTCTGGAGGGTTCCTCAGTGATGGGGAGTCCTATCCCGATAGGCACTGGCAGGCATCGGATTAATCAACCCGACTTCTCCAGTAACCCGGACGACGTCTCTGGTGTGCTACAGCAATGATAACAAGCACATCCCCCTCTACAGCATACAATACGCTATATGGGAATCGACCGACCACCTTGCTTCTAACACCACTACCGATCGGAGTTGCCGCCATAGGATTTTCCATGATCCACGATATCGCCTTATGCACTGCTGCAATAAAGGTAAGACCGAGACCTGGACATTTGTACTCGTAATAACGCGCTGCTTCCCGAAACTCCTCGTCGGCCCCTGGGAGAAATGATTCAGTCATCACGATATTTCACTAATAGCTCGGCGAAATACATCTTTAGCTGGTATACCTTGGACCTTACCCTCCCGGAACTCTTTAAGTCGACGTTCAGCCTCTTGCATCCATAGCCTTTCGATCTCAGATGGGGGAGCCTCGTCCAAGCTGACCAGAAGTTTCTGGGCAAGTTCTGCCCTTTCTTCCAGGCTTAGGTTCATTACTTCTTTGGCTAATTGTTCTATCTGCATAGCTTTAATCCTTTCTTTTGGGCCGGCTGGAGAGGTGCGAACGGGAGGCTGCGGACCCAACCATTTTAGTATTAAGAAATAAATCAATGATATTGGATATTATTGGATCAAATTTTGATTTGTTTTGCATGGTAACATATCATAATTATTTATTAAAAAACAAGATAATCATAAAAAAACCACGAAAAATCATGGATCAGGTGCGCGATGTCATGCTTTTGAACCGCAACAGAGAGTACATTCCATGTGTCTTGTCGAAGCGTATAAGGGGCCTATATTTGTTGTTATTGAGAAAAAAACAATGATGATGTAAGCTGCTTACATGATCTACATCACACCTGATATTCAAATAAGCGAAAATGAACTTAAGTTCCGGTTTATAAGGGCGTCAGGCCCTGGAGGCCAGAATGTCAACAAGGTTTCCACGGCTGTTCAGCTTCGCTTTGATGTAAGAAATTCTGCTTCTTTTTCCGATCAGGTTCGCTATCGCTTGACCATGCTTTCGGGTAGAAGAATTACAGAACACGGGATTCTTATTATCGAGGCCAGACGGTTTCGAACACAGGAAGGGAACCGGCAGGATGCGATTGACCGTCTGATTAAACTAATCCAAAAAGCTGCTGAAAAACCTAAACCACGCATTAAGACTAAACCGAGCAGGGCATCAAGGCAGCGCTTGCTGACGGCTAAAAAGCGGCGAAGTAGAATAAAACTGATGAGAGGTCTGGTTTCGACTTCCGAGGATTAGCGGGGAATGCGCTCGCTTTTGCGGTTTAAGCCGTTGCTTCCATATCAGCCAGTTGTTTATCAAATTCAGCCTGCTTCTTTTCCATCTCAATTGTCAGGGATTCAAGTTCATTGTACAGGCTGTCAACAGCGGCCTGCCGTGTGTTAAACTGTCTGGAAAGATCGGCAATTTTTGAGCCGTCACCGCGCGTGGAAGCCGAGATCAGATCTTTATTAATCTGTGCGATTTCACTTTCGCTACGTTCTATTTCTTCTTCTACCCGCGATATGCGCTTTTCCAAGGGTTTCAATCTCTTTCCCTTTTCGGTGATGATTTCAGACCGCTTTTTACGCAGGTTTTTCCGGTTTAGCCGGTCAGCCCCATTTTCAACTAAATTTTTGGTTTGGTCTGATTTTCCTGTACTATATCCATCTCCCCACCCGCCTTTTTCCAGAAACTGCTGATAACCACCGTTAAAAACCTCCAGGTCGTCGTTTCTAAAGACGATGAGCTTTTTGGCAAGGGCATGGAGAAACATTTCATTATGGGTCACCATAATGACAGTGCCGTTGAAGTTGTCGATGGCTGCAAGCAGAGCGTCGCAGGCATCCATGTCCAGGTGGTTGGTTGGTTCATCCAGAAGCAGCAGATTTACCGGTGTGACCATAAGCTTGCCCAGCATCACCCGGCTTTTTTCACCACCGGAAAGTACGCTGATTTTTTTAAGCGCATCGTCACCGGAAAACATCATGGCCCCGCAAATGTTTCTGGCTGCCTGACGATCCACATCATGGTGGGAATAAAGGATTTCTTCTTCCACGGTGCGGGTATCCATTAGACTTTTGATGTTGGTTTGCTCGAAAACACCCTGGGTTATGTTCGGGTTGTAAACGATTTCTCCAGAATGAGGTGTGATATTACCAGCCAGGAGCTTGAGCAAAGTGGTTTTGCCTTTGCCGTTTTTGCCGACCACGCAGACCCGTTCACCGGCTGTAACGGTAAAACCCAGATTTTGGATCAGCGGCTTTTTTGTATCATAGGAAAATGTCAGGTTCTGTACGCTCATCACATGCTTTCCGGGAAACGGTTTGTCTCGGAATGAAAAACCAAGGGATTTGATAGTTTCCAGCTTTTCCCGTTTTTCTGTTTTGGCCAGGGCCTTGATACGGGACTGAACGAGGTTTGCCAGTCTGGCTTTAGCCCTGAACCGGTTGATGAACAGTTCGATTTCCTTTTCGTGTTTTTCGTCGTTGATCCTGGTTTTTTCGTATATTTCTTCATCCAGGGCAATCTGCGAATAGTACTTTTCAGTATTTCCGGCTATTTTGCGAATCTTTTTGCGATGAATACCCACAGTATGAGTCACGATGTCGTCCATAAAGCCGCGGTCATGGGTGATAAGCATAAGTTCGCGGGGCCAGCCGGACAGAAAACGGGTAATCCATCGGATGGAGGTTATATCCAGGTAATTGGTGGGTTCATCAAGGAGCAGCAGGTCCGGCTCGGCAACCAAAACCTTGGCCAGATTCAGCCGTACCTGGAAACCGCCGGAGAATTCACCGGGATGTCGCTGCATGTCCGATGCAGAAAATCCCAGTCCAAACAGGATTTTTTCAACCTTCCAGTGATGATCCTTTTCAGCCTCGGAAAGTCCTGTCATGCCTTCGGCCAGAACCGTATCCATGGTAAACTCAATCTGCTGGCTGACACAACCGATACAATAGTTCTTAGGCGTGGTGATAAATCCTGAATCCGGATGCACCTCTCCGGTGATGAGTCTAAGCAGGGTGGTTTTACCATGCCCGTTTCGTCCGACAACGCCAACCCGTTCTCTGGAGTTTATCCTGAAACTTACGCTGTCAAACAGAACGTGGTTGCCATAGCTTTTTGATAGATTTTCAATGCTGATCATGTTTATTGGGTGTTAAGTGTATAATATTTTAGTAGTTGTTTACGGTTGTCGGTTCACAGTTCACAGTTTTTTAAATGAACTATGAAACGATTGGAGCATTTTGGATATTGATTCCAAAATAGGACCCCATAATTTTCCTCTACCTGCCGTTTTTTTTAACCGTGAACCGATAACTGTAAACCGTGAACGGTTACATATTTTGATTGTCAATATCCTAATCAAGGCTGATAAGCAAGCATCTCCTTTTCCCTTTACTCACGACACACCTCCTGTTATTATTTCAAAGTTATAAGGGTTCAAGGGGTAATATATAATGACCGTAATTAATTATAAAGAATTTAATGATTATCTGAAAAAGCCCGATAAGGACGGGTTTGCCCCTGTGTATCTGATTTTCGGAGAGGAACTGCTTTACAAAGCAGTTTTTGAAGAGCTTTTAAATAAATTGCTTTCCGGTCAGGTTGGTGGGTTAAACTATGAACCTGTAGATGGGGCCAATGAGAAAATTAATGAAGCGCTGCAGCGCATAAACACATATTCTCTTTTGCAGGGCACAAAGGTTGTGGCTATTTGCGACACACAGATATTCTATTCAAAACTAAACGAAAAGGCTCTTATAGAAAAAGCAAAGAAGGAATATAATAACGATAATATTCAAAAGGCTGCAAACTATCTCCTAAGCCTTCTATGGCTTTTGAATCTTTCCCTTGACGATATAAGCGAGGCAAACAGAGACAAAATATTAAAAATTGATGTTGACGGATCGGCTGGTGAAGAATGGCTTGATAAAACTGTCGACTATTGCATAGTCGGCGGCCTGACCCCGTCTGAAGGAGAGGATAAAGAAAAACTTTTGCAGCAGGCCATTGAGAATGGATTCCCCCAAAACAATCATCTGATAATTACCGCTGATATGGTTGATAAAAGAAAGGGGCTTTATAAAGCTATAAATAAATGCGGAACAATTGTTGACTGCTCTGTCCCAACAGGCGAACGAAGGGCAGACAAAATGGCCCAGGAAAAAGTTCTTTATGAAAACATGGAAACTGTTCTCACAAAAAATAAAAAGAGAATGGATAAGGCCGCAATCGCCGCCATGCTTGAAATGACCGGTTTTAACCTCCGCTCATTTTTAAATAATCTGGAAAAACTTATCAGTTATGTTGGTGAGCGAAACAAAATAACAATTGATGATATAAAGTTTGTTCTAAAACGCACAAAAATAGATCCAATATTTGAGCTGACAAATGCAATATCAAACCGTAACTTGGAAAACGCCATTTTTTTTCTGAATTCTCTCCTGCCTCAATCAGATCATCCTCTTCAATTGTTTGCTGCAATAACAAATCAGGTTAGAAAGCTTTTACTGATTAAGGGTTTTGTTGAAAGTCGGCATGGCAAGGTATGGCATGCCGGTATCAGGTTCGATCAATTTCAGAGAGCTGTTATGCCTGCAATCAAGGAGTATGACAACGACCTGTTAAGCCTGCTGGAAGATTGGGAAAGCATGCTTTCAAAAAATATCAAAGCAAATAAAAGTAAACCAGCTACGGATCTGCTGGTTGCGCAAAACCCGAACAATCCTTATCCTGTTTACCAGATGCTTCTCGGGTCTGAAAAGTTTACGACAAATGAACTCATTGAAGATCTTAAGGTTTTGAGTGAAGCTGATTTGCGGCTTAAGTCAACCGGAGGGGATCCAAAAATTATATTGGAAAAGGTTATTTTTCATATTTGCGGCGGTTTGAACCGCTAATATTTTTAGTCCATTATAAAAACCCTTGCCCTCAGGGCAAGGTCAGAGTTCATTGGCTTTGCCTTTTGAACGACCCATTGTTACATCCAGACCTGAGTTGTCCCAACAGCATCAGGAAAGGAGTAACAAATGAGTCGTTTTC
>JAUSPN010000102.1 GCA_030656555.1 Candidatus Desulfaltia sp. | reverse complement strand
ATACCAAAAAGCTAAAAATATTTCAACAAGTAATGTGGATAAAATATGTTACCCATAAATTTGTCGTACACCCTTGTCATTCAATTAATGAAAAGACCAAATAGAACAGACCCGTCCATAGCCCTTCTGAGGGCAGGAGGGGATTACTTGTAGAGAAGACTCAAAGAAAAGTTTGCTACTCTCTTTTAGGCTTATATGGCTGTTGGAAATTCAAATTCAATGCTCCTGTACGAATAAGCTCTTTGACATAAAGAACGCTTGGCAGTTTTTCAATGGCTTCTCTGATTTTATCCATTGAAGGATGGATATAGGTTTCGGTACTTCGAGGCGATGAATGGCCCAAAAGGCTTTGAATAACCAAGATATCCACATCGTTATCATTAAGATGAGAGGCAAAGCTGTGCCGTAGCGTATGACACGTTACATTAAACTGAACATTCAAGGGGGCATATCGTACTATCTTTTTGAGGTTATCCTCCATTGTTCTGATCGCCAGGCGATTCCCCTTTTTTGAAAGAAACAGCGCATCATTTTCCCAACTGCGATAAAAATAGGGCCGCACGGCCAGATATTGAGTCAATGTTTCTTCTAATTCCTTATTCATGTGTAGGGTACGGGGCTTGTTGCCTTTTCCGGTGACACTGATCTTATGGTTTTTAAAGTCGAGACTATTGAGATTAAGGGCATGGACTTCACCGACCCTGAGGCCGGTTTGGTACATAAGGGCATACACGGCATAATCTCTTATGCCTAAAACAGTCCCGGTATCAATTGACTCAAATAGTATTTTAATTTTTTCGGGCACTAAGGAATGAGGTCGTTGGCGGTAACCTTGGCGTATTTTCAGGACATCATAAAATGGCAAGTCCTCTGCTGAAGGAATATTTTTGAGCTTTAGGAAATTGGCATAACTTCGCAATGTAAAGATTTTTCGGTTAATGGAAGCGCCACAGTTTGTACGCTCCTGTTTCAGGTAATATTGAAACCCCATAACAGAAGGGCCATCGATAGTTTTTACGTTCTTTTTCCGGACGAAGTTTTGAAAAAGAGACAAGTCAACTCGATTGCTTTTAAGGGTTTGGTCGCTGATTTCGTAGATGGTTTTGCGGTAATTGAAGAAATCATCGATGTGATGCATGAAATCCCTGGCTGCTACTGCCATGACACCCTCCCGGAAGTTGAGACGTAATTTAACGCCTGTTGTTGAAGTTTATCTGATACGTGGATATAGATAGCTGTTTCGGCGATTGAATCATGTCCCATCATGGCCTGGATGGCGGAGAGCGGGACGTTTTGGTGATACATTTCGGTGGCGAATGAATGTCTGAGCACATGAGGAGTCACTCGAGCCTTAATGCCGGCTTTGCGGGCGTGTTCTTTGACAATAGTTTGAACCCGATCGTTTGAGATGGCCTTATTTTCGGCAACGGGGAAAAGGGGCGCCGGTTTTTTCTTTGGCGACTGTGGGTGGGCCAGATAACAGGATAAATGATAAAACAGTCTATCGACAACAAACAATGCCCGCTGCTTTTTGTTTTTTCCACGGATGCGAAGCAGGCCGATATTTTTTCCGTGATCAGGTTCAAAATCGCAGACTCTCAGCCCGGTCAATTCGCTGATCCTGAGACCCAGCGCCCAAAGCAGGGAGACCATCATATAATTTCTTTTTCCAAGCCATGTGGTTTGATCAAAGGAGTCAAGCAATTTGAAAGCGTCCTCGGTTGATATCGGTTTTATTCTGCCGCGAATCCTTGGTATCGGGGGGAGTGATTGGGCAGGGTTCGTGGTGATGACGCCCATTTTGACCAAAAAGGTAAAAAAGCTTTTCAGGGCATATTGGTGGTGTCCGAGTCTGCTGTAACTGATGCCGGTCTGTTTCAGGAATGTAAGCCATAGAATTAGCTGTGTTCCTTCGACCTTTATCGGATCGACATTCAAATGCTCTTTGGCAAACTCACAAAAAGCCTGGATGCACGAAGTATAGACTTGAACCGTATCCGAGGCATAGATTCTGATATTTTCAAGTTCTTTGCGATATTGATCGATGAGTGCGATCATGACGCCTCCTTTTTCATGTATGGATGTTGCCGCATGTAAACGGCATATTGATCCGGATTGAGATGTGCGTATTTCATGGTATTGGAACGTCTTGCGTGTCCCAGAACATGCTGGGTAACATCAATGCCGGCCACTTTATTCAGATGAGTTGCTGCGGTGTGACGAAACAAATGTGCATGCAATTTTTTTTCAATGCCGGTTTGATCGGCAACGGTTCTGAAGATATTCTGGAGAGAGCGTTGTGAGATGCGTCGATTTCGTTTGGACAAAAACAACGGCCCGGTTTTTCGCCGACCCATGTTTAGATATTTTTGCATCAGTTCGCACAGGACATACGGCATCAGCAGCGTACGCCTACGTCGACCTTTTTCATTAATCCATATTAGCCCGCATGTGACATCGACATCCTGGATATTCAGAGCCATTAGGGACGATGTTCGCAGCCCCAGCATGCCTAACAGCATCATGACCATAAGGTTACGTAAACCCATTGGTGAATCTGATAGCCCGCTTAAGTACTTGATAATTTGATTGAAGTCTTCAATGGTTAGAAATTTCGGGACCGTTTTCTCGATTTTTGGATAAGGCAAATCTCTGGCAATATTTTTCGATATCCACTGATTTAAAACCAGGAAATGAAAAAACTGTCTGAGGGTCCAGACACGCGACTTCTTCACATGCACGGAAGGCAACTTGAAATCTGATACAAAATCGATAAGATGATTGTAGGTAATCTTCTTGGGTGATTTAAGTTTTTCAGGTATGATAAATGCGTTGAATTCGTTGAGACGGACCGTTAAAGTTTCGATGGACCGCTCTGAGAAACAGGCTATTTGACAATAGCTCAAAAATTGTTGCATATACTGATGAAGCATGAAGGAACCTCCGCCTGAAATATTGCCTCATGCTCCATTATCAACTATTTAATTTTACAATGCAAACTGCGCTCACTGCGGGGTTTGAGGGTTAGCCCTAAGAAATGAAATCCACCACAAAGGCGTCCCCGTTCATGGCGCGCGTAATAATAATGATTTTTAAGGTAATCATTGCATGATAAGTATTCAAGATATGTGTATAGAAAAAAATGAAAACCAGGTTGTCTCTAAAAAAAGAGTAACTGATCATGGCGAAGTCTTTACCGCAAAACGGGAAGTAAACGCCATGCTTGATCTGGTTAAACAGGAAACGGAGCGAATTGAATCCCGATTTCTGGAACCGGCTTGTGGCACCGGCAATTTTTTAATTGAAATATTGGAAAGAAAGCTTTGTGTTGTTGAATCCCGCTACAGTAAAAACCAATTGGAATATGAAAGATATTCGGTATTGGCGGTTAGCAGCATTTACGGAATTGACATTTTGGAAGATAATGTTATTGAGTGCAGAAACCGACTTTTCAGCATATTTAACGAAAAATACTCAAATTTGTACAAAAACAAATCCAAAGAAGAATGCAGGTACTCGATCAAATACATTCTTGATAAGAATATTATCTGGGGCGATGCACTTACACTGAATACAGTGGCGGAAAATCCGTCGCCGATTATTTTTTCTGAATGGTTTCCTGTAAATAGCAGTATGATAAAACGAAGAGATTTTGCTTTTCATGCATTGCTTTCTCATGAAGGAATGAGAGAACTGCCGCTTTTTTCTGACTTGGGCGAAGATGTCTTTATCCCCAAGCCGGTAAAAGAGTATCCCTTAATTTATTTTTTGAGGATAGCCGATGTCGAACAGTAACAGTTATAACCCGGATGTGCTGACGTGCCTCGCAAACTTGAGTAGTGATGAAATTTTTACGCCCCCTCAAATGGTTAACGATATCCTTGACTTATTGCCGCAGGAGATATGGAGTGATAAGAATGCTACTTTTCTTGATCCAATGTCCAAATCCGGCGTGTTTTTAAGAGAGATTGCAAAGCGATTAATGGCTGGTTTGGAGAATACAATTCCTGACAAGCAGGATAGAATAAATCACATTTTTAAAAACCAGCTCTATGGCATTGCCATAACAGAACTGACATCGTTGCTTTCCCGGCGGTCTGTTTACTGTTCGAAAACAGCCAACGGAAATTATTCTGTATGCGAAACATTTGATAATGAACAGGGAAACATACTTTTTGAAAGAATAGCACATACGTGGGTCAACGGAAGATGCCAATTTTGCGGAGCAAGCCAGGAAAACTATGAAAGAGGAGAAGAGCTTGAAACTCACGCCTATCATTTTATCCATACAGATCAACCGGAGGAAATATTTGAAATGAAATTTGATGTTATTGTCGGAAATCCGCCTTATCAGTTAAGTGATGGTGGGTTCGGCAGAAGTGCGTCGCCTATATATCAAAATTTTGTCCACCAAGCTAAAAAACTCAACCCACGGTTCTTGACCATGATCATTCCCTCTCGCTGGTTCGCGGGCGGAAAGGGCCTGAACGATTTCCGTAAGGAGATGCTAAACGACGACAGGATACGGAAAATCGTGGATTTCGAGGATGCTTCAGAATGTTTCCCCGGTGTAGATATTGCCGGTGGCATCTGCTATTTCCTGTGGGAGAGGGATTCGTCGGGTTTGTGCGAAGTTGTAAACATGCATAACGGAGCCGAAGCGGTTTCCACAAGGGCGTTAAATGAGTTCAAGACATTTATACGGCACGGAAATGCAGTGCCAATCATACGGAAGGTGCTGGCTAAAAAAGAAAAACGTATGCATGAGCAAGTCTCTTCGTACAAGCCCTTTGGATTAAGAACGTTTGTTAAACCGCAAAAAACAGGTGATGTTACCTTGCGCTGGCAGAAAGGTGAAGGTCCCTACAATCGCAAAGAGATAACCGCTGGCGTAGGAATGATTGATAAGTGGAAGGTAATTTAAGCCTGTTCAATACTTATAATGCATGTGAATACAGTTAGTTACAGAGGCAAAAAAACAAAGTTAACTCAAAAATGCTGCGTTTCCGGGGGTCAATCCTCGGAAACTCACTGTTTTGAAAAAAGTTAACTCAAATTTATTGCATTTCATGGATAA
>JAUSPN010000084.1 GCA_030656555.1 Candidatus Desulfaltia sp. | reverse complement strand
GAACGTAAAGAAGAACGACAGCAAAAATTATTTTAATCAGAGTTTGGGACAACTCATCCTTGCCCCCTCAGGAGGCAAGGCAGTTTCATCCCCTTCCAGGGGTTATTCCAAAGCCAGCCCCTCTGGGGTTGGATATTTACTGAGTCTGGGCTGTGCAAGAAATCTTGTTGACAGCGAAGTAATGTTGGGCATGCTTGCAAAGGCCGGCTGGTCAACCACGCAGGATCCTGAAAAAGCCGATATAATAATTGTCAATACCTGCAGTTTTATCGAATCTGCAATTAATGAATCGATTGATACCATACTTGAACTGGCAAAACTTAAACAAATTAGTAACTGCAAGAAACTGATTGTTACCGGATGCCTTCCGGAACGTTTCAGAGAGGAGATAGTATCTGCTCTTCCGGAAGTTGATTTTTTCCTTGGCACAGGGGCTTTTGATGAGATTGTACGCGCGGCAGCCGGCGGCTTAACCGATATTTCAAGATGTCTTTTACCGGATCCGAATCTGGCGCCGCTTCAACCACAGAATGTGCCGAGGATACATAGCTCTCCATACATAGCCTATCTAAAAGTTGCGGAAGGATGCGATAAGGGCTGCACATATTGTATTATTCCCAGGCTTCGCGGGAAGTACAGAAGCCGTCCCTTTGAAGACATCATTGCCGAAGCCCGTTCCTTGATTCTGTCGGGTGTAAAGGAGTTGATACTGATTGCTCAGGATTCAACATGTTACGGCAAGGATTTAAACCCATCCGTTGATCTTAGTATGCTGATTGAGAGTATTGCAAATATATCGCAGGATGTATGGATCAGAATCTTGTATGGGCATCCGAAAAGTATAACCGAGTCTTTTATAAAAACGGTTGCCATACACGGCAATATATGTTCATATTTTGATATTCCGATTCAGCATGCAAGCCGAGCTGTTTTAAAAAAGATGGGGCGTAAATATTCGCGTGACGATCTGTGCAGACTTATAGCGAAAATAAGATCGCTTGACCCTGATGCAGCAATCAGAACTACCGTTATTGTGGGTTTTCCCGGGGAAACAGACAAGGAATTTCAGCAGCTTCTAAAATTCATACAGGAAATAAAGTTTGATCATCTTGGCGCCTTCATTTATTCAGATTCTAAAGACCTCGCAAGCCACAGGCTTTCCGGGCATGTTTCCGAAAAGGACGCAAAGGAGCGCTATGATTTGCTTATGTCAAGCCAGGCAAAAATATCTTTGGAAAATAATCGTAAGCGTATCGGAGAGGTTGTAAAGGTTTTGGTAGAAGAAAAGGGAAAGAATAACATCTTTTCGGGTCGCAGTGCTTTTCAGGCTCCTGAGGTAGACGGCGTTACATATATAAATGCCGACCGGTTACAGGCGGGTTGTTTTGCCTGCGTAAAGATTACAGATGCTCTTGAATATGACCTTATAGGAGAAGCTGTATGAGCGACCTCAAAAATAAAATATTAGCTTCAGCAAAATACGACCTTGAAGATATTGAGATCGCTCTTAAACAGAATTTAAAACCGTATCTTGATCTGGTTTCTCAGACAGCGAGCCATATATTGTTTGCAGGCGGCAAGAGACTGAGGCCTTTGCTTATGGTGCTTTCTGCCAGAATGTGCGGTTATAACAGCAACTTTGACAAGACATTTTCCATTATGTTTGAATATCTTCACGCCGCTACGCTTTTGCATGACGATCTTGTTGACGAGGCAACATTACGCAGAGGCAAACCTGTAGCCCATTTAATATGGGGCAATTCAATAGCGGTCCTTGTGGGTGATTTTCTTCTCGCGAGGGCTCTTTCAATTGCGGCTGATACAGGGCGCCTTAATGTCATCAAAATTATTTCGGAAATTACGGAAAATATGTCTCAGGGCGAGATACACCAGCTTATGAGAAAGGGGCAGCCGGATCTATCTGAAGAAGAGTACATGAAAATTATCCAAAACAAGACAGCTGTCCTTTTTAGGGGCGCGTGTCAGGCAAGCGCCGTTATTGCAGATGCCCCGGAAAAAGAAGAAAAGGCCGTATCAAACTATGGTTTCAACCTTGGGATTGCTTTTCAGATGGTTGATGATCTTCTCGATTATACATCAGATGCCGGTATTCTTGGGAAGAAGGCGGGCGCAGACCTTAAAGAGGGAAAATTAACCCTGCCGCTCATATATGCATTAAAACAGGCTGATTCAAAGGATCAGGCCATGATGAAGAGCATAATAAAAAATAAGGATTTTTCCGACGACGAATTTAAGATTTTATTAGAATTGTTACATAAATACAAGGGGCTTAAATATACCGAAGAATTGGCGGCAAAACATATTGCCAAAGCAAAGGAGGCTCTTGTCGGAGTTTTTAAGCCTTCAGAAACAAGGGCGCTACTTATAAATATTGCCGATTACGCGCTGGCTCGTAAGTATTAAAAATGAGACTGTCAAAACATATATCGCTGCTTGTTCTTTTTCTGTTGTTGATGCTCTCAGGGAGCGTTCAGGCTGAAGAACGGCACAGCGTGGTTTTAGTCATGGGAACAGGTAGAGTATACGCTGATGACGTTACTGCTGCAAGAAACCTGGCAATTTCCAACAGCCTGGTTTCGGCGATAGAAAATGTTATAAAAGATTTTCTGCCGTTTGAGTCTATTGTTCAGAATTTTCAGCTTATAAATAAGATTTTATATAGTAATACCGAAGAATTTATTCAAGGATACAGGGTGCTGACAGGAGCATTGACTGGAAATGTTTACAGGGTAATGGTTCAGGCAACTGTTTCGATTGATAAGATTCAGCAACAACTCTCAATTGCAGGAATTATGATAGGCAAAAAGTCTATGCCGCAGGTTCTTTTTTTCATCGCAGAGCAAAGCACTGAAGATAGTTTGCCCCAATACTGGTGGGGAGAAGGTATGTCTGCAGTTAAAAGCGTTGCGAAAAACAGCATGGCCAGAGTAATGATAGAAAAGGGTTTTTTGATAATTGATTATGTAAAACCGCCGCAAAATTTGAGAATTGAAACTTTTGATTTAAAGCCTGACTTAGATCATCATAAAGCTATTGAGGGTTTAAACATAGAGTCTGAATTAAATCGTCAGAAAGCTAATAAGGCTTTAATCTTAAAGCCCGACTTGGATCATCAGAAAGCTAATGAGGCTTTAATCTTAAAGCCCGACTTAGATCATCAGGAAGCTGTTAAACTCGGAGTTCGAGTTAATGCGGACGTGGTAATAGTCGGGAAAGCTATTGCAAGTAAAGCGCCTAATATTATGGGCAAAAACATAAAGTCATTCAAGGGGGCTGTAACTGTACGGGCATTCAGGACAGATACCGGCGAAGAAATTGCCTCTGCCTCGCAAACAGCTGTCTCAGCCAATGTGGATGAGGTTGCAGGCGGCAGGGCTGCGCTTTCAGATGCAGGAGTCCTTGTCGGCAAAGACCTTTCTTTTCAAATACTTGAGGAGTGGCAAAAAGAAATAAAGAAGCCCGTTAATATTGAACTTGTTGTTAATGGAACCGCTAATTTTGCAAACTTTGTACAGTTTCGCAAAACTTTAAATGATATACATGGTGTAAATCGCGTTCAGCTTAAAGAGATAAGGATTGATGAATCTGTAATTTTCGTTGATTTTCAAGGAAATGCCAAGGAGCTTGCAGATGCTTTAATGCTGAAGGCATTTGATTCGTTCGGCATTAATATATACGAAGTGTCACAAAAGAGTTTAAGGATTGAACTTATATCATCAGAATAAGATAGTTTGGCAGAATAGGATAATTTGGCTAAGTTGAAAAAAATAACTTCCGCAATTAACATCCCCAATATTTTAACCGTCATCAGGATATTACTTGTACCCCTTTTTATTATTTTCCTGCTGAGAGAGATGTTTCACTTTGCACTTTTAGTATTTGCTGTTGCGGCGATAAGCGACGGCCTTGACGGACTTTTTGCAAGGTATTTAAATCAGAGGACGGTATTGGGAGCTTATCTTGATCCGCTGGCAGACAAGCTGCTTTTGGCCAGCTCTTTCATTATGCTGGCTGTTATTAAAATTGTTCCCGCATGGCTTGCCGTTATTGTAATAAGCCGCGACGTTTTGATAATGTTGGCCATTGCTATTTTTGCCATGGCAGATATGAGTATTGAAATGAGACCAAGGATAACCAGTAAATGCACAACTGTTTTCCAGCTATTCACCATTTTTTTTGTGCTGCTTAACCCAAAAATTCCCGGAGCTGATACGATTAAATGGATTTTATACTGGCTTACCGCAGGGATAACGATATTATCCGGTCTTCATTATACTTACATAGGTATGAACTTTGTTCAGAATGGCTCCGGAAATAACCAGAAAAATACATAGAAATTTGTTAATTTTAAACGTTGAGTTGTGAATTAAAATCGGACTTTTTTTCAAAGGTCTCACCTTGACAGGATAATTGATAGGTGATAATCGGCTACTTTCAAAGGTTTCTTAAAACAGGCACGTAGCTCAGGGGGAGAGCGCTACCCTGACACGGTAGAAGTCGTTGGTTCAAATCCAATCGTGCCTACCATAAATTTCAAGGGGTTACGGTTATTGCCGTTGCCCCTTTTTTTGTTTCTGCTACCATTTTGCTACCATATGTCTCAAAAATGGCATTTTCCAGCCTGCAAGCTGCTTCCTGATTGACCGATTTCATCAAGTGTGCATAAATGTTCAAAGTAACGGTTGGGCTTGAATGTCCCAACTGCGATTGAATATATTTGATGTTTTCGCCCTGTTCAATTAAAAGACTGGCATAGGTATGCCGCAGGTCATGAAATCTGATTTTATGCAGTCCAGCGGCCTTTAAAGCAGGATTAAAATGCCTATTAACCAAGTTATTATGATTTATTGGCCCACCAGCTTTATTAGGAAAAACCAAATAGAGCTTACTCGGAGGACAAGCAATTTTCCACTTCTTTAGAGCGGTCATCATTGCAGGCCCCAAGTCAATTTTACGGTTTGATGTTTCCGTTTTGACATCGTACCATGCCTGATTGTTGAATGTCCTTTGGATATGAACTTGATTTTTTATCCAATCCACATCTGACCATTTAAGCCCTAATAGCTCACCTTGTCGAGCTCCGCTAAAGATTGCCAGTTGGAAAAGGGTTTTATATTCCAGGTCTGATTCAGCCTCAATTAAAGCATTAATTTCAATAGGCATTAAAACCCTTATCTTTTGTTTTTTTGTATTCCCCTGTCCCTTGGGTCTTTCGGCATCTCTGGCCGGATTGTAGCCGATATATTTGTGCCTAACAGCATACGCCATTATTTGACCCAAAGTTATAAGAGCTTTTTTAATGGTTGAAATGTTCATTCCTTGATTTTGACGGTCAACAATAAACTTTTCAATTTTTGCCGTAGAGATACGATTAATTTTTAAATTATCAAGATCATGAAAATGATTCCGGGTATGGCCCTCATAAACAGACCATGTTGAAGCTCTGAGATTTGGCTTTTTGTATTCAATCCAATCTTTAGCAACTTCTTTAAAGAGTGGTATTCGCTTTTCAGGGAGGTATATCCCTTTTGCAAGCTGGTCCTCAATCTCTCTCATCGCCTCTTTTGCCTTTCCCTTGGTTGTACCTTTCGGCAATGTTTTCCACCTTCGCTTTCCTTGATTATCATAGAAGTCTATGACGTACCGATCACGTCTTTTTGCTATACAAGCCATATAGTACCTCTCTTTCTAAAAATAAAAACGCCTGAAGACTCTCCCGGGCATAGACAACCCGCCCATAGCCTCACAACTACAGGTATCTTCAAGCGTTTTATGTGTTTGTTTAGTTTTCATTGTCTATGTTTTGGGTATTATATCATGTTTTATTGATATGTTGATATATATCTATCAAGATATAATGTTAATTGCAAGTCTTTTTATATTGCTTTCAAAAAAAAAGTTTTGTATAAATTCAATATGGCAAGAAAACCTTTATCGACTAAAATTGAAAACGATTTACAAAAAGAACTTAAGAAGCTCGCTATTGACTTAGAAAAACCTCTTAATGCTCTTTTAGAAGAGGCTATGCGTGACCTTCTCGATAAGTACAAAAAGAAGGCTAAGAAATAGTTCAGGTTATAAAAAATAACTTGAAAACCACGGCATTGACTGGCGTAAAGAAAAGCCAAAAAAAAATAGAGTAGAAATATGAAGACAAGCAACGAGGAATTTTTGGAGAGAATCGCGCAGAAAGCAATAGAGGAAGCGAACAAGTTGGACGTGGACGAACCGAAGCTGGTATGGCCGGAGCCAGAAGAAGTGGAATATCAGGGGCCGGAGACAAAGCCCAAAAAGACGCCACGAAGCGAGGCTTTTTCAAGGCAGTCCAAGGATCCATTAGGCAAGAAATCGCCGGAATATCAGGAAGAGTTCCTGAGCGAGCTATTCGATATGGTGAAGGACGGAAGTCTGGTGTTAGAACCTCTGGAGAGCAAAGAGCTCTTAACCCCGGAAGTAAGCATTTTGGGAGGGGACAATTTAATCCCAGAATCAAAGAAGGCTGCTAAAAAGGAAGAGCTTGCGGCATTAGATAAGGTTGAACGTGAGGCTACGTCTAAGTTTCAGCAAGATAATATGTTTGAACCTAATCAGCAAGGTTTATTTGGGAAAGCCATATCTCGCAGTGAAGCATTTGAAATTGCAAATAAATATGTAAAAACATGTCCCTTAGAAGAGTGTGTCGGAATACGTGAAATATTATCTATAGAAGAAATCGTATGTCGTCGACCATGTATTTATGGCCACCCTGATGAAAAAATGAAAAACTATTGGATTGCTTATCTGAGTATTCCATCAAAGAGAATAATGTTATCAAGTAGCACAATTCTTCTTATATCCAAGGAAACCGGCGAAATAATTTACGCTGGTAGTGCAAACGATGAAGGATAATTAAGAAAAAGTTATCTAACCTAAAGATTGATAAGACTTGAAAGTCTTATCTCAACCCATTGTTCAAGAAGACCATTGTTGTATGTATGGCTGATAAACTCGATCCAAAAGAAATTGTTTCGTTTAAAGAACTCTTAATGGCCAACTCTATCCAAGTTGATGCAATAGCTCAGTTGCTTATTGAGAAGGGCATTATTACAAAGGAAGAGTTTTTTGCCAAGCTGAAGCAAGTACAAGGTGAATATAAAAGCAATACCGATGCTTAAGAGGATTATTGGTGAGGTAAAACTTTATAGAATACTTATTTTAACACTTTTAATTGTAAGTATAGGTATTCTTGTCATTCAAGATTATTCACGATTAACAAAAGATTTCTCAAAACTAATGTCTTTCCTTACCAAAGTCCGTTCAAAAGCAATGCAGGACGATGTTGTTCTGATCACACAATTCAATAGAAAAAATGTAATTGTAAAGGACAAAAATGGTAATGTTTTAGATTCCCTTTATGTTTCAACCTTAAATAAAATTAATTACGATACCAAGCTTGGTAAAAACATGATTGTTTTCTCTGGCGGAGGTACTTCCCCTTATAATATCAGAGTACATGGCGGGGATATAAACCTAAAATCCTGGTTTGGATTTAGAAAAAATATAGCGGTTAATTGTACTGGCCTTGTTACAGAGGGCTTATATCCAAAAGACGGCTAATATTCTTGAGGAAGTTAGTGATAAAAAAAATCATATCAGGCGGACAGACAGGGGTGGATCAGGGTGCCCTTGATGCCGCAATAAAATATAGTTTCCCCTATGGAGGATGGATACCCAAAGGCCGGTTAACGGAAAACGGGCCACTTCCTGATGAATATCGACTAAAGGAAATGCCTACCAAAAATTATCCGGATCGGACTGAGAAAAACGTATTAGCCTCCGATGGCACAGTGATCATAACCCACGGCAAACTCACTAAAGGGTCAGCACTCACCAAAAAACTTGCCATAAAACATAAACTCCCATGCCTTCATATAAATCTCAATGAAACCCCCGCATTTATCGCAGCCTCAGAAATTAACGCATGGTTAAACGAAAATAATATTGAAATTCTCAATGTTGCAGGTTCACGGGCATCCAAAGATCCACAGATATATGAGGATACACAATACATCATTCAAGGTCTTATATTGCTCCAGTTGGTCAATGCACAGGCCGGAGTTAACATTACTGATTTTGATATGAATGAGTATCTGGAAAAACTACCAGCCCCTCCGAGGACAGTTGATGAAGCAGTAGATCGACTAATAGAAGATTTAGGCTTGAGAGATAAGGTGTCAATAGCCAATATGGATTTAGACGATCTGGTCAACCTCCATCCACATTTGCACGTTTATTTCAAGAATGCCTTTGGCCTGTGGTCTGGAAATAAAGAACTGATAGAATCTTGTCGTGCTATATCAAAAGAGCCTGTAAATGATGAGAACGATGCGGCCTCTGTAATACTTGGGGTGTTGTTTAAGAAATTGTATGAAACCCACACATTAAAGGTTGTTAATTGAAAGAACAGTCTCGATTAGATGCCATAGACCAAATCATTGATGAAATCATTGCAGAATTGCCCTTAAAAGAAAGGACAGACTTTGCGAATATGAATAAAGAAGATGCTGAAATCCTTCAGCGCACTTTTGATTTATATATCCGACGTAAAATTGGTTCAAAAACCGAGGATGACGAATACTCCGATATAATGAATAAATTATGGGAACGATTAAGTGAAACCCATCGGTTGAGAATTGTAAAATGAAAGCCCGTTTTGCTATTAATAAGATAGAACTTAGTAGATTCTTTTTTTACCTAATATCAATGCTGATTTTACCCAGCCTGTCATTGGCATGGCAGGGCAAGGTTGTCGGTATCAGCGATGGTGATACTATAACTGTTTTGCATAACAATACAGGCGAAAAAATCCGTCTTTATGGGATTGATACTCCAGAAAAACGCCAAGACTTTGGCAATAAGGCAAAACAGTTTACATCTAATATGGTCTTTGGAAAGGATGTCGAGGTTGAATCTGTAACAAAAGACCGATATGGCCGGACTGTAGGCTTGGTATATATCAACGACCAATCTCTCAACGAGGAGCTTGTCCGGGCAGGTTTTGCCTGGGTGTATATCCAGTATTGCAAGAAGGCTATTTGTGCTGAATGGTGCCGCCTGGAAGCCGCTGCAAAGGCTAATAAGATCGGATTATGGTCACACTCTAACCCGATACCGCCCTGGGAGTTCCGGCATGGTAAGTCTCTGGATTCTCGCACTGACTATACAAAGCAGGCAGACACTCAAAGCTTTGTTTATCACGGAAACATGAAATCAAAGGTGCTTCATGCGCCAGGATGCAGGTATTACGACTGTAAGAACTGTACAGCGGTCTTCAATAACAGGGAAGAAGCCATTAGGTTGGGTTATAATCCCTGTAAGTTGTGTCAGCCTTAATATTATGATATTCAAATACTATCTGCATAAAAATAATCTTATTCATGAGTTGCGCAGTCGGCAAGATATCTGTGGGGATAGTCGGAAACTATATAATAACTGGTTCGGCGGCGAAGGTATTTAATAAAAAATAATGGAGGCAACGTATGCGAGCAATATCAGATTTCATCTGTGATCCTGGTTCTGGGCGGGTCAATATAACTGTCAACACAAACATTTACAGCCTTGAAGCCATTCACGCAACTACTTATCAATTTACAGGCAGCTACCATGTCCTAATAACTTCCAAGACTGACAACTTGGTGACTGTTATCTTCGAAGCAAAAGACAAGGCCAAGGATGTCAGTGAAGACCTAAAAGATTTTGCCAACTCTCTCATAGACCACCAAGTCAGACTACAGCTTGAGCAAACCAATGGTAAGGTACGCGACCTGATTGTCGCCCATGCCTTTTCACCTCTTGATCTTAACAAGGAAATAAAGGCTCTGTGAACGACAAACGACAACACTTACTCCCATTCCAGTTCTCTCGCTTTGACAGCGATGACTACTTGCTCGTCAACGAAAGCGGTGAATACATCTTCCTCAGTAAGGACGATTTCCACAAGTTCATACAGGGTGACCTGACCCCCGATTCCCTCTCCTACTATGACTTGAAGAGCAGGCATTTCCTCAATACGGAACACTTACCGGAAACGCTGGAGATGGTTTCAGCGAAGTACCGGACTCGAAAAAGATTTATCTCAGATTTTACTTCCCTTCACATGATGGTCATCACCCTGAAGTGCTCCAACAAATGTTCATACTGCCAGGTGAGCGCCGAAGGGGACGACGCTAAGGGCTTCGACATGTCACCCGAGGTAGCTCGCCGTGTTGTTGACTATATATTCAAGTCTCCTTCCCCCTCGATAAAGATTGAGTTCCAAGGCGGTGAGCCTACCCTTAACTGGGAGACGCTGAAAGAGACTGTCCTTTATGCGAAGAAGGTTAACCAAAAATACCAGAAGCATCTTGATTTCGTCGTCTGCACCAACCTCGTCAAGGTTGACACGCAACAGCTAATGTTCTTTAAAGAACATGGCATACCCATATCTACCTCTCTTGACGGCCCCCGCGACCTTCACGACAAGAACCGGATACTGAGAAGCGGTGGTGGTACCTACGATACTGTTATCAAGAGCCTCTACAATGCCTTCGATATCCTCCTTCGTGGCCAGGTGAATGCCCTCATGACAACCACTATAGATAACATCGACCACCTGCAAGAGGTTATCACGGAGTATGTCCAGCTTGGCTTCAATGGGATATTCATCAGGCCACTCAATCCCTATGGCTTAGCCGCTATGCATGCGGAGCACCTCGGGTATCCGGTAGAACATTTTGTCGAGAATTTCGAAAAAGCCCTTAATTTCATCATCCAACTCAATCTTAACGGCACAAGGTTCGTAGAGTTCTACACAAACCTCCTGCTTACCCGTATCCTGACACCCTTTTCCACAGGTTTCGTCGATCTCCAGTCTCCATCCGGTGCTGGTATTTCAGGCGCGATTTATGACCACAACGGAGATGTTTTCCCCGCAGATGAAGCGCGTATGCTCGCCAGGATGGGCGACCGCCGTTTCTGCCTTGGAAATGTTTTTAAAGATTCCTATGAAAGCATTTTTGGGGGTAATCTACTCCGCGAGATTGTCAGCAAGTCATGTGTCGAGGTCATGCCTTATTGCAGCTCTTGCGTTTACCGCACCTACTGCGGTTCCGACCCTGTACGCAATTATCTTGAGACAGGCGACCTTATTGGCAAACGTCCGGACAACGATTTCTGTAAGAAGAACAAGCTAATCTTCGATATGCTGTTCAAAAAACTCAAGCGCAACGACCCTGATGAAATGGATGTATTCTGGTCATGGATTTCTTGTCTGAGCTTAAAAGAAGTGCGCGGTGAAGAAGTATGAAACAATTTAAGGGGATAGCAGAAAACATAGAGACCCCGATTCTTGGCTTGGTGACACGCAACCCACTGTCACTATCGAGGGGTAACAGCGTGCTTGTCACTGAAGAGACCTCGTTACTGTCAAGGGGCTTTGTGGGACTCATAACGAAAGGCTGCGGTAAGAAAAAGAGCTCGTTTCCACAAGCCAAAGTTTCTGGCGAAGTTTTAGATAAACTGGAGGATGGAGATTGCGTACTTATTGGGAAGGACGGTATCATAACGGTTGTTTGGGAGAAAAGGGCGCCAATGAATCCGCTCCTTCTGACGGAGATGTGTGATTGCCGTTGCCTTATGTGCCCACAACCACCGAAAGCACATGATAGAACTTTAACGGAGACAAGTAAGCATATTCTTAATCTTGTCAAAATCCACATTAATCAGACTATCTGCCTGACCGGTGGTGAACCTACTCTACTGAAGGAAGATTTCTTCGATATACTCGGGTTGATCAAAAAAAAACATCCGAAATCAACCGTTATGCTGCTCACAAACGGCAAGTCATTCGCCAACTTCGAGTTTACAAAGCGTTTCGTATCCTTAAGACCCAAAGATTTCCTTACCTGTGTTTCTATGCACAGCGATGTGGACGAGGTTCATGACCGTATTGTAGGTGTTAAAAACAGTTTTTATAAGACAGCAATGGGACTTCAGAACCTCGCTCGCTTTCGGGAAAAGATTGAAATCCGCATAGTTGTGAGCCGCATTAACGCTCACCGCCTTGAATCCATTGCAACCTTCATTCAACGGAACTTTCCCTTCATCATACACTGCACCTTCATGGGAATGGAGATAACTGGACTTGCTTGCGATAATTACGAGACTGTTTGGATTGATCCGCATGAATACCGCGACGAGCTTTCAAGGGCAATTAGGGTGTTGAGCCGTGCAGACATGAATGTATCTATCTATAACCTCCCGCTATGCCTGGTTGAACCAAAGTCATGGAGTTTTGCAAGGAAGTCTATCTCGGGTTGGAAAAATGATTATCTCCCCGTCTGTGAGGGGTGTGCTGTAAAGGAAGATTGCTGCGGGATTTTCACAACCTCCGGTTTGCATCAAAGCCCATATATTAGCCCACAATAAAATCCATGGTGCAAGACAAGCTGAGTCCGTCCAAAAAATTTGAAAATATCGCTTGCTTTTTAAACTTTTCAAGGATATGAATAAATTAAGGCTATGTGTAAATAAAATTATTAGGCTAATTAATTTAATGAAAAGGAGAGGATTCTATGAAAGGGTTATTCAGCAAGATAATGGGCGTTATTATAGGCTTTGTCGCTCTTTTCGGCATCTCGGTTGCAAATGTAACGGCATCGGTATCGGACATTAGCAGCAAATCAGCGCTTTATTTGGAGCATGGGAAGTCCATTGGCAGCAGCATAGACACCTTCTTAAGTTGGCATAGTAGCCATGCGAGTCATGGTAGTCATAGTAGTCATGGAAGCCATACTTCACACAGTTCTGGGTGGTAAAAAAACCGCAACAATTTCTTTTTGTATACATCTAATATATAGTAACAGCCGAAGGCTCCTGACCGCAAGATGGGAGCCTTTTGTGTTCTATCTGTTAGGGATCGACGTAACCACGTTTTCTTGAGGTTTCCTCTTAATTCGAGCGTCCTTCCCATAACAATGTAAACGTCTTCTGAACATCAACTACATAATTTGGATACAGTTCTCCTGCTGAACTCTCGGTGGTTACTCAATATATTATTGGGAGGAAATCATCATGACCACGTCAAGGATAAAACAGTGAGGGATGTTTTGATTAAGAATGATAAAAAGATAACCCAGAAGAAACCAATTGACCTCTCACGATCAAAGATTTTGGCAATGTTTCCAATTCGTCGTGCCTGTTTGCCAAGTTAATCCATCATTTCAAGTGGTGAGGATCAACAAAAAATTTTTAGGTGTTTCCTGATTTGACAAATGAAGAACGTGACACCCCATGAAAGACACAGTTGAAAAGTTACTCAGCCACCGTAAAACATTCTTTTCTCGACAAGGTGAAGATGGACTATTGGCGTTTGTTTTGTCAAAAATACCTGATAAGACAGGTTGGTGCGTAGAATTTGGGGCATGGGATGGCAAGTCTGAAAGTAATACATACTACTTTATATCACAGCAAGGTTACCATGGTATTATGATTGAAGCAGATCCATTGAAATATAATCTTTTGCGCGAAAATATGAATGCGTATGGCGCTATTTGCGTCAATGCTTTTGTAAGGCCTGAAGGGAAAAATAAACTCGATAACATTTTAAGTCTAACTCCTATCCCAAAACAATTCGATCTGCTGTCAATTGATGTTGATGGAGATGATTATCATATATGGCAATCTTTAGATAAGTATCAGCCCAAAGTTGTCATAATTGAGATTAATATACGTGATAAACCTGGAGTAAAACGTATAAACAAACCAGGTTCTCCAGTTGTTCGGGGTAATACAAGCACCCCGTCAATGTGGGGTATTGCTGGTTATATTGGAACAAGCATCTCGTCCATGACAGAGCTTGCAATTAGTAAGCAGTACAGCCTATTAGCAAATGTACATTGTAATGCAATATTTGTCAGGAACGAGTACCTAAATCTGTATCATGATAGGGAGGTTACACCAAATGAGGTGTTCACGTATGAAGGTTATCGTATTGGTGAATTATCCTTTGATGTAATGAGAAGTCTTGGGTGGAGAAGAATCATAGAAAAAAGTCGGCGTCTACGTCGGCTATTTTCCCCTTTAAAATATAACCCAAAGTTGTGAGGGCATATAGGGGACGAACTATTAAACTTATTTCTTGTCTGAAGATATGTTATTCGAATTGCATGCCGAGAAAATCACGAATAGATGCGCCGGGTGCGCTTCATCATATTATTGCTACGAACAAGAACCACATCAACTTCCACCGTAATGCGCAGACTTTTGATATCTGCTATAAATCAAACATTCAGCCTTATTCACAGACAATTGCGATATCTATATGAAATCAACACCTGAAGCAGCTTGAAATAAAAGAAAATGCCTTTTTTCCGGAAAGGTTAACCTACGTGACGGCATCTGCCTGGCCCACGACACGGTGTTGCATTACCCCTCAAAGGGGCCTTAGGTCTTCCGTGAATTACAACCGACTTCAGGCTGGTTGTTATCGCACCACAGATTTATATTTCAAAGAACTATTGCTACACGTTCGTTAGGCGTTTGCTTTCATTTAATATAGTTCTAATATATTACACTATTGCCGCGCGCGCGCGTTAGTTGTCTATAAACTCTTTTTTATAGTGTGCTAAAACAACTAAGCTTTTGTGTGCGTTTAATTGATTGCTTAGCCCGGCTGACTAATTGCAAATCCGGTCTATCCCACTTATACAGGCCATAATTATTCCCCGATCATATCTTCCACCCACCCATCATCAAAACCAAACTGCTTTCCGATTAATAACCAGGACAAATGATTCGCTTGTTCGGATTCTTCTCGCAACCGCTGATACGTATCCCAATGCATACCTTTTGGCTTTTCGGGAAATGGCATCGATGGATCACTACCGCCAAGACGCTCTCTAATTGCTCTTGCTTTCATCATTAATCGGTCGTAACGTTGAACCTGCTGGCTGCCATACGTAAGATTATAACAGTGTCGGCAAAAAAAGTATCTACCTGCACCATAGAGAAGCGCTACCCGTTTCCAGCATCGGGGGCACAGCAACCAGGTTCGTAATCCGCCATAGTTGCAGCTTGTCCTGTCAAAAGAGATTGTCTGTTCTACATCTTCCCATTCTCCGCCATGCGGACGGTGCCGATAATTAAGAATCATGCGATCATGTTCCATCCGGTAACCGATTGAGCCTGTCTGTTCGTCACCCCTTGACCATGACAACAAACCAGAGGCTCCAGGCCGAAGATAACCTTGCTTTTTCAGCCATCGAATGTCAACTCTATGCTGTGAACCGGTTGTGCTTTTAGTACTCCACCTCAAATAATTGCCTGATCCGGAACCACCCATCTTGCACCTCTCGTTTATCTTTTTGTCGAAATCATTAGGCAAATGTAACTTTGCTTTTAGTGCAAATCTGCCTTGAAGCCTTTACCTGCAATGGATTATGACAGTTTTGGAAAAGGTTGAAAAAAACCTCATTTTTAACCATAAAACTGTACATTTCTTTCCCGTATCTAAGCCTAAATGCATTCGCTGAAAAAAAATGGCGTTCCTTCTGCTATCTGATTCCATCCTAACAACATAGATTCATCCATTTTTCTATCTTTCTTTTTCAAGTCTTTAATTAGTGCATAAATTATCATGCATAAAAACATCTTAGAAATTAAGAAGTTAACGGTTTTAGTTTTTTATCATGTTGTTTTTGGGGGGGGGCAAGGCCATTTCTCTGCCATATATGGTATTATTATATCATCCTCCAAATATCCGAATTTTTAAAAGGGTTCTAACCACTCTCTTTTTCCTCTCTCTCTTTTTTCATCGCCCTTATGGCCGCAATATCAGCGTGGATTTGTGCGAAATTCTCCGTTGATTGTCCTTCCAATAATCTACGTTGCTGAAAGCTCCGATCCATAAGAGCGACGGTCTCTATGGTTTTCGTATTTCCTTCATCAAGCAATTCATGAAGTCGTTTCCTCGCCTTTGCGCCCAAAAGGTAAAGGTCTTTGACTTCCTTCTCTTTGATTATGTCAACCATCCTCGTAATTTCAGGATCGCTATAGACTTCCGATTGCAGATATTTTCTGACCGTCTTGGGGTCTCTATCAGTCCTTGCCGCAATGGCATTGGGTGTCAGGCCAAGGTCATTCAGGGCCTTAAACTGAGCAAGTTCCTTCTTTGTGGGTCTCAATTTCTTTCTCGCCATCATAATTTCCTTTTCACTCCTTACTTTAAAAAAGGTTTCAGCCATTTACTGGCCGTTTTGAAAGAGCTTCTGGCTCGCTGGCTCGCGGTCTAAAAAACTATCGGGTATGGTAATATATATACACATACGTAAACGTACCCATAATCGGAGTTTTATATTTCTGAGTCTAAAAAAGCCCGAATCCTTGACAGTTCTAAGTTTACAGCCATTTTTTGACCCTTTTTATGGGTACGTTTACGTTACCCTTAATGAGGCGTTATGGGTACGTTTACGTATGTGTGTATGGGTACGTTTACGTATGCGAGTTTTATTTTTTAGGGCGGCAGAACCCTCGTTTAACCTGTTCTTTTTCTCTTGTCTGCATTATCATTCCTGATTTCCATAAAATCCAGTTGTCGGATAGGGCGAATACCGCTTTATCGTGCCGATACAGCCCCCCAGGGTGAACAACTGATATAAAACCCTTCTCCAACAACTGATCTATAGCCCTTATGAGTCTCGGGTGTGTAATTCCATATTTTCTATTAAATTCGGCATGAGTAATATTAATACTATCGCCGTTGACCAAGACCCATTTTTCCTTACCCTTGCGGCCCTGCTTCTCAAACTGTCGTTTTCCTAAAACCAGAGTTAAAAGCTGCGGAGCAAATCCAATTAGTGATAGATAAGCCCTGCTTTCGATCATTTCCCGATCTATCCAAATTTTCCCAGGTAGCTTTGCTTTCGACATTTGTTCCCTTTAAGTCTGACCGGTGATCCCGAAGGGAACAACAGGATCATCTTTTCACGGCTTCC
>JAUSPN010000082.1 GCA_030656555.1 Candidatus Desulfaltia sp. | reverse complement strand
TGGAAATGTATTTTTCTGGGGAAGATGGCCATTAAAGGAGATGCCAAGGTGGTTTAAGGGCAGCGATGTTTTAATAATAGCTCTAATCGACGAGCCAATATTTTCTTTAACAGTACCCGCAAAATTCCAAGCCTATCTTGCCTCCGGCAAACCAATCTATTGCGTGATGAAAGGGGAGGTCGCAGATTTGGTCATAGACAACAAAATCGGTTTCGTTGCACAGCCAAACAATATTAACGATATAAAAGCAGGATTTGAAAAATTTTTAGATAGCCCAAAACATGAACTGCAGGCATTTGGCAATAATATGAAAACATTTTTAAACAAAGAATATGATCGCAATAAAATCATAGATCAAATGACAAAAGAAATCTTCCTTTTACCCATTTCAGCCCAAAGCACTTTTGGGTAATTTATCACCATACTTTTTACCCATTTCCGCCTAAGGCTATTTTGGGTAAATTGTTTTCCTTTTCACCAACATGAAATATTTAAGCATATATTTTAACCTAATTCCTGGTATTTTTTACCCATTTCCGCCCAAGGCTGTTTTGGGTAAAACACTGTTTACTTTTTACCCATTTCCGCTTAAGGCTGTTTTGGGTAAATTCCTACTCAAATCCGGTCCAATCTTTAAACAGGCGGGGCAGAAACGATGGGAAGAAATAATAAATCAATGAAGATGCAATGGATTAAAGAACAGATAGAAAAGGGAAATTATCAGCTCAAACTCCATGCAGTGGAGAGAGCTTCTATTCGAGGAATTGATCCGCTTGACGTCAACGAGGCGCTTTTGAACGGAGAGATCATAGAGGATTATCCTGAGGATAAGAGAGGGCATAGCTGCCTTGTTTATGGAAAGACCAGGATTGGAAAAGATATTCATGTGCTATGTGGTATGGCTTATGATATACTATGGATAATTACGGTATACGAGCCGGATCCGGCAGAATGGGTTAACCCAAAGACGAGGAGGGTAATTAAATGAGGTGCTTTGAGTGTGGGGGCGAGGTCATTCAAACACTCGGTTCTGTTAGAATGACAAAAAAAGACGGCAGCCTGATAATTTTTAAAGGTATTGCTTTAAGTCAATGCCGCCAATGTGGAGAGCAATATATCCCAGGAAAATGGGCTGAAAAAATAGGGGAACTGATGCGGAAGGAAGACACGTTAGTTCCACGGGAGATTATTTCAGTGCCTGTAATTGCCTTGGGTTGATAAACGGTACTTGTGGGACATCAATTGGTTTCTTTGGTATAGAGTTGCGGTGAGGTGGCGGAGAATTTATTTAAAAGAGGGTTGTGCCTGCCATCCGGGACAGCCATGACAAATGATGATCTGGATCGGGTGATTAAAACCATATTAAAATGTCAAAAATAATTTCCCAACACTTTTTACCCATTTCTGCTTAAGGCTGATTTGGGTAAGATTAATTTATAATGAATATTTTAATAACAGGTGCCAACGGCTTTATCGGAAGATCTTTGCGACCACGAATGGCGCTAATGGCAGGAGTAGCACGAAGCACGCGAAGATAAAATCATTACGTAAGATTAGGAGGTTATTAATATGCAAACGGTTAACGTAAAAAAGGAAGCTCAGGATTTATTAAAATGTTTGCCTGAAGATGCGACATGGGATGATCTAATGTATAAAATATATGTTCGTCAGGCGATTGAAGCTGGTTTAGAAGATAGTAAGGCAGGTAGAACGGTGGATGTGAAAGAGGTTCGTTCCAGATTTGGATTGACAACATGAGAGTACGCTGGACGGATAATGCTCTAAGGCACCTTCTGGATATTTATGAATATATTTCGCAAAACTCTCCCTTTTATGCACAAAGAATGGTGGATAGATTAACGAAAAGGTCTGAACAAATTGCCGATTTTCCAATGTCCGGGCGCAGTGTACCAGAGTATTACACAAAAGGCATACGTGAACTCATAGAAAAACCATATCGGATTATTTACCGAATAATGCCGGATCAAATAGATGTGTTAGCGGTACTACATGGTGCGCGGCTACTGAGTTTGGACATTGATCATGGAGAATAAAGGGCTTGGTATGGCCGTAAAAAGTCACAAGAATCGAAAAGAAGCTTTAATATTGACGATATAAAAGCAGTGTTCGAAAAATTTTTAGATACCCCAGAGCATGAATTGCAGGCATTTGGCAATAATATGAAAACACTTTTAAACAAAGAATATGATCGCAATAAAATCATAGACCAAATGACAGAACAAATCTTCCCTTTACCCATTTCCGCCCAAAGCACTTTTGGGTAATTTATCACCATACTTTTTACCCATTTCCGCCCAAGGCTGTTTTGGGTAAATTCTTACTCAAATCCAGTCCAATTTTTACCCATTTCCGCCCAAGGCGCTTTTGGGTAAAAAATCAAAACCATGAATGTACTTGACCTGATCAGAAAAGGGAAAATTAAGCGGTATTTTCGGGCAACCCGAAAATTAAATGCCCCTAATGTGGTTTCACACATTACACAAAGGGCAGCCGGCAAGGAGCCGCTGTTTATGGAAGATAGCGACTATCTTTTCATGATAGGATGCCTGAAGAAAATAGCCGACAATTATTCGCTCAGGGTTTATGCCTTTTGTCTTATGCCGAATCATGTGCATTTGCTCCTAAGCCCAACAGAAAGCAACTTATACGATGCCATGCGTGATCTGTTTTCAAGATATGCGATGAAGTTCAATAAAAAGTATGAAAGGAAAGGCCATCTGTTCGGCGGGCCTTACAGGCAGGCTGTTTGCCTTGACGACAGCTATCTTTTAGCCGCTTCTCTCTATATACATCTAAATCCTGTAAAAGCCGGCCTTGCGACTGACCCTTTGGCTTATCGCTGGTCGTCATGCCGATTATATTATGAGGATAATGCCCCGAAATCCTTTATAGATCCTGATTTCATCTTGAACTTGCTTTCCGGGAACGAAATTGAGAATAAAAAGAAATACCGGCTCTTACTGAAACAGGGTGGCGAGTTAGAGTTTGCGCATGTCTTGGAACAGGAAGATGCCATAGAAGGTTTTCAGATAAAACTTGCCTCCATGTTTCCTTCTATTTTCAAAATGATTAACAAGAAAAAGCAGATCGCTAAATTTTTGGGTATAGACCTAACGGGAATGGAGGAGTTAGAAAAACAGATTGAAACCGTGGCAAAGGAGTTTCCCAATAGCAAGCCCGAAAGTAGAAAGGCGAAAAAATATCTTATAGAGCAACTTGTTGCCCGTGGCTTCAAACGAGGCGAAATAGCTGCCCGTTTAGGTGTATCACGGAAGACCATTTACAATATCTTGAAAGCTTCACTGTAAAGGATTAATTTGGCTTTTTGGAGCTGCAATTTTTACCCATTTCAGCCCAAGGCCCCAGTTAAATATAAAAGCAGAATCATTTAACCCCAGTACGATAGTGCCTACCTACGGGGCAGGCGCGGATTTACGCAGATTATGAAAAATGAAAGAACCTATAAAATTATAGGCGCTGCTATGGATGTTCATAAGGAGCTTGGGTGCGGGTTTATGATGCCATTTGAAGGGGCAATTGGAAATTGCCTGCTACGATCCCTGGGACTGTAATGTCTTCATCAAGAGATTCCCAGCGCAATGCAAATCCATCCAGCCTTATTTTGACTTCCTTGAGCTGATGATCTGTAGCTTTTGATAGAATTTTAAATCGATCAGCCGGAAATCCAATAATGCGGCTATCCGTTAGTTCGATATAAATCCTTCTGCCTTCCACCCAGGCCTTAATTGCGGTAGGTTCTACAATTTCCATTTTATTTATCTCGGGATTCATTATATTTCCCCATTAAAAGAAGTTGATTTTCAAATACGATCTTTTCTATTTTTCTGATGGTCAATGGTAGTACACCTTTATTTCTTGCCAATCGAACTGGTTGAAGCCAAAATTTACACTCGCCATCAGGAGTTGCGACATGAATATGTGGTGGTTCGTTTCCTTCATCTGAATAGAAATGGAATCTGAAGGAACCTATTTTCATGACCGTTGTCATAACAAAATAATATAATATCTAATTTTTTATTACAAGTGATTTTTAATCCACAGATTACCCCGGTTAAATAAAAGCAAAAGCAGATTTAACCCCAGTACCATTTCCCGAAGCTACGGGGTAAACAGGGCAGGCGCAGATTACACAGATTACGCACCAATGAAATATCCAAGCATACTTTTATCTTACTTGTCTCATCACTATTTTAACCTAATTCCGGCTATTTTTTACCCATTTCAGCCCAAGGCGCTTTTGGGTAAAAAATCAAAACCATGAATGTACTTGACCTGATCAGACAAGGGAAGATTAAGCGATATTTTCGGCCTGCCCGCAATACTTCGCAACATTTTTTCAAAGACTTCTATAACAGGTCCCAAGGTACGGCATAGTCATATTCGGATAGCTGAATAATGCCCGAGCATGGGGCAATGACTAATCCTTTGGCAATGTTAATCTGTGAATATTTTTTACGAAACGCAGAAATCCCCATGGTGTCGCGGCGGGAAGGGTTGGTTTTAGCTTTTATTTCAATTGGATGAAGAATTCCGTTATATTCCAGTATAATATCAACTTCCGCTCCGCTGTATGCCCTCCAGTGATAAAAATTAGGCATTGGGGATAAAAAGGCAGTCTGTTTTCTTAATTCGGCTGCAACAGCAGTTTCAAAGATTGCCCCCCAGAGAGGATGCCCACCTATGGCTTTAGGGGTGGATATGGCCTGGGTCGAGCAGGCAAGGCCTGTGTCTGTAATATATCCTTTTGGTTTATTACTGACCCTTTTTATTAAGTTTCCTGAATATGCAGGAATTTCAAACCACTGAAAAGTAGCTTTTAAAATATCGAGCCATCTTCGAGCTGTTTGAGGCGTCAGGCCTAATTCTCTGCCTATCTCGCTGTGATTTATTTCCTGTGCCGTTAAGGCGGAAACAAGTTGAAGAAATCTGCCGAATAGCTGCAAATCTGATACTTCTGCCAAAAGCCTTACATCTCGCTCAATATAAGTACGTTTGTAAGCATCAAGAAAATCAGGGATGACTTCAGTGGCAAGGAATTGTGCTTCCGGCAAAAAACCGCGCCAGAGCTGTTCGTAGAGGGTTGTTTTATGTGTAAGCCGTGACTGGCTCAGGGACAGGAATTTATCCGGCGAATCCAGCCATCTTGCAATCCATGGTATAATTGAATCGCTTTGGCTGATTTCAAGCAGACAAAAACTGTTCAGATCCAGAAAAACGGCACGGCCGGCAAGACTTTCCGACATGGATTTCATTATACCCCATTGCTGGGAACCTGTAAGAATATATTGGCCAGGGGCGCGATTAAGGTCAATACGTCGCTTTATCGAAGCAACCAGCTCCGGAGCATACTGGATTTCATCAAGAATCAGAGGAGGGGGATGATTATTTAAAAAAAGTTCAGGGTCCTGCCGAGCGTTCTCAATATCAACAACAGGATCAAAAACAACGATTTCAGCCTCCATACCCAATGTATTTTGGAGCAGCGTACTCTTTCCGACTTGCCGAGCCCCACTGACAACAACCACAGGAAAGGACTCAGCCAGCTTATAAAGTTTGTCTGTTAATATTCTCCTAATATACATGGTGTAATATTAATGATGGCATCATTAAAAGTCAAGTATTTTATTGTTTCCAGAAAGGTATTAATTTGGCTTTATTGATCCGCAGATTACCCCGGTTAAATAAAAGCAAAAGCAGATTTAACAGGGCAGGCGCAGATTTACGCAGATTAAAAAATGAAGGATGAAAGAACATATAAGGATTATAGGCGCTGCCTTGGAAGTTCATAGAGAATTGGGGTGCGGGTTCCTTTGAATAATGGATGCAACGTTTACTATGTATGAGGAATTGCGGTGTGTTTTTTAAGTATTGTTTCAATATTTTTGGAATTTAATCTGTGAAATCCGCGGACAGGAAATGTAAAATGAATATTTTAATAACAGGTGCTAACGGATTTATCGGCCAGACTTTATGTAAAAGGCTGATGGCTGACGGATACCAGGTGCGGGGAGCTGTCAGGAGGCAGGAAAAGACAGAAGTCGGATATCTGAGGTCAGATGTCGGGAAAGGACAGAAGTCAGAGGTCAGGGAAAGACAGAGATCGGAGGTCAGAAGTCAGAGGTCAGAGGGCAGGGAAAGACAGAAGACTGGGGGCAGGGGACGGAGGGCGATCCGCAGATTACACAGATTAAATAATGGTAAGGGACGAAAAGACATATAAAATCATTGAGGCGGCGATTAAAGTCACTGGAGCCAATTTTCAACCTTTAGGTTAGGCACCCTTTTGAAATGTCGAATGTTTCCTGTAATCAATGTCATATTCCTGTATAAGGCTATTGACGCAATCTGCAAATCAGCATGTTCCAAAGGTGTTCCTTGTTTTTCCAGTAAGCTTCTTATTTCACCATATTTTTTTCCAGCCAAGAAATCAAATGGCAAAATAGTAACGCGCGGTAGAAGAACGTCCTCAAATAGTTTAAGTAATCTCAACATATTTGAGGATTTCATTATGCCATAAAAAACCTCTCCGATAGTAATTGCTGTGGTAAATTGATCTCTTCTTGGCACTTTTCTCAGACGATCTATCAATTTTCTTGAGGGAATTTTCTTCATGACATTGGTATAAATATCAGTATCGAAGATAAACACTATATGTTTACCTTTCTACCAAAATCACCAGTTCTTCTCTTATATGCTTCCATGGCTTTTTCTGCAACTTCTTCAAGCTCCGGTGCCATGCCAACGGCTCCTAGTAAGCCGTCTTCAGGAGAGCCGGCTTGAGCTTTTTCGAGAAGTTCCAAATCTTCGATAGATATAATAGCGGCAAATCGTTTGCCTCTTTTGGTAATAATAATATGCTCTCCAGTGTAAGCTGCTCGATTGGCAAATTCTGAAAGAGAACTTTTCGCTTTAGCCAAGTTTACTTGTCGCATAAAATGCCTCCTTAGATAGTCATCTATAAACATTATATTTAATATAAAATAACCATATCCAATAATCAATAAAAAAAATCTCGTTGCTGTCCAAAATAATTTGAAATACAAATTGTGAGACGTTAGCAACCCCAGTACCATCTGCCGGAGCTACCCTGGTTAAATGGTCTTCGAATTGAACAAGGCGGGGCGGGCGGGGATTGAAGCCGTGGAAAAGGAGTGCTCCAACAGTAAACCCGAAAGTAGAAAGGCGAAAAAATATCTTATAGAGCAACTTGTTGCCCGTGGCTTCAAACGAGGCGAAATAGCGGAGCGATTAGGTGTATCAAGGAAGACCATTTACAATATCTTAAAAGCTTCACTGTAAAGGATTAATTTGGCTTTTTGGAGGTGCAATTTTTACCCATTTCCGCTTAAGGCCCGCCCGACATCGCGAGCTCAGTCGAGGCGGACGGGCTGATTTGGGTAAAATTAATTTATAATGAATATTCTAATAACAGGTGCCAACGGCTTTATCGGCCAGGCATTATGCAAAAGGATGTTGTCTGACGGATACCAGGTGCGTGGAGCGGTCAGGAGCGCAGCTCAAATGACGGTGATGCCTTCAGGGAGAACATGGATAGGAGATGTGGGGCAGGGGAGAACCGGAGGTCAGAAATCAGAGGGTAGAGGGCATATGCTTTAAGTAATGTTTCTATGTGCAGTGGCAAGAAGGAGGAGCGATAATATCGTCTTATATCATCATGTTATGTGCAAAATGGAACGAAGGCGGGACGAAACTGAAAACGGAAGGAACGGAGGACTGGAAAAGGCAGTGGTCGGAGATCGGAAGTCAGATGGTGGTGTACCTTATTGAGATTCCCTGTTAAGAATATCGTGAGTTCCGATTGCTCGAAAAATCAATCCATTTTCAAGAAATTCAAAGGTAAAGCGATATTTCATGGTAATTGATCCCTCCCACCGATTCTTTGTTCCCTGGATTCGCTTAACTCTGAGCGAGGGATGCGATGTCTGTTTCAAAAATAGAGATAGTTTTTCATCGAAGGCTTTTTGAATTTCTTTGGGCAGTTTATTATATTCTCTTTTGAATTGCCTGCTGAACTGGTAGGTTGTTACTTTTTTAGCCATTTTAACCCTTCCTCGGCAGACTCGTATTTGGCGGAAAGCTGATCTTTTTCGATTTCCTCATCATCATCAGCCTC
>JAUSPN010000015.1 GCA_030656555.1 Candidatus Desulfaltia sp. | reverse complement strand
TCGAAAACGACTCATTTGTTACTCCTTTCCTGATGCTGTTGGGACAACTCAGGTCTGGATGTAACAATGGGTCGTTCAAAAGGCAAAGCCAATGAACTCTGACCTTGCCCTGAGGGCAAGGGTTTTTATAATGGACTAAAGTTAAGGAATCTATAATGCAAAATCCGTATTTGCCATATCCTGTTCGTATAGACGAGATAATAACCGAAACCGAAGACAAAAATCTCAAGACATTCAGGCTGGTTTTTATAAACCAGGGTGATGAAGAGAAGTTTTCTTATAAGTCGGGTCAGTTTGCCGAGCTTTCCGTTGCAGGAAAGGGTGAAGCGCCCATAGGTATTGCATCTTCGCCTACGGAGAAAGGATATGTAACCTTTACAATCAATAAAGTCGGTCTGGTTACGAGCTGTCTTCATTCCATGAAAGCCGGCGATATTATGGGGTTGCGCGGTCCTTTCGGCAAGAGTTATCCCTGGAATATACTTGAAGGAAAAAATGTTGTGATCATCGGTGGTGGTTTTGCCTTTACTACACTCCGTTCATCTATTGTTTATATGCTCGATCCGCCCAACAGATCGAAGTTTAAAGAGATTCATGTTATATACGGCGCACGATCTCCAGGAATGCTCCTTTACAGGGATGAACTTGCCGCGTGGGAAACTCGTGATGATATTAATATGCATATTACCGTGGACAACACAGATGATCCGGGCTGGAAATACAATGTAGGATTTGTACCAACAATCACCGAGCAGAAAATGCCTCCCGCCACTGCAGACACATACGCCATTGTTTGCGGCCCGCCGATCATGATCAAGTTTACCCAGCCGGTATTAGACAAGCTTGGCTACGCCCATGATCACATAATAATGTCTCTTGAAATGCGTATGAAGTGCGGCATCGGAATTTGCGGCAGGTGCAATATTGGAAAAGAATTCGTATGCAAAGACGGGCCGGTTTTTACGCTGGCAGAGCTAAACGGCATGCCAAAAGAATATTGAGATAGACTAAACTTTTTACGAGTTCATTGTTTTTTAATATTGACATTTATTAATTGATAATATATAAAAAATTGATAAATAAACATATAATTAAAGGGCGGGAAGCCATAATATTTTTTAAAAAAAAAAGGGGGATTTTTAAATGCCAGAAATTCAATTCATGGGTAAAACTTTTGTTACGGATGAAGATGGTTTTATTGATTCGTATGCGAACTGGAGTGAGGAGTGGGTACAGTATGTTAAAACAACAGAGGGTATTGAGGAGCTTACTGAGGAGCATCGTGCGATGATCACAGTGCTTCGCGAGTATTATGAGAAAAACGGAATTGCTCCAATGGTTCGGATACTATCTAAAGTTACAGGCTTCAAACTGAAACATATATATGAACTTTATCCGTCAGGGCCCGGCAAAGGAGCATGTAAGATGGCCGGTCTTCCAAAACCTACAGGATGCGTCTAAGCCAAGAAATCAATGGCCTGTTTAACACATTTTTAACTAAAAAAGCCCTGCATATTATGCGGGGCTTTTTTTATTAAGGTAAAAACAATCATGTCTTCAATGGATGACATAGACAGGGAAATTCTAAACAGGATACAGTCCGACTTTCCGATAACCCCCCGCCCCTATCTTGCCGTAGCAAATGATCTGGGTCTTTCCGAAGATGATATTTTAAAGCGACTTGCCGTGTTGAAGAAAAAAGGGCTTATCAGGCGGATAGGGGGTAATTTCGTCCCTGAAAAATTAGGATTTGTCAGCACTCTCTGCGCAGCAAAGGTGCCGAAAAATAAAATTGAATTCTTTGCTAAAGAAGTAAACAGCCATCCTGGAGTAACTCATAATTATAAACGGAACAACAAGTATAATATATGGTTTACCTTTATTGCTCCATCCATGAAGGAAATAGAAAAAAACCTTAAAAATATCTCCGACAAAACAGGAATAACAGATATTATCAATATGCCTGCAACAAAGGTTTTTAAGATAAAGGCTCACTTTGATCTATAGAATGTTGTAGGGAATAAACAATGAAAGATATAAGGGTTGCTGTTGCTGTTTTCAATTCGCCTGTTAACAAGACCGAGCATAATATCGACCGCATGGCCAGGTGGATAAAGGAAGCAAAGAAGAAAGACGCCGAAATAATCTGTTTCCCTGAAATGAATGTTACAGGGTACTGTATAGATAAGGATATTAATGAGATAGCAGAGCCTGTTTCAGGCAGGGCAATACAAGACCTTTTGCGTTTAGCCGGAGAGGAAAAAATTGTTATTCTTGCAGGTATGGCTGAAAAAGATGTAACCGGCCGGATATTTGCAAGCCACCTGGTTATTACGCCTGACAGCGTTTCAGGTATATATCGAAAGCTGCATATAGCTCCCCCTGAAAGCGCTTTTTTTACTCCGGGCAGCAAAATTCCACTGTTTGAGACAAAAGGAGTAAAATTTGGAATTCAGCTTTGTTATGATGCGCATTTTCCAGGGCTTTCCGAACATATGGCTATAAATGGAGCAGAACTAATCTTCATTCCACATGCATCTCCAAGAGGAACTCCGGACAAAAAATTCATGTCGTGGATGCGGCATCTTCCTGCAAGGGCTTATGATAACAGCCTTTTTATTATTGCATGTAACCAGACAGGTAAAAATGGCAAAGGGCTTACTTTCCCCGGTGTCTCAGTAATAATCGGTCCGTGCGGCAAGATTATAAAGAAAAGGATAAGCGACAGGGAGGGTATAATGATCGGGGATTTAAAGGCTGATGACCTCGCCAGGGTACGAAATAACAGGATGCATTTTTTCCTTCCAAACAGAAGGCCAGATATGTATAACTTATAGTCATTTTCTGTTTCGCATATAATCCAGAAGATATGCTATCCCGACCAGAAAAACAGCAAGACCGGCTACATGGAAAACATCGGTTTGGGCATAAAAAAACCGCGTTAAAATAACCGCAAAAATAAGACCAAGTATTGTCCTGATTACAAAGATATTAAATTGATTCAAAATAATTACCTGTAATATAAATTATTGAGCATAAACTTAAGCATTGGTCACGGAACAAACAAAATTAAACTTTTCACAAAACCATCATAATCTGTTTATAGTAATGAATCATCCATCGGTATTTCCTGTACCTTTTTGAGTTTGCTTTTAATGACCCTGGTGCGTAGCTCTGCCTGGTCTATAGTGTTGGCGGCTTCCTGAAGCTTCTTTTTTGTTTTATCCAGCATGCTGCCAAATTTATCAAACTCTGTCTTAACTCTGCCTAAAAGTTCCCAGACTTCACTGGAACGCCTCTCAATCGCAAGTGTTTTAAAACCCATCTGCAGACTGTTAAGCAATGCTGCAAGGGTTGTCGGGCCGGTAACATTAATTCGGTATTCACGCTGCAAAAAATCGAACAGACCAGGCATGCGCAGCACCTCTGCATACAACCCCTCCACCGGCAAAAACATAATGCCAAAATCGGTTGTGTTGGGAGGATCCAGATACTTTTCCTTAATTTTCTTTGCTTCGGCCTTAATACACATTTCAAGATTTTTACTTGATCTTTCTACCAGCTCTTTATCAGCCTCCTCCTGGGCATCAAGGAGACGCTGGTAATCTTCCTGCGGGAATTTAGAGTCAATCGGCAACCAAACTATCTGTTCTTTATCAACCCCTCTGCCCGGCAATTTAATGGCAAACTCTACTCTGTCATCACTGTTCTTTTTGGTCGCCACATTAACTTCATACTGATCCGGCGTTAAAATCTGTTCGAGAATATTGCCAAGCTGAATTTCGCCCCATGTGCCGCGAGTTTTCACATTTGTCAAAACCTTCTTAAGATCTCCCACTCCTGCGGCCAGGCTTCTCATTTCTCCAAGGCCTTTATACACCCGCTCTAAGCGTTCACTTACCTGTTTAAACGACTCTCCTATACGTGTTTCCAGGGTTAGCTGAAGCTTTTCATCAACAACAGCCCGCATCTGTTCTAATTTCTTACTGTTATCCTCCTGCAGCTCCCTTATGCGGCTATCTATGGTTGTGCGCATCGCATCGAACTTTTCTTCATTGATTTTAGTCATATCGCGTAGCAGTCTTGAAAAGGAATCAAGCTGATCTTTCTGCATGCCGGCATTTTCGGTCATCCTTTTTAGCAAAGAATCGCCGGAATCCTTTAATGCTCCGCTTAGTTCTTCACGAGCCTGTTTGGCGTTTGCGCTGCTTTCTTCCCTGTTTCTTGCGATCTCATCCTTTACCATCCGCTCGGTATTATTATAGACATTGCCCAGGGCATCTATGTCGGTCGCAATTTTTTTAAAACCGTCAATTGATTTGCGCTTAATAAGCGCCAAAAAAAAGACTAATAAAACAAGGGAAAGTAAAACAATAAAAACCAGCAAAATGTCTGTCATAAGCGTTCCCATGTTGCTTTCTGTTACAGTTTACAATTTGGATTAAACCATCAACTATCAACATTAAAGATTTGTGTCAAATTATCTGTTTTTTTCTTTACTTAATTATCAGTTATTGTTATAAATTAATTTTTTATGAGTTCATCAACAGTTGGAAGGTAAGAAAAATCGTCTTTATATAAAAGGTTACCGGAGGATTATAAAAATGGACATCAGCAGGAAGTTGGGGATTTTAGTTTTTTGTGCTGTACCGGCAATTGTTGGCGGAGGTATTGTTTACGCTATTTTTGGAAATTATGCCCCTGTTTTCATATATGAAATCCTTCTTTTATTAGTAGCTTTCGGCATTATCAGCAAGTAAAGCGGGGCGTTCGAAAAATCCCGGATCTTGAGGCCAGCGGCAAGGGATAAAAATCTTACTGCCTGCGTCTGCCTGCGCGTTGTATCTGTCTGCGCGCTATTTTCCACCAAACATGCCCGAACGGGCCGTTTCCGGATCGAAATTTTATTCCAAGCGGTAAATTATTAGTACTTATTGATTTTGTTCTTGGAGATACTATGCGAGATGGTAATTCTCGAAATATCATTTTTTGGTTTTTTTTGAGCCTTTTTATCCTTTCAATTGCAATGCTCACATGGCTTATATGGCCATTTATATCGATAATTGTTCTTGCCTCTGTTATAACAGGCATTTTCAGTCCTGTTTTTAATTTAATAAATGTAAAAGATAAAATAAATCCCCCTTTTGCCTCCTTTTTAACCTGCACTCTAATATTTTTTGTCGTGCTTGTTCCAATAGGATTTTTTGTTGGCATATTATCAAAAGATGCGCATGACCTTTATATAACCGCAAAGGGTGCATTATTAAATGACCAGATAAAAAATCTTATTTCAAACAGTGTTTTTCTTGAAAAAGCAAACCTTGTGCTTACACATTTCAATATTGAATTCACTGGGGAAACTTTAAACAAGGCTGTTTCAGAACTTGGTAAAATTGTCGGCCTTTTTCTTTACGAGCAGGCCAGATCAATCGCCTCGAACACACTTGCATTTTTTGTAAACATATTTCTCATGCTTCTTGTTGTCTATTTTCTTTTAATTGACGGCAGCAGGCTGATTTCTTTTATTACAGACCTTTCCCCGTTTCCAAAAGAACAGGACGAAAAATTAATTCAAAAGTTTAAGGATATGGCTGGAGCCATTCTGATCGGCAACGGCCTTGGTGGTTTGATCCAGGGAGTCTTGGGTGGAACAGTTTTTATGCTGTTTGGTTTAAAGTCCCCTTTTCTGTGGGGTGTGATAATGGCTCTGCTTGCATTTCTTCCTATAGTAGGAATCGGGGCCGTATTTATACCCGCGGCTATATATCTTTTTTTAAAAGGGCAGATCGCAGCAGCTATTTTCTTTGTTGTTTTTTATATAATCCTTTCAGTCACCGTTGAATATATCTTAAAGCCAAAAATAGTGGGCCGGCGCGTTAAAATGCATACACTTCTTGTATTCTTTTCTATAATCGGAGGACTTAAGCTGTTTGGAATTCTTGGCATTATATACGGTCCGCTTGTTATAACCGCGTTTTTGACCCTGACCGATATTTATAATGCCAGCTACCGGAAAATGCTTGGGCCAAAGGAATTGACATAATGCATACAGGGAAAACGTCGGAAATCAGCATTGAAAAGGAGATGAAAAAATCTTATCTCGATTATGCCATGAGCGTAATCATAGGAAGGGCTTTGCCGGATGTGCGTGACGGCCTGAAACCTGTCCACCGACGCGTGCTATATGCAATGCGTGAGCTCAAAAACGACTGGAATAAACCTTATAAAAAGTCTGCCCGCATTGTAGGAGATGTTATCGGCAAATACCATCCTCATGGCGATACTGCTGTCTATGACACAATTGTAAGGATGGCGCAGAATTTTTCTTTAAGGTATCCCCTTATAAACGGCCAGGGAAATTTTGGCTCTGTTGACGGGGATTCTCCTGCCGCAATGAGATACACAGAGATCAGAATGATGCGCCTGGCGCATCAAATGCTGGAGGATCTGGACAAAGAAACAGTTGACTGGGTCGCGAATTATGATGAATCCTTGAATGAGCCTTCAGTGCTTCCTGCTAAGCTTCCTAATCTTTTGATCAATGGTTCTTCCGGCATAGCGGTCGGTATGGCAACCAATATTCCGCCGCATAATCTTTCTGAAATAATTACGGCAATAAATGCGATAATAGACAATAATGCAATTTCATGTCAGGACCTTATAAAATTGGTGCCCGGACCCGACTTTCCTACAGGCGGCATTATTCACGGAACAAACGGTATATTTAACGCATATAAAACCGGGCGCGGTATAATCCGTGTGAGAGCAAGAATTCAAATCGAAAAAGACAAAAGAACACAAAGCGAAACCATAATAATTACAGAACTCCCTTATCAGGTTAACAAAGCCAGACTTGTTGAAAAGATTGCCGAAATGATAAGGCACAAGCAAATAGAAGGGATAAGATATGTAAGGGATGAATCCGACAGAGAGGGAATGCGGATCGCTATCAACCTTAAGAAGGATCAGGTTGCAGGGGTGGTGATTAATCAGCTTTATAAGCACACACAGATAGAAAACACCTTTGGCATTATACTTCTTGCTATTGTAAACAACCAGCCGCGACTTCTATCTTTTAAGGAAATCCTTAAACATTTTATTAGCCACCGCAAAACCATAATTATCAGGCGGACCAGTTATGATCTGAAAAAGGCTCAGGAGCGCGCTCATATACTTGAGGGCTTGAAAATCGCCCTTGATAATCTTGATGATGTTGTTTCACTTATTAGAAAATCAAGATCCCCTGTTGATGCAAAGACGGGTCTGATTCAAAAATTTAACTTAAGCGCAATCCAGGCTCAGGCAATACTGGATATGCGCCTGCAAAGGCTTACAGGTCTTGAACGCGAAAAAATATTAGAAGAATACAAGAATGTTTTACAAGCTATCTCAAGATTCAAAGAAATACTCGCCAGTGAAAAAATAGTAGAACAAATCATCAAAGAGGAACTTTCCGAGATACAAAACGAATTCGGAGATCCTCGCCGCACTGAAATACTGGAAGCTACAAAGGAGATTACAATAGAGGACATGATTGTTGAAGAGGATATGGTCGTCACCATATCCAATAGCGGTTATATAAAACGGAATCCGATTACCCTTTATCAAAGCCAGCGGCGGGGCGGTAAAGGAAAGACAGCTATGGGAATAAAAGATGAAGATTTCGTCAAACATCTCTTTGTAGCTTCCACTCACCACACATTTCTTTTTTTTACAAATCTTGGAAAGGTTTACTGGCGCAAAGTATATGATATCCCTCAGGCAGGTCGTTTGAGCCGCGGCAAAGCAATCGTTAATTTTCTTAATTTCGCAAATGATGAAAAGCTTACAGCAGTGCTTGACGTACCGTCATTTGAACCAGGCTATCATGTTATTATGGCCACAAAAAACGGGCTTGTAAAAAAGACCGATCTTATGTCTTACAGCCATCCCAGGGCAGGAGGTATCATAGCCTTGAAACTTGCCTTAGATGATGAGTTGATAGGAACAAGGATAACAGATGGAACAATGAATGTTTTTTTGGGCTCTGCTACGGGCAAATCAATACGTTTCCATGAATCTGATGTTCGTCCGACAGGCCGTGTTGCAGGTGGGGTGCATGGACTGAAGCTGGCTACCGGCGACCATATAGTCGGCATGGAAGTCTTGAGCCATGGCCAGACATTGTTTACAGCCACAGAAAACGGGTATGGAAAAAGAACATCCATCGATGAATATCCCGTTCAAAAACGTGGCGGCAAAGGCGTAATTACTATCAAAACAAGTAAGCGGAATGGGCTCGTAGTTGCAATGCTTCTTGTAGAAGAGGATAGCGATCTTATGCTCATGGCTAACACCGGCAAGATTATACGCATGCCCATAAAAGGAATTTCGATCATCAGTCGAAACACCCAGGGCGTAAAGCTTATAGATATTAATCCTGGGGAAAGGGTCATAGGAGCTGCCGGGCTTGCTGAAAAGGAAGAGGAAAAGGTAATACAATTCGATGAATAATATAGATGTAAGTTCCACAAAAATCGGTGTCGTTGGAGGTGGAAGCTGGGGAACAGCTTTGGCCAACCTTCTTGGCCGGAAAGGTTTTAATATTGACCTGTGGGTGTTTGAAGCTGAAGTAATTAAACAAATTAAGGAGTTAAAAGAAAACAGGCTGTTTCTTCCCGGTATTTCCCTTTCTTCAAACATATGCCCGTCAAACGATCTGTCTCGAGTTGTATCAGACAAAGACCTGGTGGTTATTGTTGTGCCGTCTCACTTTATGAGGGAAACATCACATAAAATTGCCGGATATGTTTCAAAGGATACCATCATAGTTTCCGCCTCAAAAGGGATTGAAAACAAAACCCATTTAACCATGTCCGGCGTGCTTAAAGAAACACTTCTAAAAATTCCTGAGAAACATATTGCAGCCCTTTCCGGCCCCAGTTTTGCCCGTGAAGTTGCTTCAAACGTTCCAACCTTGGTCGCTGTAGCATCAAAGAACAAAAAGACAGCCTCCTTTGTACAGCACGTTTTTGCCACACCTCTTTTTAGAGTATACACAAACAATGATATTATCGGGGTGGAATTAGGCGGTTCCATCAAGAATGTAATTGCCATTGCCTCAGGAATGATCGATGGACTCGGTTTTGGCCTGAATACCAGGGCAGCCCTGATTACCAGAGGTCTTACGGAAATCAGGCGTCTTGGCTTAAAGCTCGGGGCAAACCCACGCACATTCACCGGCTTAGCCGGCGTTGGAGACCTGATCCTGACCTGTACCGGCAAGTTAAGCCGTAATTATACTGTGGGCAAGCAGTTAGGCGAGGGAAAGAGGTTGCAGGATATCCTGTCTGAAATGCGCATGGTTGCCGAAGGAATTAAAACAGCCAAATCTGTTTACAACCTGTCTCGCAAGATCGGCGTTGAAATGCCGATTTCTCACGAGATCTACCATATACTTTATGACGATGCCTCTCCCAAAGAGGCGTTGCGCAAGTTAATGACTCGTGACCTTAAGCATGAGCTGGATGAATTATAGACACAACGAGAGCAGAAATCAGAAGTCGGAGGTCAGAGGTCAGGGATCAGAGGTCGGAAGTCAGGGCAAGGATTGATGATTGTCGATTGATGATTGCCGATTGAAAAGATAGAGCGAAACGATTCCATCAATCATCAATCATAAATCATCAATCCAAAGAGGTCAGAGGCAATTGAGGTAATTTTTAAGTAGATGACGGTCACTAACTCTTATAAAGGAATAGGACACAGGCAAAGATTGCGGGACAAATTTCTTGCTTCAGGCCTGTCCGGGTTTCATGACTACGAGGTGATTGAGCTTCTTCTCACCCTTGCCACTCCACAAAAGGACTGTAAAGAAACCGCTAAAGCCGCTTTAAAAAGGTTTAAGACTCTTCATAAAGTACTTGAGGCATCCACTGCAGAGCTTTGCATGATTGATGGCATAGGCCCTAAAAATTTAATCGGGTTGAAACTGATAAAGGATGTTGCCGACAGGTATCTGAAAAAGAAATTAATGGAAAAAAAACCTCTTAACAACTCAAAAGAATTATTTGAATATCTATACCACAGCATGAAGGGAAAAAGCAGGGAGAATTTTAAGGTAATTTTTTTAGATGCAAAAAATAATGTTATTGCAATCGAAACACTCTTTCAAGGCACATTAACCGCCAGTTCTGTTTACCCAAGGGAGGTTGTCCAGGAAGCCCTAAATCAGCACGCTGCGGCACTCATTTTTGCCCATAACCATCCTTCCGGGGATCCAGAACCATCCGCAGAAGACATCTCCATAACCAAGCAGCTTGTTTTTGCATGCAAAACAATGGGAATAACCGTTCATGAACATTTGGTAATAGGAAATAACAACTATTTCAGCTTTGCGGACCAGGGATATATTGCTGGAATGAATCGTGAGTTTGAAACAATAAATAAAGGAAAATGAAAGATAAAAAGACTGAATATCCATCCTGTTTTGGAATTATTGAAGTTGTTTTTCCAAAAGCAGATGATGGCCTGAGAACCACTCCGGAGGCTTGCCTTGAGTGTCCCCATAAAACAGAATGCCTGAGATCAGCCATGAAGGAATTGGGAGGGCTCAAAGTCCGTGAAGAGTTGGTAGACAGGGCATATGAGTCGGGCATGATAGGTTTTTTAGGTAGATGGTCCCAAAAAAAAGTGTTAAACCGTAGGATAAAGGAGAAAAGCGCAAAAACAGAAAAAGTTTGAAGTGAGCTAAAGTGCCTAAAGTGAACTAAAGTTAAAGAATTCTGCCAATTTTATATAAAAAGATGGAGCGTAGCGACTCATTAACTTTAGGCACTTTAGTTCACTTTAGGCACTCGTAACTTTTTTGATATTACAAATAACACTTTCAGGAGTATATAATGAGATCAATTAAAGACATAGATATTATAAACAAAAAGGTTTTTATCAGAGTCGATTTTAATGTTCCTATGGATAACCTGCAGAATATTATAGACGACACCAGAATTCGGGCTGTTCTTCCTACATTAAGATATGCCCTGGACAATCAGGCAAAGCTGATCATAGCTTCACACATGGGCAGACCAAAAGGAAAGAAATCGCCTGAACTAAGCCTTAAACCAGTAGCAAAACGGCTTGGCAGACTGCTTGGAAAAAACGTGAAGATGGCAAACGACTGTATAGGGCCTGATGTAAAATCGCTTATATCAGCTATGAAAGCAGGCGATGTTCTTCTTCTCGAAAACTTACGATTCCATCAAGAAGAACAGAAAAATAACGACGAATTTGCCAAAGAGCTTGCGTCGCTTTGCGATATATATGTAAATAATGCTTTTGCCGTATCACATCGTATCAACGCTTCTGTCGTGGCCATTACAAAATATGCGCCTGTCTGTGTTGCCGGCTTCCTGCTTCAAAAAGAGATCGGTTATTTTTCAAAGATAATGGCGACTCCGAAACGCCCTGTTGTCGCAATCATAGGGGGTGCAAAAGTATCTGACAAGCTTATGGCATTAGATAATATGCTGGATTACGTTGATAAGTTTATCGTCGGCGGAGCCATGGCAAACACCTTTTTGAAAAGCAAAGGTTATGATGTTGGGAAATCGAAAATCGAAGAAGATCTTGTAGGAGCAGCCGGAGCAATAATGAAAAAAGCTGCTAAACGCAAAATTAAGTTCTATCTTCCGGTTGATGCCGTAGTAGCAAGACGCTTTCATCCAAAAGCGCAAACTAAGATAGTGCCTATACAAGAGATCCCTGAAAACTGGATGGCTATGGACATAGGCCCTGCAACCTCTTTGCTCTTTTCTGAAGTTCTTCATGACGCAAAAACAGTAATTTGGAACGGCCCCATGGGTGTGTTTGAAATCGACTCTTTCAGTAGAGGCACACTTGCCATGGTTCACAGTGTAGCCAACTGCTATGCCCTCACTATTGTGGGCGGCGGCGATACAGATGTCGCCATACATAAAGAAATGGCAACTGACATGATAACATATATTTCAACAGGTGGAGGGGCATTTCTCACTATGTTAGAGGGAAAGACATTGCCTGCAGTAGCCGCTCTGGAAGATTGTGAAAAGAAAACAGATTAGTAACAACCTGTCCCGAACAAACCGGAAAAGTTACAAGTGTATTAAAGTTTAAAGTGCCTAAAATTAAGGTATCACTTGCTCTGTTTTTTATATAATATTGACAGAATTCCACAATTTTAGTTACTTTACGCTTCATTATCATGATAATTTTTTACCAAAAAACCAATACCAGATCTCTCCCAATCGGTTTTTAACCCGATTGGGGTTATAACTCTAATGAATCTAAAATCTTTTTCCGGCAAACATATTGCTTTAATACTTATAATTTTACTCGCCTTTGCATTACCTGGTTATTTCTACAGAATGCAATTGTGGGAAAGTGTTATGCAATGTTATAATTTTTTTATTGACAGAGAAAAGGTTAAAACATTTATCACATCATTCGGCATGGCGGCGCCTGTAGTTTTTATGATCATTCAGACGCTCCAGGTGCTCTTTGCTCCTGTGCCCGGCGAAGCTACCGGCTTTATCGGAGGATATCTGTTCGGAGCAACCAAAGGTTTCTTGTATTCCAGTTTAGCTCTGGCTGTGGGATCGTTGATCAATTTTGCTATCGGCCGCTTTCTGGGAAAACATTATATCAGGAAGCTTATCCCAAGCGTTTATTTAAACAAATTCGACACCATTTTTAAACACCAGGGAATTTTTGTTTCTTTTATTTTATTTGTTTTTCCAGGCTTTCCAAAAGACTATTTTTGCTTTTTCTTAGGCTTAAGTTCTATCCCTGCCAAGGTTTTCATTATTATTGCCTGCATAGGACGCATGCCTGGAACATTTATACTAAGCCTTCAGGGGGCATCAATTTACGAACAAAATTATAAGCTGTTCGCTCTTGTCCTTGGCTTAAGCATTGTTATTACCCTCTTTGCATACAGGCACAGAGAAACTCTTTATCAGTGGGTGGAAAAGTTTAACAATAAATAATCGAATATTGACGGCTGGAATAGATGATGATAATTAAATTTGTGAGCAAAGCAAACTAATAATAATGGTTGCTAACAATAAATATATAACGGAGCTTGAAAATTGATTAGCACAGTGGGGAAAAAGATTGCATTTTGGAGCGTAAGAGAGGAACTTAGCCAAGCGAACAAATTAAGGCGCTCATATTACAAGCTTTTGAGAGATGAGCTGGATCAATTAATGATCCAATATGCTTTAATAGATTCCTATACAAATTTTACCAACAAAAAACTCTCTTATCCCTTTGTTGAAAAACGGGAGCTCAAACCACGCGCTCGCATACCAGCCATTGAATACGAATGCCAGAATACCTTTCTTGTAATTTTTATTGAGGATACACTACCTGCAAGCAATAAAAAATATATTAGATTCCTTGACATTAACAAAACCACAAAGGCTAATTTGGTTCTCTCCAAAACCCTTCCTCTTTCAGAAAAGTTTGACAGAAACCAAAAACAGTTAGAGTCAGTCCGTTTTTTTGATTTTTTAAGTGTTCTTCTTCCAGTTGATTATGCCCTTCTTATTCAAAGAAATCCGGCCAGCAAGGCCAGAGACCAGTATGATCTTTCCCACTTTCATGTTAAAATAGACTGGCCTATTGCTCAAGCAGCAGAAGATCTTGCACAAAGTCTTCGATATATATCAAAAGACCTGTATGAAAAAGGGGATAAATACGCTGAAGATATACAGAAAAAGTTTTTCGAATATTATGGACTCCCTGTAATGTCCGGAGGAAGAAGAACAGCAGCTATTGTAGCGTCTCAGTATTTGAAAAAGCTCCCATGTATTTCAACCGTGTACGCAGGGAGCAGTGAATCAAGAACTCTTATACGCATTTCTGAAAGAGGAACATCTAAATCGGTACTGATGAAGCTCTCAGAGGAAGAGATGAAACAAACTGCAGCGGATAATAATCTTGCGCTGCAGACTTTCAAAAAAAATTATATGGTTTCCAGAAACAAAAAAGATGGCGTATTTATTTTCCAGACCGCCTATTCGTTTACAAACAACGCAAAACCGCCTGATGACGGCAAGCTAAGAGAACTTGTCCCTGATTTTTATATGCTCACGATCGGAGGACAGCATATACTTCCAAAACCCGGTGTGTGGAAGTATCCTCCGCTATCGTTAAATATTATCTATTCATAGTTAACGGCTTCATAAAAAGTCCAACTTCTGTGTTGCGCTGCACCCTTCGTCACTGCGGCGTACTAAACGTACGTCTCATTCCTCAGGATTTGCGCGTCTTGAATTTGAAGCTTTTTATTTTGCCGTTAGTTTATATCCTTCATCATTGCTATTTCATCGCAATCCGGAAACTTAATGCACAGCAGGCAGTCCCCCCAGATTTTAAGCGGAAGTTTTGATCTGTCTATTTCTACAAAACCGTATCTCTTAAAAAATTCAGGCCGGTAAGTAAGAGTAAACACCTTTTTTATATTATATGATTTTGCCTCGGAAAGGGCTGCTTCGGTGAGGATTGAGCCGATATTTTTACCGGTGTGCTCAGGATAAACAGCTAATGATCGTATTTCCGCCAAGTCCTCCCAACAAAATTGCAAAGCACAGCAACCCAGAACTTTATTTTCCTGATCATCCACGTATACCGAAAAATCCCTGAGATGATCATAAAGTTCACTTAAAGGCCGGGGAAGAAGTTCTCCTTTTCTTCCATATTCATTAAGAAGCCGGTAGATAGTTTTTATATCATTTATTTTCGCTTTTCGAATCATAATAATTCACATATCATTATTGCCGATTAAATCAAGCAGGAAAGTCGCAAGCTCAATCTTGATTAAAAACATATCCTATTGACCTAAGACTCTTAAAATATACAGGCTTCTTTGGATCGTCCTCAAAATATTTTCGAAACCGCACAATAAAATTGTCCACAGTCCTGGTTGTAGTGCCTCTGGCGTATCCCCACCCTATTTCCAGCAACCTGCCTCTTGAAAGAGGTTTTCCTTTGTTGGCTATAAAAAGTTTTAAAAGCTTTATCTCCTGCTCTGTCAGCTTAACCTTGCCGCAGTTACAATAAGCGATTGATGTTTCAAAATTGATCCGGTTACCGCCAAGATTATAAGTCTGCATTGAGATAGAAAAATCGGTTTTGCTTATATCCTCGCCGCCACGATGCCATGACGCCCTGACTAAAAGACGCTCTACCCGCATCAAAAATTCCTCAAGGTTGAACGGCTTTGAAAGATAATCATCCACACCATAAGAAAACCCCTTTATCTTATCATCAGGGGACCCTTTGGCCGACAGAATCAAAATCGGAATCCGCTCATCCTCAAGACGAATATTTTGAAGCACGGATAGCCCGTCAATATCCGGCAGCATTATATCTAAAATAATCAGGGCGGGCATCCACCTTTTCCATTCTTGCAAGCCTGAAACCCCGTCATAAGCTATTTTTACATCATATCCGCGAAACAACAGGTTTAACTTCAAACCCTCTGCTATATGCTCTTCATCTTCGATCACCAGAATCCGTTTTTTATCGCTATCTTTCATAATCCCTAATCTCTGATAAATCGCATTCCCCGCAGCCCCGATGGGACGGGATTTCCGCTTTGCTCCGACAAGCAGCGGGGAATGCGCTCGTTTTTGCGGTTCAATAAGGCAAAATTAAGGTAAAAGCCGATCCTTTTTCTATTCCTTTGCTTTCAGCAATTACCTTTCCCTTATGAATGTGGGCTATATTCTGTACCAGATATAGCCCAAGCCCACTGCCTCTGGGCGATATATTATCCGATCTATCAACCCGATAAAATTTTTTGAAAATCTTTTTGAGCTCTCTTTTTTCAATTCCAATACCGTTATCTTCAAACCGGATATTCAACTTGCCTTTATTAATTGCAAATGAAATATCAACCATTGATTGCTCAGACCTGTTATATTTGATAGCATTAGCAATAAGGTTCATCAAAAGCATTTCAAATAAAGACGGATTAATACGATATAGAAAAGACCGGTCTAAAGGATTATGAATCTTGACCTCACAACCCCTGAAAAGGTGAACGTTGTTTTTACAAAACTGCTCAATTGTTTGAACAAGATCCAATATCACAAACTTCCCTCCATAGCTCTTGCTCTCAATTCCGGAAAGATTTAAGATCAGGCTGATATTATCAAAAAGCCGGCTGACATCCTGAATCATATAACCTATATATTTGAGCTGATCTTCCCTTGACAACTCATGCTTTTCAAATGTTTCAAGATAGAGTTTTAAAGAAGTAACAGGAGATTTCAGTTCATGAGTAAAATTGTTAATAAAGTTATGCTGCGTCCTGTAAAGTTGCAATGTCTTATGATGATAGACAAAAATAGTAAATATCCCCATCAAGATAATCCCGACAAGTATCGAAAGCACCATAATTACCACCCATGTCTGAGATTCCAGGACCTGTTCGGGATCAAGACTTAACTCCAGCACAAGCTTCTTTAAGCCGGCGCTTATCTCGATATACCAGTAAATATATAAAAACAGGGACATGGCCAGAGCCACAACAGAAAGCATTAAAATAAGGATGGGGTGAAAAAACCACTTTGATTGATACATATGCCCGCTTATGTAAAACTTTTGTAAAACCAAAAAAATTACTGTAGTTTAATTAACTTTTTTGTAATATATTTCAAATATTGATGAACTCGTAAAAAGTCAAAGCTATCAAGGATCATATAATATATGCAAAATTATTACCATACATTTCATATCCCTGTTATGGGTACAGGACACTCAGTCGACACCCCTATCCGTGTTGCCCCGCTTGGTATTACCTCTGTAATTTCTCTTGTAGATGATATTTTACTTGAAAAAATCAGAAAATATTACTGCAACATGTATTCAATGCAGTATCACAGGATTCTTAAGAATACAAAGGATGGAAGGGCAAAACGGATTACAGCCTACCTTGAAACAGTCGGCAAAATAGTCCAGATTAAAATGGAAAATATCAAAAAACAGCCTTTTTTTAAAAAAAATGATAAAACAAAATACTTTGAGCTTCTGCCTGATAAATCTCGGCTAAAAATCGAATATAACAAACTTCTAAATATGGAGGCGGGACTTAAAAGAGATTTTTTGGCAAAAGATTTGACAAGTAGAATGCTGCCAGGCTCTATAGACGTCAACATTATGGTAAAACTTGACAGGGCTTATTATGATAATATTCATGATAATATTCAGCCAATTATTGATGAATTCAGCGATGCCAAAGCAGCGCTTAGAGGATATGCCAACAGCAGCCTTGAGTCAGCCATTGTGTTTTCCGCGGGCATTAATCAACGTTTGTTCGATTATATGACCTGTTTCAAGGAGTTTTACAGAGATAAAACAGGTAAAAGCAAAAAGAAAATAATTCTAAAGGTCAGTGATTTCCGCTCGGCCCTTATTCAGGGCAAGTTTTTGGCAAAAAAAGGCTTGGAAGTATATGAATTTCGAATTGAATCGGGTCTTAATTGCGGAGGCCATGCCTTTCCTTCAAACGGATTTTTACTTCCCAGCCTTTTAAAGGAATTCAAAGAGAAACGTGATAGCCTCACTGCAGAATTCCTGCCCCTGATACAGAAATATTACAAAAAAATGGGCTGGGAATATCCTGAAAAGGCTTTAAGCGCCAAGCCGGTTATTACCCTCCAGGGCGGAATCGGCATTCATGGAGAAGACCTAAGGCTAAGAGAATATTTTGGGATGGATCTTACAGGCTGGGCCAGCCCTTTTTTGCTGGTTCCTGAAGCCACCTGCGTGGATGCATCCACACGTGAGCTTCTAAGACATGCCGGCAAAGAGGATCTCTACCTGAGCGACGTCTCACCAATTGGCGTCCCTTTCAATAATATACGCAAATGCGGATCCGAAATCCACACAAATAAAATGATCGCAAAGGACACTCCGGGCTCCCGGTGCGCCAAGGGTTTTCTTGTATCCAATACCGAGTTTACCAAAAAGCCGATTTGTCTTGCCTCCAAGCAGTATCAGAAAATAAAGCTGGAAGAAATAGCGAATATGGATATTTCTGACAAGGAAAAGGAACAGCTAAGCGGGAAAGTTGTTGAAAAAACATGTCTCTGCGATCATCTTGGAAATGGAGCACTTATTGCTTTAGGAATCGCCGATGAAAAAAACTCGCCTCAGTCAATATGTCCCGGGCCAAATATTGCCTGGTACAACAGATTATACTCGCTTAAAGAGATGGTAGATCATATTTACGGAAGATGCCCATCACTGGTTCCATTAAAACGGCCCCACATGTTTGCCGCCGAGATAGTGATGTATGTGGATTATTTTGAAAAACTGGCAACTAATAGCGCCTGCACCCATGTCGAAATAAAAAGACTGTATGAGTTTAAAAACAATCTTGAACAGGGAATGGATATTTGCCTTGATATCGCCAAAATGAAGCCGTATCATGAAGAAAATTTGGCTTCGATTCCCCCATGCGTTGAAGAGCAAAGGAAACGGTTGAGAGACATCTATGCCTCTTTTAAAGAAAACATAATAATAACAATTACGCAAAAGAATAAGGATAATATACCCGCAATGATGGCCTTATAAAATGAAGATAGCCTTTGCTCATTATCATCTTAAAACCGGCGGGGTAACAACTGTATTAAAGCAACAAATTGAAGCTGTAAAAAACGATTGTGAGATTCTTGTTCTTACGGGAGAACTTCCTGATTCCCCCTTCCCTGCTGATATAAAACATATCCCTGGGCTTGCTTATTACGGCAGGTCATCCCAAAAAACATTTAATCCCAAAAAGGTCGCAGAATTAATAATCAAGGCAATCCATTCAAAGTGGGAACAGGGATGCGACATTCTGCATATTCATAATCCCTTGCTTGCCAAAAATAAAATTTTTTTAAAAATTTTACACGAACTGCAAAAAAGGGGAATCAGGCTTTTTTTGCAAATTCATGATTTTGCAGAAGACGGCCGTCCATTATCATACTTTGATGAGGATGAATATGTGTCCGACTGCCATTACGGGGTAATAAATTCTCGCGATTACGATATGCTGCTTAAAGTAGGTTTAAAAAAGAAAGGTCTGCATAAGATTTTCAACACAATAAAACCTTTCGAACTAACGCCCCCACCATTCCCGTCTCGAGGGGGGATAAGGGGGGATGTTACTACAAACTTTGTTCTATATCCGATTCGCGCCATTAGAAGGAAAAATATCGGCGAAGCGATTCTTTTATCTTTGTTTTTCAAAAATCATGAGGCTCTTTTCATAACTCAACCGCCAAACAGCCAGATTGATATTATAAGCCATAATGGATGGAAAGATTTTGTAAAAGAAAACAGGCTCAATATAATGTTTGAGGCTGGATTAAAATATGACTTCAAACAGCTTGTGTTTTCTGCAAAATTTCTTATTACAACAAGCATAACAGAAGGATTCGGTTTTTCATTTCTTGAACCATGGACAGCTAAAAAAATACTTTGCGGAAGAAAGCTTCCGGATATATGTTATGATTTCAAACAAAACGGAATTAATCTTGATCATCTCTATACAAAACTCCTTGTTCCTGTAAAATGGATTAACAAAAAAGATCTTTACGAAAAATGGATGGCATCTGTTTTAAAAACCTGCTCTTTGTTTAATTACAAAATTGATAATAAAAATATTGAAACTGGTTTCTCTGCAATAACAAAAAATAATAATATTGATTTTGGGTTGCTGGACGAAGCATTTCAAAAGCAGATAATCTCCTGTGTGCTCTCGGATAAAAAGAATGCAAACAGGCTGAGGTCCCTTAATCCGTATCTTTCATATATAGGAGCAATAAAAAATCAAGAGGACTTGATACAAAACAATATGAAAGCCGTGCTCAGTAATTATAATAATACAATATATAAGAAAAAGCTTTTTGAGATTTACTCAAACGTATGCAAAAATTCGGTTATACAAAGGATAGATAAAAAGATTCTCCTTTCAGAATTTTTGAATTTGCAAAAATTCAGCCTTCTTAAATGGGGCAATTATGTTCAATAATGAGTTTATATCACAATATATAGTTCCTCTTTCCCCTGTTCCAACCACACTTTGCCAAAGCGGAAATTTAAAAAAAAAGATCAAATGCATGATTTTTGATGTTTACGGCACACTATTTATCAGCGGATCCGGCGACATCAGCATAGCAAAGGGAAAGGCCTCGGAAGCATACATAGAAACATACAAACTGAAACAATTGCTGATTGAATTCAAAATAAGAAAAACCCCTAAAGCTGTTTTGAATGATCTTTTCTCAGCTATTGAAAAAAACCACGTAAAACTAAAAAAACAGGGGGTTGACTTCCCGGAAGTCGAGATAGACCGCATTTGGATGAGCATTCTAAAAAATAATAACCCGGTCACAGTCAGAAAATTTGCGGCTATGTTTGAAATGATCGTAAATCCTGTATATCCAATGCCGAATCTTAAAGAGATGCTTTCCGCATGCAAAAAAGCACAAGTACTACTCGGCATTATTTCTAATGCTCAGTTCTATACACCCTGTCTATTCGACTGGCTCTTGGATTCAAACATGGAAAAGCTCGGCTTTCATCCTGATCTAACCTTCTTTTCATATAAATCCGGACACGCAAAACCATCGCCATTTATGTTCCAATCAGCGCTTGAAAAGCTTAAACGCTTAAATGTTCCTGCTAACTCAGCCGTTTACATAGGCAATGATATGTTAAACGATATTTACCCTGCAAAAAAGGCTGGATTTAACACAGCCCTTTTTGCAGGAGATACAAGATCTTTAAGGCTCAGAAAAGATGTTGCGGAATGCAAAACATTATCTCCAGATATTGTAATAACCGATCTGATCCAACTCCTCGAATATATATAAAATATTGGTTCAATCTCGCAACAGGTACAGTCGGTCTTATGATAATGCCCTTGCCTTTGATTATAAGTTCATGATAATTTAAAAAAATGATAACTATTCTGGATATTTTTGGTACATTTGCATTTGCAATATCGGGGGCTTTTCGAGCTGTCAAACACGAACTCGACCTTCTCGGCGTACTGGTACTGTCAGTAGCCACAGGGGTTGGCGGTGGAATTGTGAGAGACACGCTGCTTGGAAGCACGCCACCGGTAGCATTTCAGGATGAGACATACCTGTTGATATGTTTTCTGGGCGGGCTGCTTGTGTTTATTGGATCCAGAAAAATTGCGCCGCGATGGGATTGTGTGATGGCTGCGGATGCTATCGGGCTGGGGGTGTTTGCAGCCATAGGTGCAGCCAAAGCAACGGCCTGTGGTTTGGGCACAGTAAGCATAATCATAATGGCTGCGATAACCGCCGCAGGCGGCGGCGTGATTAGAGACATGCTCGTTCGGGAAATACCGGCTATTCTTAAATCAGATTTTTATGCATCAGCAGCTCTGATCGGTGGCGCCTGTTTCGTTATTACAGGGATGCTTGGATTGAGCGAGGGTATGCGGCTTTTTTGCGCAATGACGGTTACCATCATACTCCGCATACTTGATATGAAATATGGAATTGCCCTGCCAAGGGTAAAAAGTTTACCCGCATCGCCATCCCAGCTCGCAAAAGAGCGTAAAGCCAAAGCAATTACAAGCAAGATGAATATTGAACCGGACAAAATTATTAAAAACGATAAGTAATAACCCCTGTTGTTTTTTAAAACGGTTGCAAAAGAGCGCTGACAGCCTTTTTTACGTCTTTGAGGACTGTTGGATGTTTTTCCATATCTCCTGGATTCGATATCTGCCTGTATGTGAGACTTCCATAATAGCTGGCTCCAACAGCATCAAAAAAATATTTTACAGTCAGATGTACTCCGTCAAATAGCTTTTCTCCCTTTGAAGCTCCAAGTGCTAACAAAAACCCGCGCCTGAATTTTGGGTCCGGGTCACTTAGTTTCAGCAAATATTTTCTTGCCCAAAAGACCTGGCATCTATCGATGAGCGCCTTAAGCTGAGCAGTGGTATGGTAAAAAAATATCGGCGTAGCGACTACAATAACGTCCGCTTTACACAGCAGTGGATATATTTCATTCTTCATGTCGTCATCAATAGGACAAAATCCCTTTTTTGAACACACAGTATATTCTCTGCAAGGGATAATGTTTTTTTTGTCCACTTCAATAACATGTGTCTGAGCACCAAGTTTTTTTGCTTCGCGCATAAAAGCAGACAGCAGAAAGGCTGTGTTCCCTTTTTCCCGTGGGCTTCCCTGTAAACCGAGAACCATCATAATATAAAAATCCTTGCTTTAAGAGTATATCTTGAATAAAAAAGAAATGATTTCACAAATTGTTACTAAACTTGAAACTTTACGCTTAACACCCGATGAATTGAAGCTCCTCGCCGCAAGCAGCGGGGAATGCGCTCGCTTTTGAGGTTCATCAGAATAAATAAGGATAAACAATTAAAATGGCAACAGAAAAAGATATTGTGCTTATATATTCGGAAGGCGCACCGCTTACCTTTGCAAGAATAGAGGGAATATTACCAGATATAAAACAAAACTGGTATCATGTAAAGCTGCTTATCCTCCAGATACCCCTTCAGTCTGTCACATGGATTTTAAAAGATTCATATATTAATGGTGAAGAATTTACAATGGATGGAAGAAAAGTACGTTTGGAGCCGATAGAATGCCCGAAAATCGCTGAAAAACCCGACCTGCATGAAGAAAAACCCAAGAGCTCAAAAAAGGGAAAGTTAATATTACTGAAAAATCGAAAGAAGGAATGAAGAAAATAGTAATTTCCGCTTCCCGCAGAACAGACATTCCAGCCTTCTACATGCGCTGGTTTATGGAGCAGATTCAAAACAAATACTTTGAAGTTATAAATCCATACAACAAGCATGTATCGGTAACTCCTGCAACGCCGGACATAGTTCACACCATTGTATTCTGGTCAAAGAATTTTGGTCCCTTTATAGAGGGCAAATTCGGTGAAAAGCTTATAGAAATGGGGTTTAATCTCTTTTTTAATTTTACCATCAATTCGGATTCGCCCATGCTTGAGCCTAATGTGCCCCCTTTAAAGAAACGCTTAAAGCAGCTTGAATATCTCTGCGGCAATTTTGGGGCAAGATGTATAAACTGGAGGTTTGATCCAATATGTTTTTATAAGACAAACAATGGAGGCATAAAAGACAATCTGCATGATCTCGCAATAATTACAAAAAAAGCATCAGAAAGCGGTATAAAAAGATGCATAGTAAGCTTTATGGATGATTACCAGAAAATTCGCAAAAGGGTTGCATTAATTCCAGGTTTCTCCTTTATCCATCCGCCTGTTGAAAAGAAAAAAGGAATTATTTTAAAAATTGAAAGGGAGCTTGCCGTAAAAAAGATTAATATATATACCTGCTGTGAAAAGGAATTGATGAATATGTTGCCGGCAAATTCCGGCATTAAACAAAGTTCATGCATACCAAACGATCTTATGGTAAAAATATACGGTGGAAAACTTTCCTTTAGAAAGGATTCGGGCCAGAGAAAAAACCAGGGATGCAAGTGCATGGTCTCTGTTGATATAGGATCATACAACCTTCATCCATGTTATCATAACTGTCTTTTCTGTTATGCTAATCCATGCTCTGTTTCGTAATTTTAGTAACCTATACTTTCACAAGCTCATAAAAAATGAAAATCGGCTCTCTCACTCTTGACAATATTACAATATTAGCCCCTCTTGCAGGAATTACCAGCCTGCCTTTCAGGATTCTCGCCAAAGAAGCGGGCTGCGCGCTTGTCTGCACCGAAATGATAAGCGCTAACGGACTTGTCCGTGAATCAAAAAAAACCAAGCAAATGCTCGAAAGCCTGCCCCAGGAAAAACCTTTGTCTGTTCAGATATTTGGTTCAGATCCCGACGTAATGGCTGAAGCAGCTCAGATAGTTGAATCTTGTGGAGCGGATTTGGTTGACATCAACTTTGGTTGCGCGGTAAAAAAGGTGGTTAAAACAGGCGCCGGAGTTGCACTGATGCAAAGGCTCGACATTGCCGAAGCCCTTATCAAGGCTGTTAGAGAAGCCGTCAATATCCCGCTTACAATAAAAATCAGAACCGGATGGGATAGATCAGGCGAGCAGGCCTTAATGCTGTCAAAAATAGCTCAGGAATGCGGTGTGGACGCAATTGCCGTTCATCCACGCACAGCCTCCCAGGGATTCAGCGGCAAAGCAGACTGGTCAATAATTACAGCGATAAAAAGTGCGGTCACCATACCTGTTATTGGAAACGGAGATATTATTACAGCACAGGATGCTATAAAAATGCAAAGGATTACCGGCTGCGATGCCATTATGATTGGAAGAGCAGCGATCGGGAATCCATGGATTTTTTCTCAGATCATGGCTTTTGCCAAGGGCGATGATGTGTTGCCGATAGATATTACACATCGCTTTGAAACCATGATAAGATATTGCAAAATGTCTATTCAATGTTTTGGAGAAACAGCAGCGTGCAGGATGATGCGCGGCCGTCTTGGATGGTTTGCTAAAGGCTTGCGTTTTAGCAGTAAATTCCGTGAATCAATAAAGCGGACTTCGTCTGAAAATGAAACAATAGAATTAATCAAGGCATATATGGAATTATTGCAACAGGAGAAAGAGATATGAACGGATTACTTTTTATTGATGATGAAGAAGGTGTTCGACGCTCGGTAGTTCGCGCTCTTAAGAAAGAACCTTACGATATCTATACGGCAGATAATGGTAAAGGGGGTATAGACTTTATCAGAAAAAATATTTTTGATGTTGCAACCGTAATATCGGATTACAAGATGCCCGGGTTAAACGGCCTTGAAACCCTTGCCGGCATAGCCACAATAAACCCGGAGATAACGCGTATTATTCTAACCGGTTATGCCACTATGGAAGCGGCAATCATGGCAACAAATCAGAGAATCGACGGGTTTTTGACAAAGCCTTTTGACAACATTGAACTAAGAGCCAATATTCGTGATATCTCGATGCGAAAGCGCCTGAAACAGTTTGTGTCCGAACAGGTTTACAATGAGCTTAAGGACACACAAGGCGATCTAAAACCAACATTTCATGAGGTGTCGATCCTGTTCTCAGATATCCGGGGATTCACCAAAATGTCACAGGAAATATCGCCTGAAGAGGTTGTGGCATTTTTGAACAACCGTTATTTTACACCAATGGGAGAGATAGCTTATCAGTTTAAAGGAACTGTTGACAAGCATATAGGAGACGGCATCATGGTAATATTCGGTTCGCCTGTAATGCACAGCGATGATACCGCCAGCGCTGTTAAATCCGCCATCGCAATGCAAAAAAAAGCAATGGAGATCAACAGGGAGCTTAGTCAAAAAAAAGGCTTGAAACTGGGAATAGGAATCGGGATAGCAACGGGAAAGGTCTTTTCCGGAGTGTTGGGTTCATTGAGAAAAAAAGAATTTACCTCTATAGGAATGGCCGTTAATATTGCATCACGACTGCAAAGTATAGCTAAAGAAGGAGAGATTCTTATAGACGAAACCACATTTCAGAAGATATCTGATCATAAAATTACTGAGCAGATCAATGTCGAAACTCTGCCGACTGTAAAAATCAAAGGTGTTGATAAACCTATTATGGTGTACAGGGTAACTGCTTAAATTATTGTTTTATTTTAACCGAACTGCCGGCTTTTATTGCATCTCCTGTAACCAGTACGGCGTGGGCCTTGTCAGGATAAACATCTGTTATCTTGATCTCGCCGGTTTTGAGCCCGGGCAGAAAAAACCTCAAGCCGTCTTTCCCCTGAATTATCTTTCCGCTCTCATAAACTTCGAGCATGTCGCCGTGTAAAAGCCCGGCTCTTTTTCCGGAAGAAATTATAATTTTATCATTTGCTATTGAAACAACATATCCTTTCCAGGGCAAAATGCCTACAGTATCGCAAATCTTTTCACCCATGGCTTCTGCAATATGTGCCAGAGCATTCTTTAGCTCGATTGTATCTTTTGTCTGTTTTGCTTTTATTGACACAAACTCTGTTTCATCAATCCCGACTTCATAATCAAAGCTCTCGTCAAGAATTTCTGCGCCTGTTTCAACATCGTAAACCTCACAACTTATAATCACCCGCAGAAAATTCCGGTCATCTTTCATCCACAGGAACCCCTGTTTTTCTTTATAAACCTTTATATCTATAAAAGCTCCGGCTATAATCGCATTCAGACCGAGCCGCCGGCCTGCCTTTGCCAGAGCAAGATTGTCAAGACGGCCTGTTTCCAGCGATAAAGGCCTGGTTAAAAAATCAGGGCATTCGGCATCCCCGGGCTTTATGAGCAAGATATCGGGGCATGCCCTGTTTATGGTTTCAGCAAGATTTTTCTGAAATAATTCTTCAAGGTTTTGATCGGTGCAAGAAGTATTGTTTGCGAAAAAAGAAATTGCGACCTTTTTTTTCATATCATCTACAGCCGTTATATCCCGGACTATCTTCTTTGTGCTCTTTTTAATAGACGAACATGTGGAACATCCGGCAATCATAAATATTGAAAACAAAAAAAGGATGACGGCAAAAACAACTCGAATATATGTATTATGGATTCTCATTTTTCCTCTCGTATATTGCGGTAACCGTGGTAGTAATCCCGCCCCGCGCTGTAAAATCTCCTGAAACCTCCATGCTCTTTGGATCAAGCAACTCAACTAAATCATTTAGAATATGGTTGACCAAATGTTCATAGAAGATACCAACATTCCTGAATTGTAATATATAAAACTTTAGCGACTTTAATTCAACAATCTTTATATCCGGCCTATATTTAATTGTTATGGATCCAAAGTCAGGAAGACCTGTCATGGGGCATACCGACGTGAACTCAGGTTGTTTTATTACAATATCAATATCCCTTTGCCCCTTATATTTATACTCCATAGCGGTCAGGATATCTGTTTTCACTATATCCGGCTTGTCTGTCTTATAACTGACTTGTTTTTTCGGCATATTGCAAGTACCTCATTATGATACGAAACGTGTTAATCGTTAGGTGCTATGTGTCATTTCGACCGCAGGGAGAAATTTTGTCTTTTCAATAGGTTGCAGAATAAAGATTTCTCGTTCCACTCGAAATGACAGGTTAAAGGGACTTTTTACGAATTCATCAATATTAATAGAAAATATAATGCCTGCTGTCAATCAGACTATGAGACCGGCCATCAAACAACCGGCCATCAAATAGCTTGACACAAATAATCCTTTCTGCTAACAAACTAATATTATTGATAAAAAATCAACAACAAAAGGATATTTAACATGAGCTCTTCAATTGATGAACAAATTCTAAGGGCATCCAAGGAAATAGTTGTCAAATTCGTAGAAGCGGGAAGAATCTCTCCATCCGGCTTTCATGAAATTTTTAAAACCATTTATTGCGCGATCAAAGAAACCGTTAATGACCAGGAAAAAGTGGAACCCGGTAAAGACAAGTAAAAATTTGCCATTACCATGTCAAACCTGATTCCCGTTCAATTTTTCTTTGCAAAGCGCTTTTAAATGCCGGCTCAATGCCATATAAAATCACCCTTTTCTTTGCTCTGGTAATGCCGGTATATATTATCTCCCTGGTCAACAACCTGTGGCTTTCATTATCCGGCAGCACAAGCAGCACATCATCAAATTCCGTCCCCTGACTTTTGTGCACTGTCACGGCAAAGCCTGGTTCCCATTTCAACAAAAAATCTATATCAAAAAAGATATAGGAGCCGAATTGTTTAAAAAACACCCTGTAATTCCCATCAACATTTTTAATTATAACGCCGACATCTCCGTTAAAAAGTTTTTTTGAATAATCGTTTTGAGTGATCATGATAACAGCGCCGCTGAAAATATTATTACGCATTTTTGTCAGAGGCTCCAGCTCAAAACTCAAATATTGAGCTATTATGCTGTTTATCCAGGAGCAACCATAAATCCCTTTACGCAAAAGAGTTAAAATCCTTGCCTTTTCAATTTTGCTGAAAATCTGATCAAGAATATTCTGCTCATCATCTGAAGATGCAAGACTATCAGCATCAAGCTTACCAGCTTCAAGGATCAATTCTTTATATGATTTATTATCTTTATTTTTCCTGCCTGAATAATGATGCTCAACCCACAGCCTGAGCTGTTTCTTCCATTTGTTTATATTGTCGTCCGGCAAAACAAACGCCCAGCTATCCTCTTTAAGTAACAAGGCGGAATCAAGAGAAACCGGCGCGTATTCAGGGCATTTGCCCTGGTTGATCTGTTTTGCCAAATGCAGAAGATTGGCGCCTGATCGATAAACCTTTTTTAAAACTACTAACCGGTCTTTGAATATATTTTCTTCTGTTTCGTCAGGAATCATTTCCGCAAAAACCGCTCCAGCCTCAACCGAAGGAAGCTGATCTTTATCTCCTAATAAAACAAGCCTTGTTTTTGCGGGATCTATTGCGCGCAAAAATCTTTCCATCATCACGACATCTACCATCGAAACTTCATCGACAATAACAACCGATGCGGGCAAGGGATTTGTATCCCTGTAATGGAAGTCATGAGAACTGGTTTTATATCGCAATATTCTGTGCAGCGTGCTCCCTGTAAGATTTAACAGTTCAATATCCTCGGCACATGGATTTTTGATGGAATTAATCTGGGTGTGAATTGCTTCAGTCATCCTTTGCGCCGCCCTGCCGGTCGGAGCAGCCAGTATGATTTGTTCCGGTTTGATTCCAGCGCGCACAAAGCAGCGAAGAATATTCACCATAACAGAGGTTTTACCGGTTCCAGGTCCACCTGATATAATGGCAAACTGTGAGCCAAGCGCAAGCCTCAGAGCTTTAACCTGGTCTTGATCCTTTTCAACCGGCGCTCCTTGTTTTGAAATACGGATGGCATGGTTGTCGGAGAATATCTCCTTTAAAATCTCATTTTCCTTTTCGCCGGATAATTTACAGGGTTCATCTGCCTGCAAAAAAGCCTTGAGCCTGTGCTTAAGTCTGGTTTCATGAAAAAAGAACTTTTGGAAATAAAGAAGTTTTTTCTCTTTGGACTCATGTGAAATAAGTGGCAGGTAGGTATCAATGTTTTTTGCAATGAGATTATTATATCTGTTTTCTGCAAAATTGGATAAAAATTGAGCGGAAATCTGTTTTGCTTTTTTGCTTTCCATAAAGAGTTGCAGTTTATCAGACAAAGAATCTTTATCTATATTCAGGCAGAGACTGCCCTCCTGTAAAGCAGAAAACATGGCCGTCAAAACCGCAGAAAGAGGCAAGTCGTTTTGATAACCGCCTAATTCGCAAAGATCTCTGATGGTCATGAAATCAAGCGCAGAAAGCTCACTATCGTCAAAAGATTCATACATCTTTTACAACTTCCTCTTCCATCCTTTCCAAATCTCCTAATTGAGCCGCAGGAATGTAAAAGATACCATTGCCTTTTCCTGTTCCCATGCCACGCAAATAAAAATAAAATATTCCGCCAAAATCTTTTACAGGATCAAATCTGTTGCTTAAGCTTTGCTTTAGCCAGCGCAAAACTGCAATGGTGTATAACTTGTATTGGAGATCATAACCCACGCTGTTCATGTTAATTGCCATGGAATCCTGGTCATAGCCGTTTTCAAGATAGTTTGATTTCCAGTCCGCTATATAAAATTTATTATTGTACCGGAAAACCATGTCCACAGAGCCTCTTATAAACCCGTTTTCAGCCGCGCAATCAGGAATTGTTTCATCCTTACCATCTGGCAGCGCAAAAGGATAGATAAACTCCACTTCATGAAGCCGATCCGCTTTCCCGATCCTGCCAAGAATAAATTGATCGCCAACAATGCTTATGGGAGTTGTAAGGGTATTTTTTATAATCCGGCAGATGTTATATGCCCAGCGCTCCTCTACGCGGTACATATCCATCTGTTTCAAAATAATATCTCCGGTTTCAGGATCATCCAGCAAAGAGCGAACTTTATCCTGCGCCAAGTCCATTTTTTTAACAGCATGCGTAAAATCAATATTCTCTAATATGTTATGAAACATAGACCCTATCTCGGTTCCGCCGGGCATTTCATCAGGTATTATGTCGGCAGGCGCAATATCTATTTTTTGCAAACCAAAGCTTTCATCATCCTCTTTGGATTTTTCATCTGCAAGTTGAAACCCTGTTGTTTGCTCGCCTCCTTTATCCATGTTGGAAACTTTATCGTGCAGACTTGTAAAAGACTCCAGCCTGATTTTTTTATGCCTGTAATTTCTTGTGTGAGGAAAAAGATCTGCTTGATCTTTTATCTGTGTTTCAGAAAGATATCGTTGATTATCCGGCTTTATTTTATCATCTGCGAAACAATGATCATCCGGCGTAAGCCATAAAATATTTTTATTTTCATCATTTTTGGGGAAAGCCTTTTCTATGGCAGGAGAAAGCAGGCTGCATACCGGCCCAACCCATTGATGTTTTTTAGGGTTCGGATAATATGGCAGATAAAGTTTATGCTCAGCCCTGGTGGAAGCAACATAATAAAGACGTTTGTCTTCATCTGTTTTTTCAAGAAGATGTTTTTTCTCCCCGCTTTGTCCTTTTTGAATTAAAAGATCGATTGTCTTAATTGCCTTAGGCAGGTCATTTTCTTCCACGATCTTGTGATATATATAACAATTATCAGAACCAGCAGATCTTTGAGTCAATCCACCGGCAACAAAAACTATTGGAAATTGAAGCCCCTTGCTGACATGCATGGTCATTATCCGGACCTTTTCCTCCTCGGTTTCAATTTGATGAATATCAGCATCCTCATCAGCGCGAACCGTATCTTTTCTGTAACCATCAAGTAACGAGGTCAGCTGCCTGAAATCCATATTTTTCAGATAGGCTGTTTGTTCCAGATACTCAAATATTTGCCGGTAATTTGTGTACTCCCTTTCCCAGGAAACTTTTTCAGCCTCGCGAAAAAGCAAACCTGAATCATTAATCAGTGACTGGAAAAGAAGACTTAAATCGCGTGACAAGGCATATTCATTCCATTTGAAAAGCATTTGTTTTAATGGATGCGAATGAGGCAACTTTTCATAAGCATTCAAATCAGCCGGTTTAAATTCAAAAAAAGGGGTTAAAAACGCCCTTTTTACATCCGTGCTGCTCGCAGGATTCAGGATTGCGTGAAAAATCATGCTTAAATAAAAGGCTTCATCAGATTGGAAAAGACCGGGTTTTTTATAATATGTATATGGGATTGCAAGGCTGGAAAGCTCTGTTTCTATTAAAGGCACATCTGATTTAGCGCGAACAAGGATGCAGATATCGCCAAAACCAAGCCTCTTTTCTTCTTTCCCTTTTTGAATCAGTTTGATATTGCCGTAGCCAATTAGATGCTGGATTTCTTCGGCAATAAACTTTGCAAGTTGCACTCTGGCAAGGCTGAGATGAGATAATGCATCGCTGAAATCCACGATGTTCAGCACACCGCGCTTAGACTCGTCTGAACTTAATAATGTCAGGTTGTCCTTTTCCGCCGGATAAGTCGCATCCTGATAACATATATCAAATTTGCCTGCCTGGTTTCCGGGCTTAAACCATTCCTTTCTGCCAAACAGGCTGTTAAACGCATTGATTAGTTCAGGCTGTGAGCGCCAGTTTATATCCAAAGAATATAAATTGGCTTTCTGGTGTTTTGACAATTCTTCTATTTCGTTTTTCGCATCCAGATAGGCAAAAACATCTGCCCCGCGAAATGAATAGATAGCCTGTTTTGGATCGCCGACAAGAAACAGGCTGTTTCCGGGATTTACTTTGGTGTCCGGATTTTGACTTTCTAAGAATATTTTCCTGAAAATCTTCCATTGAACAGTATCCGTGTCCTGGAATTCATCAACAAATGCAACTTTATATTTATGTCTGAGCATTTTGAGCAAATGGGCTGAATCATCATTATACAGGGCCTGTTCAACAAGGTTAATCATATCATCAAAACTGATCCAGCCTTTTTCCGCCTTTGTCCGGCTTACCTCTTTTTGAAGCTGATGGATTGTTTCAATCGCAAGAATCTGTTTTAAAATGGCCGAGGTTTCTTCTATTTTTTGCAATACGGAAACTATATCCTGCAAATTGGGACAAACTTCCGGGTTAGCACCAACTTTTAACCATTTGTCCAAGACAAGGCATTGAATGCCTTGTCTTTCGCTGGATTTTGCGCCTTGAATTTGAGAAATCAGCGTTTGCAGGCCGGCAATATCAATATTTTTGTCATCAATACTGCTCAGATAATTTTCAAGAGGAGTTACTATTTTATTTAGTAAAGATTTTTTTGTTGAAGCATTTATGTTTAATTTTTCAAATTGCCCTGAAAAACATTGCTGCGTGCCTGTCAGGGTTTTTAACTCTATAACCAGCCCCTTTATTTCATTTTGAATCTGCTTAAAACTTTTGCCTCTTATATCCGGCAAAAGCAGATCGCCCGCATTTTTGCGAAATGTTTTTCCGGCTATCGCAAGCACTGTATCGGTAAACTTTCCCCCTTCCTTTTTTGAACTAAAACCCGAGCCCTCCAGAATTTCAGGCAAATCTTCTCCATATTTTTCAGGCCAGGCTTTTCGCATCTGCTCCTTGAGCTTTGTTTCAAAAACAGGTGTGTCATTGATTAGTTCGCTTTTAAAAAGAACGCTGTTTTCAAAGGCAAAATCGCTTAAAACAGTCCGGCAAAAACCGTGAATCGTAAAGATGGCTGCTTTATCAAATGCATCCAGTGAATCTCTTAACCTTTTAGCAACACCGGGATCATCCGCGTCTTTTAATTCCTTTTCAATTTTCTCACGTATGCGGATCTTTAATTCACATGTAGCTTTTTCCGTAAAGGTAACCAGAAGAATATTTTCCAGGGCGATCTCGCTGTCTTCTTTTAAAAGCCGCACCACCAGATTCTCAATTATATAGGTCTTGCCTGTGCCGGCGGACGCTTCTATAAGCCCGTGCTTTTTAAGGTCAACCTGTTTGCAGTCATGAACGGTTTGTAAAGGCATTCAGTTACCTGTCGATGTTGTTAAAAAAGATTTTAAAGCGCTGCCTTGCCTTGTCAAAGGCATCTGATGGAATTTCTGGTTTTGCAAGTTTGATTAGATCAGCGTCATCCTTTGAAAGTGCCTCTGCAAGCTGAATTTGAAAATCTGTTTTAATGTCCTCGGTAATCTTATCTTCCATGATTGTATGAGGCTTGACATCTCCTGAAGTCGCAGATTTAAACGGCAGCCATTTTAGATCCTTCTGGCTGAGATAATCGGCCAGTAGCTGCTCAAGGTAATTTATACAGCTTTTTTTGCTGATTTGATATGACCAGGTTTTAATATCCTCTTTATATGCGATGTGAAAAGTTATGCTGCTGTTTCCTATCCAATCCGAGGTTTCCTGACCTGCCATGCAGCACATGTAAAATAAAAGCGGCTGTAGAACATATTTATCCGGATCTTTTTTCGGCCTGTTTTCCGCTCCAGTCAATATCAGCGAATGCCATCCATTATCCTGGTCCTTCCACGTCCACGGAATCTGGCCGTGAAGTTCAAGTGCGCGGGAAATAATTTCATCCGCTTTGTTTATACGGTTAATCGTCATTGCAAGCGGCTTAAAATGCTTAACGCAAAGTCTGTTTGCCCGAGCGTTGTAATTATCAAGCTGGTCTCCAATAATAACAGATCCGTACAGATTCTTTGCAGACTCCATCTGCTTTAGAACCGGTGACAGGGTCGCGCATCTTAAAGATACATCATTTCCAAGCTCGCTTTTATCTATTAAAGCAAACAGCCCTTCCGGTGTTTTGCTTTGACGCTGAAAATTATCATAAACATTTTCAAAAAGATCTTCCGGTTTTTGTGTCCCCTGCTTTATGTTTTTAACAGAAAACATTGAATCCACCCACAAATTTAATGTCTCAACTTTTAAATTATAATCTATTGGAAATTCCGAATAAAAAGGTTCATCTTCCCTGACGGCAATTTCCTCTATGTCTTTTTCTTCATCAAAAATACCAAGATGCAGTTTCACGCTCTGGTTTACCGGATCAAGCAAATAGCTTTTCAACTGTTTTAAAGTAATTTTTTCAGGAGTTATGTCCTCATCTTCAGCAGCCTCGATCTCATGTTTAAGATCAGGATAAAATGCCGCAACATTGTTTAAGTCATTTTTTAAAGCCTTTTCCTTAACCTTATCCCATAAATTATTTTCCCTGTAATACGCTATCCTGTCAGCCATTGAATAGTTCACCATCACATCAAAGCAGTCATTTATACTCTCTTTGTCAAGGTATCTGTTACTGCTGCCTTTTAAAGGAATTTCCGCAACCTGAAACACCTGTGCGTCCGGCAAGATTTTACTCTCAACATGCCTGCGTAATTGATTGACCACCGAGCATGGCTGAAGAATGCGGTCCTTTTGCAGATCCTTTGAAATATAGCTGATATACAGCTTGTCACGTGTGGAAAGCAGCATTTCAAGGAAAATATAACAATTGCGTTCCGGCAGGCTGATATCGCCTATCCGCCTTTTAAGCAGCCTGAGATCCAGTGATGAGCTTTCCGCTTTTCCTGGGAATGAGCCTTCTTCCATCCCCAATACATAAACTATCTTAAAAGGTATGGGGCGCATCGGCTGCATTGCGGAGATTGTAACCCCGCCGGTCAAATAATCGCCATAACCTCCTGATATTGAGCTTAAGCTGGATTTAATAAATTCTTTAATTACCTCTATATCAAGCTTTGAGTCTTTATCATCTTTACTAACAGCATCATAAAATTGCAGGTTGTCCAGCGCATTAATAAGAGAATGTTTAACTTTTGTTTCTCCTGCAAAATCCGAAGGTATATCCAGCAGCTCATCACATGCTTCTAAAAACCGGCTCTTCCACTCCTTCCCCGACAGCATGGCATCATTCAAGTTAAGAGCAACATTATGCAGCTTTTCAATTACAATGCAGAATTTTTCCATTAGATCAACATTGCCTGAGTTTAAATCAAAATATGGAACAATGTCCTGAAAGTGTTTAAAGCTGTCTGAAACATCTCTTTCCGATTCCGCAGGATTTGACATAATTCTTGACAGGCGCAGTCTCTGGAGCCCCTGTTTCCATGTGTAATAAGGGCTTTCACAATAACCTTTTTTCTTTTTTGATATTTGGTCAAAGTCATGAAATATGTTTAATTCGTGAGCCCAGCATGCCCACATCCTTATTTCCTCAAGTCCTATCTTCCACTTACTCATAAAACAGGGATTCAAAATCAGATCAAAAACCTCTTTGCGTGAAAATCTTCCTGTTGCAAAATCAAAGATCGACAAAACCCCGCGGCCGAATATGCTTTCTATATCAGCATGTGAATCAACAAGATTATATGAGATAGATTTTGGAGATCGATTAAAAACAGAATCAAAAACAAACTTGTATTTTGATATGTCCGGCACAAGGATTGCGATGTCGGTTAACTGCAACCGGTTATCCTGCTCAAGGTTATATAAGATGCTGTTATATACTGTCTCAACTTCCCTGTATATGCCGGGACAGGCGACAATTTGCAAAGACCTGTCCTGCTTTAGCCCGGCTTTTTCAGAAGGAAGGGTCAGGATATCGCTTTGGATTCTCTGCAGCACCGTTGCAGGGGCTTTTTCTTTTGCAAAGCAGGCATTAAAATCATAATCTGTCAGCTCACATAAAAGCCGGATGCTTTCCCGCCCCGGTTTTCCCCATAACGATAAAAGCTCATTATCATCCCGGCCTGAATCATCATGGCCTGAAAGCTCCCCCTGGTGCAGCTCTGCATGGGTGATTTGAAGTTTTTTTACTCCTTTTTTTTCAATCCATCTTTTTTCCTGGGGGGTTTTGATATCTTCCCAGAACTCACGGGATGGATTAAAGGCATATATAAATATCTCATAATATCTGCTCAGCCGCCCGATAAGCTGAAGATGGAAAGGGGAAATCTGGGACAGCCCGAAAAAATGCACAAAATCTTTTGCATTACCGGCAACTGTTTTTTCTTCACTTTCCCCGGCAAGAACTCTGTCTGCATATTCCATTATTGAGAGATAGAGGGTTCCGGAATTATGGAAAAGTTTATTCCGCAATTCATCTGCCAGCAGATATAACTTTTGCTGGCACAGTTCCATGCCTTGAAGCGGAATTTTATTCTGACGCCATTTCTGAATCATGTCCCAGCGATGAAATTCATATTCCTGGAACAAACCGGCAAATTTTTCTGAAAGCTGCCAGAGCCTTGCGGCGTAATCCGGCCTTTTAATATTATCAGGATCAAGGAGATAGTGGTTTATCGGTTTGAATTGAAGTTCCACGCAGCTTGCTGCGGCGGATCTTCGACCGTAAGGAAGTTTGCCATTTTTAGATTCGCTCGCTAACCCAGCAGCAAGCTGCAGGGAATGCGCTCGCTTTTGCGGTTCAATTTTGTTTTCATCGAGATTTTGCAGCGCGTAAAGCAGCAACATCCGCAAACAGTCATTATTAAGCAGCTTTGGATTTAATTTTTCGTCATCCAGGTCAGCTAACAAACCCCACAGACCTGCCTCTAAAAACTGAAAATCCATATTCATGCAAACAGACCGTTTTCGCGCCAGCATAAGCTGCAGCCACTTAACAAGATTGGCATTGGGAACAATTACAAGCGGGGCGTTAAATACATCTTTTTTGTGTTGATTTTCCAGATCAACTGTTGACGCAAACTTTTCAGCCAGATTCTCAAGCCTGTTACTGAAATATAGCTGAATCGACATTATATATACTCCAAGTTTAAGTTCCGCACCTCATTCCCACCTTTTTACAACATCAAAATGCATATTATGTGTTTCATGCGTTATTGGTCAAACCAAAAACAACAGAATTTTTTAAGGCAGAATGAAATAATACCGGTTTATTGACTTTGATGAGAAAATTGTTTACAAAATATATGCTGTTATCCTTGTGATTTTATGGAAAAGACTCCAGAAAACCTATAAAATGTCTAAAATTATCTTCATAAGGAGAAAATAAAATGGAAAAGATCAAACTTGGTCCGCAGACATTGCTTTTTCCAATGCCTGCAGTTTTAGTCGGCGCCAGCGTAAATGACAAACCCAACTATATGGTAGCAGCATGGTGCAGTATTGCATCACACAAGCCACCCGCAATCTCTGTCGCTCTTCAGAAAAGCCGTTATACCCTGACAGGTGTTAAAAAAAACGAAACCTTCTCAATTAATGTTCCTTCCTCTGATCTGGTCAAAAAAGTTGATTATTGCGGTCTTTGTTCTGGTAACAATAAAGACAAGTCCCAAATCTTTAAGACATTCTACGGGAAACTGAAAACAGCGCCTTTGATTCAGGAATGTCCGTTAAATCTTGAATGCAAAGTTATTCATTATCTTGATCTGGGAAGTCATACCCTTGTAATCGGTGAAATTGCTGAAACATACATCGCTGATGATTGCACAACCGATGGAAAGCCCGATCCCCAAAAGATCGACCCCCTTATTTATTCTCCTGGCATCCGCGGATACTACCGCATCGGAGAGTTTGTCGCCGATGCATTCAAGGTCGGAAAAGAGTATGATGCAGATTAATATTGTTTCGCAACTAAAAACAGTTGCTTTTCTTGTCTAAATATCATAAGTTATTCCTTAAGAGGTTGTTTATGAGTCGCAAGAATAAGTTATTATTAAGATTGCAGCAACGTCCAAAGGACTTTACATGGGATGAGCTTTCGGTACTTTTAAAATCGCTTGGGTACAAACAAGCGAAGTCTGGTAAGACAGGCGGCTCCCGAAGACGTTTTATTCATCCTACAGCTGCTACCATTACTTTGCATAAACCTCACCCTAATAACATTGTCAAAATGTATATTATTGATGATATCCTTGAACTTCTTAAAAAGGAGGGGATGTTATGAAAGATATGATTGCTTACAAAGGATATTATGGTTCAGTTCATTATAGCGATGAGGATCGAATTTTTCATGGGAAGATAGAATTTATTCGCAGCCTTATTAGCTATGAAGGCAGTAATGTTGACAGTTTACGCGAGGCATTTGAAGATGCGGTAGATGATTATCTAGACATTTGCTCCAAAGAAGGAACAATCCCTGAAAAACCGTTTAAAGGTAGCTTTAATGTTCGAACAGGGAGTGATCTTCATCGCGAAGCAGCTTTATTAGCTAAAGCCAAAGGAATCACTCTTAATACTGTAATAACTGAAGCTCTTGAGAAATATCTATCTGCTTGATATCCAGTGACAAATTTGAACTCATAGCTGTTAGCACATGTTAGCGCAATATGTTCGATAATATTGCTGTATACAAAGGGATTTACGGATACCGGCGTTATATGCATTATGAAATAATAACAACGTTATGAACCAAGGGAAGAGAAAGTGGCGTTTACCGAAATAGAGACACACAAAATAAGAAAGCTGGTCGGGACGCTTTGTCAGAAAAGATCGCCTGAGCATATCAAAGATAAATTGCGATGTGAATATAGGATTCAAAATCAGGACGTAATCATATTTGAAGTCAGGCCTCGATGGAATAATCCATCTGAAGAAACTTGGGCACCCTTTGCCAAACTCAAATTCATCAGGAGCAAAAACCACTGGAGGCTTTTCTGGCAAAGGGCAGATATGAAATGGCACAAGTATGTCCCACTTGATTCGTCCCAAAGTCTTGAGGAGCTGGTGGCAGAAATCGATGCTGATACACACGGTTGCTTTTTCGGATGAGGAATTCATAACCAAGCCCTTGAAGCTAACTGCGGGGTTCCGTCAAACAGAGCAGTAACAAAACCATGCCCCCACAATTTACAGCTATTGCAGCGCGGACACCTGTCAGGCCTGGGCCACGGATAATCACGGCCTTTTATAAAAATATCCTTGAGTTTAGCAGCAAAAAAGATTATCAATTATATCGGTTATTGAGGACCATTCCTTGATCCTCTTTTTGTGAAAGGGCGGTAGGTTCCGTCAAAACTCAGCCGCCCTTTTTCTCAATAAAAAAGCCCCTGAAAAGAGGCTCATTTAATCCGATAATCTTTCTCTATTTGTCAAGGCAATCTGAAAATTCACCTGCGTTTCTTATTCATTTATTCTAACATTCTACAATTGTTAGCGGCGGCAAAAAGCCGCCGCGCCACATGCCGGGTTCGGCAGATAAGATTAATCCTCTTATTTACTGTCAAGAGCAAAATGCAATGGTGCTGGTTAACGAAGAGAATGTGCGCAAGAGTTTACCTGAACTGGAGATGGGTATAGGCATAAATACTGCCGAAGTGGTGGTTGGTAACATTGGTTCTGAGGAACGAGCCAAGTTTGGTGTAGTGGGAAGCGGTGTAAACATGACGAACCGCATAGAGTCCTATACTGTCGGCGGGCAGATTCTTATTTCCGAATCCGCCAGGCAGGAAGCCGGTGAGGTTATCCGGATCGACAAGAGAAGGGAGATCCTACCCAAGGGAGTGGAAGCACCTCTGACCATCTATGAGGTAGGCGGCATTGGCGGCCAATACAACCTCGAGTTGAAGGGGAAGGAGCCAGCAATGGTCACCCTCGTACAGCATATCCCGCAACCGCCTTGGAAACTTGCGTTCCAGCGACAACCTTGGTATCGCATATTGCACCTTCAGCCTCTGCTACGGATCTTGATTCTTGCAGTATTCTTTCACCTTCTCTCTTTGCATTTTCATCAGCAGGTTTTATCTCTTCGGTAAAAGGAAAAATCATTCCCACAAGCGTTTCGCCCGTTAGAATTACATTCAAAATAGTCATGGGAATTTTAATGCCTTGGAAAAGGCAGAAGCATATAAGACTGCCTTCCTGGAATCCTCTGAGCCATCTGTGCAGACCAAAATTTTTTTTAACATCTTTTTTCCCTCCCTTTAATTTATTCTACAATCCAAACTACCCCCAAGAGACCTTCGCATAGGTTCCATAAGGCTTGTCTGTCTCTTGTTCATACCTTGCTGATAAGACCTATCTTTCAGCATGAAAATTATAGGAGAATCGGCCTTGTTTGTCAAGGGGAAAGGCAGGGAAAAAGCATCATGCTTTGCCTTGCTCACATCCACTCCAGCCAGTAGAAGTCTGTTTTGATGAATATGCTCTTTACGTTTTTTCTGATTTCTGCCATAATCCTTCAGTCTCATGAGCACACCTCTTCTGTTTTATTTTTGTTTGTTTTCTTAGAAGGTATGCCTTGTCTTAACAAAACATACAACCTGATCTCTTTTACGAGATCAATCATAAAAGGAGAAAATCATGAAACTGCCGGAGTATGTAACTGTTGATGAAGTAAAAAGAGTCTGCAACGAAATTGGCTTGCGTGACTGGTCTGAAATCACTGATCCAATAATTTCAGGAAAAGAAGCCTCCACGATTCTTAATATTGTGAATACCCAGGGAATGAATATTCCCCTTGAGGCTTTCCGAAAAGGTTTAGAAGTTGAGCTTGAACATGGAACAAGATTTGAGGATGCAAATGTTACGAACAATCACCCAGTCCTGACAGGCAAGATCGTTATCGCCCATCTCAAAGAGACTATGGACTATTATGAAAGAATCGATGTTGCTGAAATGGAGGGAGATTTATTGAAGGCGGTTTTGTCGAAAAATTTGGAAAAAATTGAATCAAAATACAAAATGCTCATAGATGCCCAAAAATTACTGAATCAATCGGTTGCTGACCAATTGAAAAAACAGGTCTAACAAAAGGTACGATTCGAGAAATTCGGACATAAGATGGCTTCCGGAGTAAAGGCTTAGAGGTCTCAATGCGCTTCCGCCCAGTTAATACCGGACGCTATGTTTACTTTTAACGGCACCTTAAGGTCCCAAACCCCTTCCATGATATTTTTAACGAGTCCCTGAAGTAAATCTATTTCATCAGGAGGAACTTCAAAAACGATTTCATCATGCACGGAAAGAAGCATTGCAGACTTAAGATTTCTATCCCTTAATGCAAAGCCCACATTTATCATCGCCACCTTTATAAGATCTGCGGCTGTTCCCTGAATGGGAGTATTAACAGCCGTTCTCTCGGCAAATTCGCGTACGTTTTTGTTTGGGCTGTTTATATCAGGTAGAAGACGGATGCGACCGAGCAAAGTAGCTGTTTTCTTTGTTTGTTTTGCTTCTTTTATTGTCCGGTCAACAAATTGCTTAACGCCTTTGTATCTTGCAAAATAGTTTTCTATATAAGTTGTCGCCATCTTCCGGCTTATGCCAAGCTCTTTGGAAAGACCGTAAGAACTCATACCGTACACAATGCCAAAATTTATAACCTTGGCCTGCTGCCTTAACTCAGGAGTAATAAAAGAAGGGAAAACCTGAAACACTTCGGCTGCCGTACGTATATGAATATCCTCATCATCCTGAAAAGCCTTTATCAGTATTTGATCATTTGAATAATGTGCCAGAATGCGCAGCTCTATCTGCGAGTAATCGGCTGAAAGAATCAACCATCCTTTTCTCGGGATAAATGCTTTGCGGATTTCCCGGCCTTCATCGGTGCGGACAGGAATATTTTGAAGATTCGGATCAGAACTGCTGAGACGGCCTGTGGCTGTAACCATCTGGTTGAATGACGTATGGATACGTCCTGTCTCCGGGTGAATGAGCCCAAGCAAAGCATCGGTATATGTTGACTTTAGCTTGGACAGGCTGCGGTATCTTAAAATAATAACCGGAAGCTCATGCTGTTCGGCAAGGGTCGTTAACACATCGACATCTGTTGAATAGCCTGTCTTTTTTTTAGTTTTTTTCTGAACCGGCAACCCGAGTTTTTCAAAAAGAATCAGGCCAAGCTGCTGCGACGAGTTTATATTGAACTCTTCTCCTGCAATGGCAAAAATTCTGTCTTTAAGATCTTCAAGCTGATGCTCAAACAATTTTGAAAGCAGGCTAAGCTTTTCTTTGTCTATGCCGATTCCCGTCATTTCCATTTTCATCAAAACAGAAACAAGGGGCATCTCCACCTTTTCAAAAAGCTCTATAAAGCCTTCGTTTTTAAGCATGGGCATCAGTTTATTGTAAGCCATCAATGTAATATCTGCGTCTTCGCACGCATACGGCCCTGCCTTTTCTATAGGAACATGGGAAAAACAAAACCCATTCCTGCCTTTGCCGCCGGTAACATCCTTATATGTAATTGTCCTGTGATCAAGAAAATCAAGAGCTATCTGGTCAAGATTATGTGCGCGTTTTGAAGGATTGAGAAGATATGAGGCCAGCATTGTATCAAACATCACTCCGGCAAGGTTTATTCCATGACGTGCAAGAACTATCCAGTCGTATTTGATATTCTGGCCGATCTTTTTAATGTCCGAGTTTTCAAGAACATGTTTCAGCAAGTTTAAAACAGCTGTAATGTCCGGCTGCTCAGGAACGCCTGGATAATCATGGCTGCATGGGATGTAAAATGCCTCATCAGGCTTGCTTGAAAATGACAGCCCTACAAGCCCGGCCCGCATGGGATCTACAGATGTAGTCTCTGTATCCAGGGCAAACAGCCCTGCCCCCTCAAGATTATTGACAAGATCGGAAATCTCGTCAATGCTGAAAATTGTCCTGTATTTTTTTTTGGAAAGATCGCTCTCCGGAGGGAAGGCCTGCTGCAACTGCCTGAATTCCAAGTCTTTAAACAGCCTGGAAAGAATATTATTATCAGGAGTTTTGGATTTAAACTCTTCCGGGTTAAATGATAAAGGCACACTTGTATTAATTGTCACAAGCTTTCTGCTCAAAAAGGCCTGGTCTTTGTATTTGACAAGATTTTCATGCAGTTTTTTCTTTTTTACAGTATCAATCCGTGCATATAAAAGCTCCATGTTTTGATATGTTTTGATCAGATCAATAGCAGTTTTGGGGCCGATACCCGGCACACCCGGAATGTTATCCGCTGCATCGCCGGTCAAACCCATTACATCAACTATCTGCAAAGGTTCTACTCCAAAGGTTTCCTGTATAACCTCCGCATCTATTATCTTGTCCTTCATGGGATCCCATATAGTAGCTTTATCGGTCACAAGCTGCATAAAATCCTTATCCCCTGTAACCATGACCACATGGAATCCGGCTTTCTCGGCATTTGTTGAAATGGTGCCGATGAGATCGTCTGCTTCATATCCGGACATCTCGATAGCCTGTATATTGAATCCCTTTGTTATATCTTTTATATATGGAATCTGAACCGACAGGTCATCCGGCATCAAAGGGCGGTTAGCCTTGTATTCTTTATATATCTTATGTCTGAAAGTCGGCCCCTTTGCGTCAAAAAACATTGCCACATATTCCGGCGCCCGATCTTCGATCAGCTTTAAAAGAGTCCTGGTAAATCCAAAAACAGCGTTTGTAGGCAAACCTTTCGAGTTTGTAAGGCTTTGGATTGCATGATAAGCACGATAAATATATGCGCTCCCGTCTATCAAATATAATGTTTTTTCTTTATTCATGGCAGTTACTTTGCAGGATAAAATTAATTGAAGAACCCCGCAGCAAGCTGCGAGGAATCTTCGACTGTAAGGAATTCTGTCAATTTTTTGATTCGCTCGCTAACCCCGCAGCAAGCTGCGAGGAATGCGCTTGCTGTTGCAGTTCAAGTTTCGCACCCTTTTTATTTGTTAAAGCCGGTAATAGCCAAAATAAATTTATAGCCGTTCATGGCTTGAAATTGGGAAGAACAACACAAAAGCATGAAGGCCAAATTTCCAATTTCAACGTTCATTTGCGCCTGTCAACATATTTGATAAGCGCAGAAAAATCCATCATATTTTTTCATCGCTACTTTTCGGGCCAAGAAATAATATTGCATTTTATAATTACACTTGATATTGCGCTTACAGTCAATATCTATCAATATTTATTGTGCTTTGGCGACAATAGGCCTTTGAAAAATGCGGTTCAAACCTAAAAAAGTTTTGCTCTTATATACCGACAGATACTATCTTGTAAAACAGATATACCCGTTTGGGTTGGACATTATTGCTGATTATCTTCGCCGGCATTCTTATGATGTAACCATTGACTTCCCTTTTCTTCCAGAAACCGATCCTGAAATTAATCTGACAGGGATTTTAAAGCGCGAAAATCCCGACCTGATAGGGTTGGGGCTCCGGAACATAGACACCTGCATGGCCTGCGAAAAGTATGGAAATCATGAGGGCAACGGGTACAGGACTTTTTATTTTCTGCCGGGTATAAAACAGATAGTTGATATTATAAAAAAGCAAAAACCCGGGGTGCCTATAATTGCCGGAGGGGGCGCTTTTACAATATCTCCTGCGGCAATCCTGAAAATGCTGGGAATTCGATACGGTGTGGTCGGAGAAGGCGAAGAGGCTGTGCGTCAATTTCTTGAAGCATTTCCTGATGACGACAAAATATCCAAAATCCCCAACATGATATTTCAATGCCAGGATGGTTATAAGATAAATCAGAAACAGCCGTACGCCTTCAGGAAAGCCGGCAGAATTATTGAAAGAGAAAGTAAATTCAATTATGCTTATGAAACTGCAGGTCTGCCCATACAGACAAAACGGGGATGCAACCAGAACTGCTCTTACTGCGTTGAGCCTCTTATCGAAGGCAGAAGCTTTATTTTCAGGGACCATAACGACGTTATTTGTGAGTTAAAAGAGATATCCGAAAAGCATGATGGAATTAAAAATATTTTTTTTACAGACACGGAGTTTAATATACCGGACCTGAAACATTGTTCTACTCTGGTCAGGAAAATAATCAAATCCGGTTTGCATGAACATTTTCGATTTTCTTCTCAATTTTTGCCCAGGCCCTTTGATGATGAATTCGCAGAGCTTTTAGCCCAGGCCGGCTTTTCCGTTGTGCTTACCTGTGACAGCTTTGCAGACAGTGTTTTGAAGACAAATCGAACATCATATCGCCAAAATGATATAATCCAGACCCTTGAATTATGCCGTCAATTCAACATTGATTGCACGATAAATCTTGTTTTCGGTCTTCCTGGAGAAACTTATGAGACAATTGACCATACAATTGAACAGATGATAAGGTTTTCGCCGGATCTTTTAAGGCGATATGAATATACAATAGGCGGCAGAATTTACCAGAATACACCTCTTTGTCGTTTTGTTGACAAACAGGAAAATAGTGTTCATTTATATGGAAGAAAATCGGAAGGGTACCTTGAGCCATATTATTATTGCTGCCCTGAAAGTCCGTTAAAACTCAAAGCTTATATTAACGATATTTTGCCGTTTTCAATAGATTATAAAAACAATTATGATGAGTTGATGTTTCAGGACCTGGCAATAAGGTATTTGATTGACCAAAAGGACTGGGGTAAAGCTGCGACCGGATTTTTCAACAGCGATATTTCGGCCCGGGCATCTGTTTATGATTATTTTTTCCGAAAACTCACAGATTATGGAGAAATCAAAACAGCAAAACAAATATCTGAACACCTCATAGAGGCAATCCTTGAAACAGGGCCGGATTCCGAATACATGGAACAGATTTCCCTTATAAAATATTACTTGAGTCTTCTAACACTTTCAAATTAAACTATTATGCTAATTGAGCCAATGCTCAGTTAGCGTATAAAAATATAAAAAGTGATTAATCTCATGCCACCAATTATATTAATCGTAGGAAAGTCTGGATCGGGCAAAACCACACTAATAGAAAAGATAATTCCTGAATTAAAAAGCCGTGGGTATAAAATTGGCACAGTCAAACACGCATATCATGGATTTGATATTAATCAAAAAGGTAAAGACAGCTGGCGGCATAAGGAAGCCGGAGCAGACATGGTAATTGTAGCCTCGCCTGGCAAAATCGCCATGGTAAAGGATGCTGACTCCGAATCTTTAGAATGTCTTGAGGGATACTTCCATGACATGGACATCATTATAGTCGAAGGTTATAAAAGGGAAAACAAACCTAAAATAGAAATCTTCCGTTCATCAACCCACAAAAAACCTCTTTGCGGGGAAGATAATAATCTCATAGCCTTTGTTACAGATTCAAACATAGACTTGAAAGTGCCTAAGTTCGGATTGGAAGAGATAGATAGCCTGGTCGATTTTATAGAAAAAAAGTACTTATGAAAAACAGCGATCTAACATATTTAAAAACCTGGTTTGCCGATTATGTGTCTGGTTACTACACCGCTGATTCAGAATATAACCGCGCTATCAGGTTAAAAGAAGAACATACAAAACGTGTGTGCGACAATATTGTCATGTTAGGCAAAGCGCTGGATATTTCAGAGCAGGAGCTGCTGCTGGCGGAAACAATGGCTTTACTGCATGACATCGGAAGGTTTAAACAGTATGCCGTATACGGCACATTCAATGATATGAATTCTAAAAACCATGCCAGGCTGGGATTACAACAGATAGGAATACATAAAATTTTGCGTATGTTTTCAAAATATGAAAAAAGGCTGATCGCAAAAACTGTTGCATATCATAACGCCGCTGTTCTTCCAGAGGCAGAAAATGAAAAAACCCTGTTTTTTATACGGCTTATCAGAGATGCTGACAAACTTGATATATGGAAGGTTTTTATTGATTACTACAATGACCGGGAAAAGAATCCAAATTCGACCATCGAACTTGGCCTTGCCGATGAACCTGTATGTTCGCCCCAGGTTTTGCAGACCTTGAAAGAATGCAAATCTGTAAGAATAAATGATTTGAAAACATTAAACGACTTTAAACTGCTTTTGATAGGCTGGGCATTTGATCTGAATTTTGTTCCCTCATTCCAGGCCCTTCAAAGCCACAAGTATTTAGAGCAGCTTGCGTCAACACTGCCTCAATCAAAAGAGGTGAAAGGGGCAATAAACCAGGCACGTGATCATGTGCTAAAATGCTCAGGAAAAACTTTAAGCTCCATAAAGCATTAAAAATAAGGAGAAAAAAATGAAACAAGCAATTATTTTGCTGGCCATAGTAGGAATCTGGTTCCTTTTACAGCTGTATATCCTGCCTAAGTTAGGAATTTCCACATGAATGAAAAATGCCTGTCAGTTGACAGACCAGAAGCAAGACACACAAGACAAAAAATAAAGGATAAACACTATGGCGCTACTGGTTACAGGAGGAGCCGGCTATATCGGCTCTGTTTGTGTTGAAGAGTTTTTGCTCCAGGGGCATAAGGTAGTAGTAATAGACAATTTACAGGAAGGACACCGTGAAGCGGTGCTTCCTGAGGCTATCTTCTATGAAGGGGATTTTGGGAATCAGTCTTTGTTGAGGACGATTTTTCAGAAGCACTCTATTGATGCGGTAATCCATTTCGCGGCTGATACCAGAGTTGAATCTTCCATGACTGATCCGGGTCAGTTTTTCAACAATAATGTGGCAAACGGGATTAGACTTCTGGATGCCATGCGCGAGGCTGACTGCAACCGTATAATCTTTTCCTCCACCGCCGCTACTTTTGGCGAACCCCGGTATATCCCGGTAGATGAGAAACATCCTCAGTCGCCGATTAATCCTTACGGAGAATCCAAGCTGATGTTTGAAAAGATTCTGGACTGGTACCATAAGGCCTACGGCCTCAAATTCAATTCCCTGCGATACTTCAATGCTGCAGGTGCAAGCAAAAGATTTGGCGATGCAAAACGTCATGTAACCCTTCTCATTCCGGTAACTATCCAGGTTCTGCTTGCACAGCGTGAAAAGCTGCAGATATTCGGCAACGATTATCCGACAAAAGACGGCACATGCATCAGGGATTATATACATGTTCTGGATCTGTTCCAGGCTCACATCCAGGCGCTGGAAAATCTGGATAAACATCCCAACGGCAAATATAACCTGGGAAATGGGCAGGGATTTTCAAACCTGGAAGTAGTCAAAACCATAGAGCTGGTAACCGGCAGAAAGGTCCCTTATGAATTTGCGCCACGCAGGCCGGGAGATCCTGCGGTTCTTATAGCCTCTTCAGATCTGGCTCATCAGGAACTGGGCTGGAAACCAAAATACACAAAACTAAAAGATATCGTCGCCTCAGCCTGGGAATGGCACAGAAAGCATCCGAATGGATATAAATTTTAATTCTATTTTTTAAACCAAATTTTTTCTTTATTTTTATACAAAAGTATTGTATCTACCAAATACAATATCTGCTATAAATTATGTATATAACAAATACATGTCAGGTGGTTCATGGAAATTTCGTTTCAGCTTTTACAGCAGCATAACCCATGGTGGTTTCGAGAAGAACTGATACTGGAGGATGAAAAGATAGCAGACTACGAACGGGAAAGCTATCGGTATATCCCCCCTCTCATGTTTGAGTATCCCGAGGATATAGATTCAATTTTGACGCTTCGTGGGCCACGGCAAATTGGAAAAAGTACAACCATGAAGCTGCTTATTCGCAGACTTTTACTTGAATTACGGATACCAAGAAAGCATGTTTTCTATTTTTCACTCGACAGGATTGAAGATTTTAATCAGCTTTATGAATTGATTGACTGCTATCTTCGCAATATAAGGCCTGAAAATCCACAGCGCCTCTATATTTTTCTCGATGAGATATCATTCGTGCGAAAGTGGCAGCGAGGAGTAAAGGCGCTGGCAGATGAAGGAAAACTTAAAAATGTAACTCTCCTGCTTACCGGTTCAAACTTGCTTGATATTCGTAAAGGGGCAGAGCGGATGCCGGGTCGAAGAGGGAAGGTTTCTAAAATCGATTTTGAACAGTTGCCTATGACATTTGTCGAATTTATAAGTTTGATCGAACCCAGGATTGAATTAACAGATATCGACAGTCTTATATATCACAAGGACCTTCTTTTGCGCCGTTTTAAAGAATATCTGATAACTGGCGGCTTTCCTCTTTCAGTAAACCTTTTTTTTTCCAGAGGACATATTTCTTCCTATGTGTACCAGCTTTACTTAAGCCGGGTTGAAGGGGACATAGGACGTACGGGTAAGTTAGAGCGGAATCTTTACCAGATAATGTCCAGGATACTGGCGCATATATCTACCGGAATTAGCTGGTACAGCCTTAGCAGAGAATCCGGAATAGCCTCCCATGCCACAGTACAGGAATATGTTGAGATTCTGGAAAGAATGTATGTTTTACGGTCTGTTCAGTTCATCGATTTGTCAAAAAAATTGCCGATGTACAGAAAGAATAAGAAACTCTATTTTCAGGACCCTTTGATTTTTCATTGTTTTTCAGGGAAAAACAGCGGGATAGGAGACAATTTTTTCACAGAATGCCAAAGATTTTTAAACGATCCTGCAAATGAATCAAAATTAGTGGAATCGGTCGTGGGAATGCATATTTTTCGATATTATAAGAATTGTTTTTACTGGCAGGGACAGAAAGAAATCGATTTCATTGCCAAAAAGGGCAGCGAGCTGAAATTTTTCGAGGTTAAATATCAGGAAAAGGTCTCGGCAGCAGAGTTTCAATGGTTTACAAAAATAAGCTCTAAAAAGGATCATCTGGATGTTATCACAAAACAAAATATTGAAAACAGCCAATCAATATCCCTGCTTCCGGTTCCGATTTTTCTGATCCAGCTTGGACAGAAAAATGTGTAATACTTCAGCAAAAATGCTAATCCCCTGCTACTCTTTTAAAGGGGGAATACAGGGAGATTATCTACAAATAACATGGAAATAAATACAACTACAGACACAGTGCCGCAATTTGGCGAACAAAGCATAAAAGAAAAAATCTTCAAGATCTTAAGCCTGAGTGTCCCTGTATTAATGGGCATTTTTCTGTTTTTTGTTCCTTTTCCACACACAACGGCTATCAAAGAAATTTGTTTTTATGGGTCTATCTTTATTGTCCTGATTTTAATCTGTGTTAAAAAGATTGACTTTTCCTTCAAGTCACCACTTACTTTTCCGTTTATGCTTTTTGTCGCATGGGCATTCATCGGCCTTTTCTTTGCGCTTGATAAAGGAAACAGTATCCATGATTTTCGTGCGCATCTGCTAAAATATATTGTATTTTATTATATTTTAATCAATTCTTTTAATTCCAGGAAACGACTTATTGGCCTTTCATGGGTTATAATTATCTCCGCCACTATATTTTCAATAGGAGAAATATATTATTTTTATTTCATGCTGGGCAATAGTTTTTCTGCAAAGCTTGTAACAGGCCTTCCGGAAATACCGGTTAATTGGGTCGGTTATATTACCGTGACTGCCGCAATTTTTTCTCTACACCATATAATTACAGCAAGTAATTTATACGTAAAAACAATCTCCTTTATATCCTTATTCCCACTATGTATTTTAAGCGTTTTGACACAGGCCCGCAGCACCGTGCTGGCCCTGTTCCTATCAGTTATTATATTATGTTTCAAAAATAAAAAAATCCTAATTGCCTGTCTGGGGATAATATTAATTGCTATCGCTATGACCCCTCTTAAAAACCGTTTTATTCATGTTAATCCAATTACCAGCTTACGATTTGATATAAATTATATGACGTTTGAAATTATAAAGGATTTCCCGATAATCGGCATAGGTTTTGGAATGGAAACTTATAAAAATGGAAAGCATATTAATCTTGAGGAATACAATAAAAAAGTCCCTGAAAAATACAGACAAAGCTCTATCCACAACGACCCCCATTCAATGCTGCCCAGTATCGCAGTGAGGACAGGTCTTGTTGGTCTTGCATTATTTGTCTATATATTATTTATATCTTTTAAGATGTGCTGGGACTGTATAAGGAATGGGAAAGATGATTTTATTAAAAGATGGGGAAGGTGTGTTGCAGCTGTGTTTGTGGTGGTCATTGTCATAGGAAATTTTGAACCGTTTTTTAGTCATGTGCCGGAAGTTGTTTTATATACATCATTTGCTATGATGACCATTTTGTGGCGGCTAAACAAAGCTGACCCTCTCTGAAAATAAAAAACGAGTAAATATGGATTTAAAATATATTGATTTTATTTGTGATTATTTAAATTTTAAAAAATTATCAAGAAAATCAAAACAGCGCTTTAATTTTCGATGGAAAGATCGTTATCCATGCTTGAACGAAAAAATACCTCAACATAACATTGAACCACACTATACTTACCATCCTGCATGGGCTGCTCGCATCCTCAGTCAAGTTAGACCTGAGATTCATATAGATATTTCTTCATCGCTGTCTTTTTGTACTATTGTTTCTGCATTTATTCCAGTGAAGTTTTATGAGTATCGACGGGTAAATCTGGATCTTAACAACCTGTCTTGCGAGTCGGCTGACTTGCTAAATTTACCGTTTGAAAATGACAGCGTTGAGTCCCTCTCATGTATGCATGTTGTAGAACATATAGGATTGGGACGTTATGGCGATATTCTTGATCCAGATGGGGACATGAAAGCTATTTCTGAGCTTAAGCGGGTATTGGCAGTCGGTGGATCGTTGATATTTGCGGTGCCCATAGGCAAATCTAAAATAATGTTCAACGCCCATCGGATATATTCTTATGATCAGATTGCAGATTATTTTGCAGAGCTTGCACTGAAAGAATTTAGCTTGATCACAGAGGATAATAAAAAAGGTGGTTTGATCCGACACGCAACTAAAGAAATGGCTGACCAAGAAGTATATTGGTGTGGTTGTTTTTGGTTTAAAAAAAAGTCTTTCTGAGAAACCCTTTAAGTGAATAAAACACTAAAAAAGATAGCCGTGGTAATCCCGAATTATGGCCTTATCGGTGGAGCGGAAAAGTTTGCTTATGAGATGACCAAGCGCCTGTGTCTTAACGAAAAATATGAGTTTCATGTATTTACAAACAAATGGCAGTCAGATTCAGACCGAATCACATTTCATAAGGTTCCCATAATCAGATTCCCGAGATTCCTTACAACGATCAGCTTTGCCTGGTTTGCTAATCGGAAAATCTCAAAAATGAATTTCGACCTGATTCACACCCATGACCGAATCTTCGATGCAGACATATTCACCATGCATGGAATCCCCCATCGGATATGGGTGCATGAAGTGCGCAAGAAATCCATGAGTCTGCTTGATCGCGCAACATGCTGTGTTGAAAAATGCCTCGTCAACAATACAAGATGCAAAACATTTCTTCCGGTTTCCAGTCTTACAAAGGAAAAATTTCTTCAAGAATACGAGATAAAACCCGAAAAGCTTCAGGTCATCCATCCCGGTGTTGATATCGACAGGCTCCAAGGCTTTGATCGGCAGGATTCTCGCAAAGAGATAAGAGAGCAATTTAAGATCGAATCTTCTGATATCGTGATTCTATTTGTTTCCATGAATTTTGAAATCAAAGGGCTTGATTATGTTATTGACGCTGTAGGAAAGGCAAAGGCGTCTTATCCTTCTCAAAATATCAAATTGCTTGTCGTCGGCAAAGGGGATTACAAAAAATACAGCAACCTTGCACAAAAGACCGGCATAAAAGACAATGTCATCTTTGCCGGGGTCCATAAAGAAAATCTCGAAAAAATCTATCTGGCAAGCGACATTTTTATGATGCTTTCAAGATTTGATACCTTCGGCATAACAGTCCTTGAAGCCATGGCGGCATCCCTGCCTGTAATAATCAGCAGCAATGTAGGCGCAAAGGATGTTATCAAAGAAGGAATAAACGGATTCGTAATTGAGGACACGAACACTGCCGATATAATTTGCGAGAAAATAGGCTTTATGTTAGACAGCAAAATCAGAATCACGATGGCAAAGGAAGCCTACAATACGGCGATTAATAACAACTGGGATGTTGTAGCAAAAAGCGTAGAGGACATTTACGAGAAAATGCTGCAAAAATAAATCCTTTGAGGCTAAGGCATACTTGAAGATGAGATATTTCAACCTTATAAAGAATCTATCAAACTGGTGGCTATATTTGGCGATTAAGTTTGGGGTTTGTAATGCTGATCCTGTCTTGTTTAGAACGAGAAGGGAAATACTTGTTGAAGTTCCACAAAGACTTCTTCAAACATTTAAAGAGATTTTTATGGATGAATGCTATATGGATGGGCTTGAATTACATGTCCCTGATAATTCAAACATTATAGATATCGGCGCCAACGCAGGTTTCTTCACACTTTTTGCGGCCTCCCGTTTTAATTGTTCAAAGATATTGGCTTATGAACCAATACCTTCTAACTTTAAGCAATTGGCGCGAAATAGGGGGTTGAATGCAGATTGCAGTATGGAGTGTTTTCAAAAAGCCGTTGCCGGGCATTCAGGCACTGTTGAGATAATGTTTAATCCTGATGATAGCTTTACAACGAGCGCCACGATTTTTCAAAAAACTCACAGACACAATAAAATTATTCAGGTACCCTCAATTACGCTTTCTGATATATTTCGAGAACACAGCATAGAAAGATGCGACCTATTAAAAATGGACTGTGAGGGTGCCGAATATGATATTATTTATGGTTGCCCGCTGGAATGCCTGTCCAGGATTGATCAAATAGCAATGGAGGTTCACGGCGGGATTGAACCCAAGCAAAACATTGAGTCCCTGGAGACATACCTTAATGAGCAAGGTTTCACCACCCGTCGTTGGCCCGTAGGCATGTTGTGGGCGTGGAAAAAGTAGTAAAATCTTTATGTTATCCGTAACTTTAAAATTAATTATAAGAATATTGTGTGATAACAATTTGATTTAGTACATGGAAAATACAGCAAAATTTAAAAGAGAACAACCGGATCTGTCCGTTATAGTTGTATCCTATAATATTGCGGACCTGCTTGGAAATTGTCTCAAATCTGTTCTTGTACCGGACAATATTGCCAAGGAAGTATTTGTTGTTGATAATGCATCATCAGATGGAAGCTCAGATTTTATAAAAGACAAATTCCCGTCGGTCCATCTTATAGCCAATACGGAAAACAGGGGATTTGCTTCAGCTAATAACCAGATGTTGCCGCGATGTAAAGGTAAGTATATCTTTTTCCTCAATCCAGATACCGAAGTAATGTCAGATACATTCAACGAGGCCATATCGTTTATAGATGCAAATCCTCGTGTCGGTCTTGCCGGCACAAAAATTATCAATCCTGACGGGACATTGCAGTGGTCGGTATCTTATAAGTATCCCGGTCAGAAATATACAACAAACGAATTATCGGACCTACCAGGCAAAATAGCATGTGTTCTTGGTGCAAGCATGATAGCACGTTCAGAAATAATAAAGAAAATCGGAGGGTTTGATGAAAAATTCTTTCTCTACGGCGAGGATCAGGATCTGTGCCTAAGGATCAGAAAATTAGGATATGAGATTGGGTACAATGATTCTGCTGTGGTCGTTCACTTAGGAGGACGGACTGAACGAAACTTCGCATCGTCAGATACATGGAGAAAAAAAATTCTTGCAGAATATGTCTTCTATAAAAAGCATTATCTTCCTGAAACAATCACTAAAATCAGCAGAGCACATTTAGTAAAAGCCTGCTGGAGGATAGCAACTCTAAACCTAACGATTCCTTTTATGAAAGACAAGGCAAGGGCGAAGGAAAAACTGATTAAATATCAGGTTATTTATCATACAATAAAAAACTTTGTCCATCAATTACCAAGGTAGGAAAATTATGGAATCAGCCCCTTCAAATTGCATTCTATGCAACAGTCCAAATCGATCTGTTCTGATTCGAAAGGGAGATTGGACTGCCTTCAAATGCGTTAATTGTGGACTAGGTTTTCTCGACCCTCGACCTGATCAGGAAGAATTGAAACAACTGTACCAAAGCAGTTATTTTAACGACCAGTATGATCAAGGACTAAAAATAGACTCTACTGAAATGAAGCGACGTATTTCACAAGAAGATCATAGGGTCAAATTTTTTCGGAAATATAAAAAAGGGGGGCGGGTTATTGATATTGGATGCGGCAGGGGGTATTTTCTTCATACCTGTCGACTATTCGGATACGATGTTGAAGGTGTTGATATTTCTGATGATGCAGCATCATATATAATTAATGAGTTGAAAATTCCTGTCAAGATAGGTTCTGTCGACAAAATCGATTTTGAAAATGCCTCAATTGACGTAATTACCATGTGGCACTTTTTAGAACACACCACAAATCCTCGAGATTATCTCAAAAAAATTAGAGGGTGGTTAAAGCCGGATGGCCTTTTGGTTATTGACGTACCTAATTATGAGGGGACAGATGCGCAAAAAACGTGGGCTGAATGGCAGGGATGGCAATTACCTTATCACCTCTATCACTTTACGCCATATACATTAGAATCCATGTTGGCAAAACATGGATTCAAAAGCATTAGCACGAAGGATTATCACTCAGAATACATTAAAAATACACTGAAACAGATTCCTGTAATCAGTTTATTTTCTCGATTAATCGCAAAACGGTACTCTGGCACAAGTTTCGCTGTTTTTGGCAAAAAAAACACTTTAAAGTTTGAAATATTTTATGAAAAAAGCAGATTGTCTTAATAGTTTAATTTATAGCCAAACATTCCGATTCGAAAAACTTATCTTAAACGAAATAGATAATATACCGATCCTCAAAATCAATGTTCCTGAAATGATCGAGCAGGAAACATGTCTCTTTCATCGAGACATATCAAACGGCAATCAATACTTTAATATCTTACATGATTTCATCGAGCAGGGTATATCTTTAAGGAAGGCAGCCCCGGTTGTCCGTTTTGCCGACGGTGAATGCGCCTTTTATGAAAATGACCTGGGCTGTAATGGTCTTTACCAGCAGGCAGAATCTGTTGAAGCCATAAAAAAATCGATGCCGCTGCATATCGAAGTACTGAAAGTTTTAGCCGAATCTGGAAAGATTACTCCCCTGATTTATCCTGGAAATACGCAGCATGAAAAGAAGGGGTTCTTCTCATTTCTGCGCAAGCCTAAAGGTGATAATTCGGCATCAAAATTCGTCGAGTTTCTATTCAATAGCAACATCGAATTAAACAGGGATAACTATCTGCCATTTTATGTCGTCTATGCATATCTTACCTCGAAAAGTTTCGCCAGCCTTGTTGACGGCAGAAAAATCTGCATCATAAACTCCGAATGTAATATAAATTCCTGTATAAAATGGTTTGAGAGACTTTCCAGCTATCCGAATATCACCTTTACTGAAATCCCTGACTCCTATATGGCAACCAAGTGGGGATCTATAAAAGAAAAAACATTAAACCAAATACCTTCCAATACAGATCTTTGTCTGGTGGGTGCTGGAATCGGCTCACTTTTAGTTTGTGTTGATGTCGCCACAAAATTTTCAATACCTGCCATTGATGCTGGACACGTTCTGAACATGATGAATGGCAGAGAAGACAAATCGAACGGGCCCAGGTTATACACCATTCACAAAGACAAAAAAGTAAATGAACGATCCTCTTAAAAAATACAGACGCCTGTTCAGGGCATGGAAAAACAAACGAAGACTCAAACGGGAACTTCATTACTACAGCTCTAAATTCGATTCACTTCACCTTCCCTGCCGGACGAAGAAACAATCCGGAAGACTTTTAGGCGCAAGTTTCCCAGCCTGAAACCCACACCAAAGCAAAATTTAAAGATTTTGGCGATTTACCATCATTATAACTGGGAAAATGAATCGCTGAAGCCATCCCTCGAAAAATTCGGTCAAGTTCGGCATTATGATTGGTTCGAACAATTCAACCATCATGGAAAAGAATGGCATAAATCCATAAAAGCAAGAATGAATAAAGACCTTGTCAGTCGAGTAAAGCAGTGGGTTCAAGAGGATTCAACAGATGTCGTTTTTACCTATTTGTCAGGGGAGCTTGTATCTCCGGATACAATTCATAAATTGAGTTCATTTGGTGTTCCCACAGTCAATCTATCTCTGAACGATAAGGAAACATTCATCGGAAAGACAAAAAAGGGGCAACCCATTGGAATGAAAAATATCTGCCGATATTTTGATTTCTGCTGGACAAGCACGCAAGATGCTCTGAAAAAATACTGCGTTGAAGGAGCGTTACCTATCTATCTTCCCGAAGGTGCAAATCCTGAAATTCATAAGCCGTACAATTTAGAAAAAACTATTGATGTGTCATTCGTCGGTCAATGTTATGGGAATCGACCGACCATTATTCAGGCTCTGAAAGATCGCGGCATTCACGTGGAAGCTTTTGGATATGGCTGGCAAAATGGACCTCTTTCCACGGAAGATATGATACGTATGTATTCGAAAAGTAAAATCAATCTCGGTTTTAGTGGAGTGGCTGGACACCAGGATACTTACTGTCTAAAGGGAAGGGACTTTGAAATTACAATGAGTGGTGGCCTTTATCTGACCGAACATAATCTCGAACTCGAAAAGGTTTATAACATAGGCAAAGAAATTATTACATACACGAGTTTTGATAATCTCGTCGTAAAAATTCGATATTTTCTTTCAAATCCCGAAAAAGCTGAAGCAATAAGAAAAAAAGGGGTCCAGAGAGCTCATACCGAACATACATGGGAAATGAGGTTTGAAAAGATATTTACGCTCATGGGATTGATTTAACAGATATCTTGCTATTGTGGTCCAAAAATCCTTGAATAACCCTTTTTACCTTGTCAACCGTTAATTCTTCAAGACATTTACTTATCCCCCTGCTATCACACCCTTTCTGGTGACATGGAACGCAATCGTAATCCTGGGTGATGACGCTGTGTGTTTCACCTATAGGTGCCCAATCTCTCCAGTCGGAAGGACCGTAAATGGTTATTGTAGGTGTTCCTACAGCCGCAGCAATGTGTGGAGCTGCACTGTCAACGCCCATATGCAGTCTGCTAAAGCTGAGTACTCCGGCCAGTTCGTCCAGGCTGGTTCTGCCGGTAAGGTTATAAATTCGTCCTTTACATTTATTGACTATATCAATTGATTTCTTCCTCTCTTCGATAGCTCCGACAATCACTGTAGGGATTTCATATTCTTCCCATAACCAGTCAATGATCTGTACCCATTTTTCATAACCCCATTCCTTGTACTGCCATCTGGAAAAGGGGTTCAGTGTAATCAATCTGCCTGAAGTCGTTATGTCATTGCCGTCTAAGAGTTGTCTTGCCCGTTTTTTGACTTTTTCATAAACCCAGAGTTTAGGGATGGTATCTTTTGTATCTATGCCGAATTCTCTTACAATCCGAAGAGATTGCTCTGTAGCGCCATGAATTATTTCTTTGCTGGCAAGCGGTTCAGCGAGGTGTGTAAAGAGGCAATTACGCCATTTGAGGCCGCGATAAAACAAGGCAGCCCTGATTTTAGCGCCTGATAAAAGAGCCATATAAGCGCCTCTGTCATCTGAACGCAAATCAAAAACCAGATCAAAGCGCTCCTTCCGCAACTCCCTTATGAATGATAATTGTTTTCCCGCCTTTTTTAAAAAATTTCCATTATATCGCTTCACTTCAAAAATCTTATGGATATGAGAATCTGCCTCTAAAAGCGATCCAAAACTTTCTCTCAAGAGAACGGAAACCTCTGCCTGCGGATATGCTTCCTTTACGGCACGAAAAGTGGGTGTAGCCCACACCACGTCGCCTATATCGCCGAGCTGGATCAATAAAATGTTGCGGATATCTTTTGATATTAACTTATTTCCTTTTATGAACATAAAATTTAACACCTATTGCATCGTTTTCAAAACAATATGTCATTGCGAGTCCGCCAGAGCGAAACCTTTGAATTTTGTCATTTCGAGGAGTATTAACGACGAGAAATCTTAATGATTCAAGTCTGTTAAGATTTCTCCCTTTGGTCGAAATGACAAATAACGATAGTTTTGCAAAGGTCTCTATCTGTCTTCAGGACATCCAACAAGATGCCATAAAATCAGCCTGCTATAAACCGACAACTTCCTTCTTATGCCCGCATGCATGCCTATCGTGGCAACAACCCCTGCCAGACTCAAAATTGTGTTTATCAATAGCCTGACAAAAATAATAAGGCAAATAAGCGGATAAGAATTCTTGTGCCATTTTTTAAAATAGATATAACGTGATCTGTAGAACATTACCCTGGAAACAACATTATGGCCTACAGTCTGCCCCTGGATATGAAAAATTTTCGCTGATGGAACAAAATATATTTTCCATCCAGACTGCTTCATCCTGTATGCCCAATCAGTTTCTTCAAAGAAAAAGAAATATCTTTTATCAAGCAGTCCGACCTCATCCATAGCCTTTTTTCTGACCATCAAACAGGCTCCGATACATGAATCCACCTCAACAGGCTTTTTATATTCTCTTCTCTTCCCTGGAAATTTTTTTGGAAATAGTATCTGCAGAAGGCTTTCATTGCAGATCAGAGAGTGTATGCACGGAAAATTAGCAATAGAGTTTTGTTTTGATCCATCCTGATTAAGCAGTTGGCCGCATGCCATGCCTGCATCAGAATTTTTTTCCATAAAATCAAAAAGATTTTCAACCGCTCCGTTCGTGAGAATCGTGTCTGTATTTAGCAGTAAAGCATACTGGCCGCGCATCCTTTCCAGAGCAATATTGTTGGCAGCGGCAAAACCCAAATTTCTCTTGTTTTGGATAATCTTTACATCAGGATAATTTTGTTTAACAGCCTCCACGCTTCCATCTGTGGATGCGTTGTCAACCAGCCATATTCCAAATGATATATTTTTTACAGTCTCATGGATTGAGCGGATACAGTCGAGTAAAAGTTTTTTAGTATTCCAGTTAACAATTATAATAGAAACGTCCATGCGACATCCTAACTGAACAATTTTGATGAACTCGTAAAAAGTACTGATTTTGGGAATCAGTGCAAAAGTACCGTGCGTAACTATAAGTAATTACTGGATTCCCGCCTTCGCGGGAATGACAAGGGCGGGTGTTTTTAACTTTTTACGACGCCATCAGTTTTAAATTAATCACATTTTATTTTTACAAGCGCACGAAGAAAATAAAATATTAATCACGTTTTTTCTCTATGTTTTTCGTGATCTCTTTGGTAAAAGAATTGCAAGCATTGCTGCGTCAAAAACCTGATCTACAGAGATTTAAAGGCTTTGTCAGCAGTCTCTCAGGCAACAGCCAATTGACGAACTTCCTTATGAATTTTCTCGGAGAGGGTATCCTCGGCAATATCGAGATCATAGTCCATCTGTAGACCAAGCCAGAAGGAAGGGGAATTTCCGAAGTAGATACCTAAGCGAAGAGCTGTATCTGCCGTGACGCTTCTTCTCCCATGAATGATCTCGTTGATTCTGCGAGGAGAAACGCCAAGGTCTCTGCCAAGTTGATTCTGACTGATGTTCATCGGTTTGAGAAATTCCTCAAACATAATCTCGCCCGGATGTACCGCTGGTATTTTTCTCATTATATCACCTCAATGATAATCAACAATCTCAACATTGTATGCATTTCCATCTTGCCATTTAAAACAGATCCTCCATTGATCATTAATACGGATACTGTGCTGTCCTTTTCTTTTTCCAGATAGAGCTTCAAACCGATTTGCAGGTGGAACTCTTAAATCTTGAACCGTTGAGCTCCGATTCAACATCCTGAGCTTCCGAAACGCAATCTGCTGAATATTTGTCGGTAGTTTTTTAGAAAACTGCCTATCAAAAATCTTTTCCGTTTCTTTGCATTTGAAACTTTCTATCATCGCAACATCATATTATAACGCATAACGTTATGAGTCAAGTTGTTTTTTAAAAGAATGCTCTCTGTAATTATTCTGGTTGTTTAGGCTTAAGGCTATCTACTCAGGTTGTTTAGGCTGTAGGCTGAAGGCATTTAGGTTACAAAAAACTAACAGCCTATAGCCTATCTGCCTGAATTGTGTTTTTCGTGATCTCTGTGGTAAATATTACAGACATTGCTGCGTCAAAAACCTGATCAACAGTGATCTGTTTCATGCAGTCAATTGTTTTGCACTGTCTTTTAAAACAGGGGCCGCATTCCAGATCTGCCCTGATAATTGTATGACCAGGCCCAAACGGACCGGTTCTCCACGGCGCTGTAGGTCCGAAAAGGGCCACAACAGGCGTTCCAATAGCTGCGGCCAGATGCATGGGTCCTGTGTCGGTCGAAACAACAATAGATGCTTTTTCATAAAGTGCGGCCAGTGTTTTCAGGTCTGTCTTGCCGGCAAGATTGGCAGCTCCGGCTTTCATGTTTGAAATAATATCCTCGATTGCTTCGCTATCTTCATGGCTTCCCGTAAAAATTACATCGGCATTTGCCTGTTTAATCAGCCTGTCTGCAAGGTTTGAAAATTTCAGATTATCCCAGAGCTTTGTTTCCCATTTTGCCATTGGATTTATTGCAACAAGCAGCTTGGGCGTTTTTATACCGCAGCGCATCAGCAGATCATCTGCAGTATTGTGGTCCTGGTCTGAAATCGGAACATTAAATACAGCTTCACGAGAATGAATCCCTATAGATTCTAAAAGCATCATTCCCCTGATCAGAGCGTGAACATCCATATCAACCGGCTTAATACGTTCATTTAAGAATATATAGCTGTGTTCCTGGTGCTGCATGCCTTTGTCAAAGCCGATTTTCCGCCCTCCCCTGGCCAGCTCTATTAAAACCCCGCTTTTAAGCAGAGACTGAAAATCGAGTATTATGTCGTATCTGGTATCCAGCAGCTCCTTAATAAAACCGCAGGCCTCTCTTATATTTTTAAGGCAGGAATGCCCGGCAAGCCCTTTCAGCCATGTCTTTCTTTTTGAAACAATTATTCTGTCAAGCGCTTTGTGCCCTTTGATAATGCTGTATGCCGCTTCTTCCACAAGCCATGTAATATGTGCGTCAGGATACTTTTTTCTAACGGCATTCAGAGCAGGAAGGGTATGGATCACATCACCGATTGCGCTCAATTTTACAATGAGTATGTTCACAGAATCCCCATTACTTTTATTTTTTCACCGCCCGCTTCGCTCAAGACGCAGAGGTCGCGGAGGGGAAATATTATTTCTTTTCTGCTGAGAGGGCAGAAAAGAAATGTTCTCAATCGCTTTGCGATAATTAATAATACCAGAAGATCGAATATTATCTTAATAATTCAAGTCTGTTAAGATTTTTCCCTTCGGTCGAAATGACAAATATCGATAGTTTTGGAGGGTTTCATATTATATTAAATTAGACAGCTTAGTTTTTAAATTGTCGCCTCTCACGACAATTTAAAAAAATAAATTTCTTTGCGTTCTCAGCGGCTCTGCGGTAAATATAGCTCACAAAATTTCCTTCGCAACATCAAAAACCATCTCAACGTCTATCTGATCCATGCATTTTAGATGACCTTCAGGACATTCTGGTTTCAGGCAGGGGCTGCATTTGATTGGAACGCGCACAATTTTGCTTCTTTGACTCTGCGGCCCTGTAGTTACAGGATTTGTGGAGCCAAAAATAGCGATCAATGGCACATCGAGCGCTGCTGCTACATGCATCAAGCCGGAATCGTTCGTAATAAAAAGATCGCATTCTTTAATCAAGGCTATTGCTTCTCCAAGATCTGTTTTTCCACAAAGATCAACCGGTGGATGCTGCATCTTCTGTGAAATTCTTAAACCCAGTTCTCTGTCTCCCGGACCTCCAAAAAGAAGTATGCCGGCCCCAAAAACTTCTTGTATTTTATCAGATAAAGCAGCGTAACGTTCCGGAAACCACTGTTTGGCGGGACCAAAGGTGGCGCTCGGGTTGATCCCGACCAATCTATCTGCCCTTGATATGCCATGTTCTTCCAAAATTTCCGCGGCGCTCTTTTGATATTTCTTAGCTACAACAAGATCCAGCCCAGGGCCGTCTGTGTCAAGACCTATCCCGTGGAGAATGTCTAAGTAATATCCGGTTTGATGCATCTTCTTGATTCGAGGCGTACAGGAAACAGAGTGGGTCAATAAAAAACTTCTGGCATCTGTATTGTACCCGATTCTACATGGAATGCCGGCAAAAAATGCAATAAGGGCGGCTTCAAAGGCGTTTTGCAGCAGGATTGCCGCATCAAAACCGTATTGTTTCAATTCCCTTGCAAGCCGCAGCTTCCCGGAAAGGCCTTTGTGCTTTCCAAAATCATCATAAATTAGCATATTATCAATATAAGGGCTGCTTTCAAACACAGGAGCAACCCATGGCCTGGTTAATATGCTTATTTCGGCATGAGGAAAGTTTTTTCTGATTGCCCGGACAGCAGGCGTGGTCATGACTGCATCGCCAATCCAGTTTGTGGAACGGATAAGGAGCTGTTTGATATTGCTCAAATTTAAAGGTTTCTTATTTCAAGTTGGCGCACCTTCGGTGCGTACATAAGTGCCTAAAGTGAGCTAAAGTGCCTAAAATGCCTAAAGTTGTGGTACGCCTTCGGCGTGTTATATATCTTCAGGGCTTGATTATAACTTCAGCCGGAAACAAAGTGAGCAAAGTTGTATGGTAAAAAAGTTAAAATTAGCAGCGCCGAAGGCGCATTCCTTAACTTTAGGCACTTTAATATACTTTAGCTCACTTTAGGCACTTTTTACCATACTATCCTGTCTGTGTTTGTCTGTGTGGGTCTGTGGCTAAATTTCCTTAGGCCATTGGCAGTATGGTTTTGTTTTCCATCGTTGATGAACCCAGAACCACTGGTCAGGGTATTGACGGATAAAGTCTTCTACAATCCTGTTATACTGCTGGGTGTTTTCTTCAATATCTTTTCTAATGTCTTCTGTTTTTATTAAGGGAATTTCCGATCCAAATTCGGCCCTGAATCCTGATTTTTCACGTACTAAAAAAACAGGGACAACAGGCGACTCGGTCCTGCGTGCCAAAAGCGCCATGCCTTTGTTTGTGCATGCCCTGTGGCCAAAAAAATCGACAAAAACCCCTTCATGCCAATCAACATTCTGATCTATTAACATTCCAACAACTTTACCATGTTTCAGGCTTTGCAGAATCTTGCGCATAGATTGGGCACTGGGAATCAATTCTGCGCCAAAACGACCTCTTATCATACCAAATAAGCGATCCAGCAAAAAAAAATCAAGTGGCCGGTACAAGACACTGACCGGATAGCCGGCCATAGCAATAATAATCGACAAAAGCTCCCAGTTCCCCATATGAGCGGTAAGCAGCAAAACGCCTTTACCTTTTTTATACGCATTGCTGTAATTGGACAATCCCTGAATATTAAAATGCTTTTGAAAGTCTTTTCTCTCAAGCCTCAAAGACCACCCGATCTCAAAAATAATCTGTCCGAGATTTTTAAAAACACGTCTAACAAGAATTTTAATCTCATACGAACTTTTTTCATGGCCAAAAGAACGTGTCAGATTGTCTATCGCTATTTTCCGATGCTTTTTATCAAACAAAAACAGAATTCGTCCGATAAAGTTACCCAATTTGAATGCTGTCTTGCGCGGGATAAGGCCCAAAAGTTTAAGCAGGCCGGCAACTTTGTATGCAATCTCTTGTAAATCAAACATGCAGGCCAGACTCCCATGCCTTGGCATGCTTAAGGAATACATACCAGGCTGAATTCATGGCAATAACAAGCCCGGGAATGCCGTCTAAAAAACCAAGTTTCCATAAATAACATTCTGCGAATTTGCCAAGAGCATGAACTGCGCCTGCAAAAACAAACCAGCCGCCGGCCAGGCCGCGTTCCACAGCGTAAATATCTGAAAACCTGTTTATGGTTACCACATGATCTGAAATATTACGGTAAACATGATGAAGAATCGGTTCAGAGAGCTGCTCTATCTTTCCATTAACAATCAGTTGTTCGTGAAGGCCATCCCCTTTCCATACTCCTTTGCCCCTGCGAACAAGGCGCACCTTGCGATCAGGGTACCATCCGCCGTGTTTTATCCATCTGCCGAGATACCTGGATAGTCTCGGCATGGAAAAGGCGGATACATCAGGGCCGGCATTTTTTATTGCGTTCTGTATTTCTTTTGCAAGCGGGCCTGATATTTCTTCATCTGCATCAAGGTTGAGTATCCACTCCGATGTTGTGTAATCCATGGCAAACTGTTTTTGAGCAGCATATCCAGGCCATTTATTAAACACAACTTTAGCACCCATTTGTTCGCAGAGAGCCTGGGTATTATCCGTGCTTCCAGAGTCAACAACAACTATTTCATCCGCAAATTCCGCACTTTTGAGCAGACGACCGATTCTGTCCGCTTCGTTCTTTGCAATAACTGCTATGCTTATTTTTGGTTTTTTCATGATAATAGTTTAGCCACCAAGGCACCAAGACACCAGGATTATAATATAATTCTCTTAAAATTCATAATTTGGGAATTTAGGGATTTAGGGATTCCGAATTGAAGGATGTTGTCATTTTTAATTCCTCAATCCCTCAATTCGCAATTCCTCAATTTATTAATCATATCCTTCCTTTGTGCCTTTGTGCCTTTGTGGCTAAAATGTTTCCCTGCGTTTTCTTATCTCTTTAAGATTGGTTTTAATAAAATCGATAAAGGCACTTTCATCATCTCCCAGGGAAAGCTCTATGCCGACAACAACAATCTCTATGGGCCATGAACTTTTGCCGGAAATCCGCACATAGTCCTTTTCAGTTGTGAGAATAAATTCAGCTTGAGCATTAATTGACGATTGTATGATTGTTTGCAGATCATTTTCCGTATATTTATGGTGATCCGGAAATTCAAAAAAATCGATTAAATCGCATTTAAGGCTTTCAACTGTTCTGCGAAAATCATTATTTTCTGCCAACCCTGAAAAGGCAGCGACTCTGCGTCCATGTAACAAAACGGAATCAAAGTTCTGCAACTCGATTGTATAGGAATTTCCTTTTTTCACCCCCTCCCAAACCCTCCCCTTTGAAGGGGGAGGGCCGGGTGGGGGTGTTAACTTGATGCCGCCGGGCATTCTCTTTTTGTCATTTGCCGGTTTATAAAGATTTGGGACATGAAAAGATCTGAAAACCGGTCTGCCGGGCGCCAGGCTTTCAATTTTATCCACAGCAGTTTGCCTGATATAATCGGAAGCAAAATCAAACCTTGTTAAAACAAATGCATTACTTCGCTTTAATGCAGAAATTGGCTCTCTTAAAATGCCCCTTGGAAGAAGATGCGCGTTGCCAAAAGGACGGCGGCAATCCAAAAGGACAATATCAATGTCTCGCTTCAGGTTCAGATGCTGGAAAGCATCATCAAGCACAATAACATCAGGATCGAATTCCTTGATAGCAAGCCTGCCGGCCTTGTACCTGTTTTGACCTACAACAACAGGTGTGTTTTCCACCTTTGCGGCCATCATAAATGGTTCGTCACCCGCCTTTTCAGGCTCCATGAATATAGTATGCCCGTTGCTTACAATTCCTCCTGTTTTTTCCGCTCCCCCCTTATATCCTCTGCTGATTATGGCTACCTTATAGCCAAGGTGCCTAATTATTTGTGCCACTTTGATGGTCATCGGAGTTTTTCCTGTTCCGCCAACCGTTATATTCCCGATAGATATTACCGCACAGGGCAGCTTTTTTGATTTTACTATCCCTGTTTTATAGCAGAATTCTCTTAATTTTACAGCATAACCGTATGCAAGGGAAATAATAAACAAAAAGGACCCTATAGAAAAAAAACAGGTTTTATCCTTACCTGTCATAATGCTTTTAATCTTTGTTCTGATTTTGTCTGTCATCTGATTGCCCATTTGGTATTGAAGATTGAAGATTGAAAACAAGAGAAATAAATAGCGCCTGAATGAAAACTATCTCCGCCGGAGGCGGATCATTTCGAGCGAAGCGAGAAATCTTATGATTTTGAAAATACTTGCGTTAAAAGATTTCTCCCTTCAGTCGAAATGACAAACAAGAGGTTTTCGTTCGGGAACCAAATCTTCAATCTTCAATCTTCAATTACAAAATATCTCAATCACATTCAACGTCTTTTCAACAGCCCCTTTGTTGGCATTAAAGGCTTTGAAAGCCATGCTTCCCATTTTCCCGGCTTTTTGATTATCAGTCAGCAGCTCTGATACAATATTATATATGCTTTCTGCATCCTGCACAGAGACAGCTCCACCAGAGCTTATAAGCATATCCGATATATCTGCGAAATCGCTCATGTCCGGCCCAAAGATAATCGGCCGGGAAAATGCAGCAGGCTCAAGAGGATTGTGCCCCCCGCAGTTTACAAGGCTTCCGCCCACAAAGGCTATATCTGCTATGGCGTAAAGCGTTTTTAACAGCCCTATACTGTCGACAACGATCACATCCTGCCTAATCTTTTTTTCTTCAAGCTCAGACATTGTGACCGCAAAAAGACCCGCTGATTTACAAATTCGGCATACTGATTTGGCTCGATCCGGATTTCTGGGGACAATAATAAGGACAAGATATGGATATTCCTTTTTTAGTCTTGAAAAGGCGTCAAGCAGTATTGCTTCTTCTCCGTAATGAGTACTTCCTGCGAGCAGGATCTTTTGAGACGGATTAACAAGTAAAGATTGTCTTAATTTATCCATTTCTTCACATCCGGCGAAATCGTATTGCTGGTCAAATTTTATATTTCCGGTTATTGTTATCCTGCCCGGCGGAATCCCGAGAAGGCTGAAGCAATGAGCGTCTTTCGAAGACTGAACGCAAATTTTTGAAAAGGATAAAAAAAGTCTTTTAAAAAAGAATAAAAACCGTTTGTATCCAAAATATGATTTTCTTGAAAGCCTTGCGTTTACAAGGATCACAGGAACATTGCGCCTTTTCATTTCAAACATAAAATTCGGCCATATATCAGACTCAACAATAATAACAATAGCGGGATCAACTTTTGTTGCAATATGTTTTACCGAAATCAGCAAATCATAAGGAAAGAAAAATATTGCATCTACATTTTCTTTTAAAAGATTGTTTGCTATTTCAAACCCTGTTTTTGTGGAAGCTGAAAAAACAATATCCTGATATTTAAAACAGCCCTTTAATTCTTTAATTAGAGGAACTGCGGAAAGAACCTCGCCCACAGAAAGGGCATGTATCCATATCGGTCTGTTGTAAGGTTTTCGGGATCTGTTTTGGCTTATCGCCTTTGGAAGCGGTAAAAGCCCCAGCCTGTGAAGAACTGTTTTTCGCCTTTTATCGGTTGCGAGCACAAGCGGAATTATCAGAGGAAGCCCAATGGTAATTCCTATTAAAAAAAGGATATTATATAAAAAAAGCATTTTCTCTGTGATCTCTGTGTGCTCTGTGGTGAAAACAGCCCAAAGATAAATCTTTTTTACACTAATCAGCATTCAATAATACAAACGTGCCAAAACATAAAAAAATAAGATTTGCAGCCCATGCTGCAATAGCAGGTGGAAGCATTTCTCCATATCCAAGCGATAAGCAAAAGCTATAAGAGATCCAATAAAGAAATGCTATTCCTATGCCGCATGCAATGATGGCCGGCAGACCTTCCTTGATTTTTACCCTTACAGCAATACCTGTGCCTATCATACACATAATAATGCAAACAAAAGGAAAAGCTGTCTTGGCATAAAGGTCCACCCTGTAACTTGTGGCGTCATATCCTTCTGCTTCAATCTTTCTGATATATGCGATCAGCTCATTGAAACTCATGTCTTCAGATTTTTTTATAACCCTCATTAAATCATCCGGCATAAAATCCAACTTCTCAATAATCTTTTCATGGAAGTTTATCTTATAGTTATTATCTTTCTTATTAAGATTTTGCTGCGCTACATCATACAGGTACCATCTGTTTTGAATGAAAAGACCTTTTTTTGCATCAATCCTTCTAATAAGCCTGAAATCTACGTCAAAACAATTAATAGTAATGCCGAATATGGCCCTGTTTGCAAAATTATAGTGTTTTATGTGCGTTATTGTGCGATTGCCCTTAATCCAGATATCTTTTTCCTTTGATATTACGGCGGATTCTTTTCTGACATCTTTTAGCCATATCCTGTTGGCATTTTCCATACTTACCGGAACAATTACCTCTGACAGGAAAAAAAGAAATGCACTAAATATTATTCCCAATAAAATTACCGGTATTAAAAAATAATAGATGCTTATGCCACTGCTTTTTAAAGCAACCAGTTCATTGTTTTTAGTCATCAGGCCAAAAACAATCAACACTGCAAGCAGGATGCTGAGTGGAATTATCTGGACGACAATAAATGGTATCTTTAATATTAAATAGGAAAAGGTCTTTGAAATAGAAAGACCTGCTTCCATAAAATTATCTACTTTTTCGAAAAAATCGACCGCAACATAAATGCTTACAACCATTATTAAAATGATTGCAAAGTATTTTAAGATTTCTCTGGTCAAATATTTATATATTATCGGCATAAAGCAATTAAAGTGCCTAAAGTGAGCTAAAGTATATTAAAGTGCCTAAAGTTAAGGAATTCTGCCTATTTTAAAACTCGCCCAGGCGTTATACATCAATGCTCACTTCAATTTATTTCCACGACCCTTAAACAAATTAAGAACCGGATAGATGGTTATTGGACGTTCATTAGCTGTTCTTATAAAAAGATATAATCCTATAGATCCAATAACGATATTTGGAGCCCACATCCCGATAACAGGTGGATATAGACCTGTTTCACCAAAAACCCAACCTGCAGACAACATAAAATAATACACCAGAAAGAAAACAAGCCCAAGCCCCAAACCAAATGACCGCTTTGAAGAACTCGACTCTATACCTAAAGGAATTGCAACCAGACCGAGAACAAAGCAGGCGAAAGGAAGTGAAAATTTTTTGTGAAACACTATAAGGGCTGAATAGTATTGAATATCTTTCTTTGCGGCAGAGTGCAGATATCGACTCAACTCGGACAGACTCATCTCTTTTTCATCCTTTTGGCGCGATTTTGCCGTGCAAACAGCCTTTTTAAGATCAAGATTTATATCATAGGTATCGAAATTTATTGAGTGCACTGCCTTGCCTTTAAGATCGACCTGATTTATTGTTCCGTTATAAAGTCGGAGATGAAAAGCAAGTTTGTCCGGTTCGCTAAACAGCTTGCCGGTTGGAGCGATTACAGTGCTGACGATATTTTTGTTCCTTTGATCCTCAATAAAAACATTTATCAATGCTTTGTTTCTTAAATCAACTTTATTTACATAAATCATCACATCCTCAAACCTGTCATTAAAGGTCCTCTCTTTAAGACCGATATCGGCATTTGATGTAACCACGTCATAAGTCAATGTTTTAAAGGATAGCCTGCTCCACGGCACTCCATAGATTGTCATAAAGCCTGTTAGCAGACATCCCATTAAACAGAAGAGAAACACAGGGGGAAGAAGCCCGTAAGCACTTACTCCTCCGGCTTTAAGAGCTATAATTTCATTGTCGGCAGACAATCTGAGGAAGGTTAAAAGAACAGACATCATTATTGAAATGGGAATAACGAACTCAAGGAAATGGGGCACCGAATAAATAAGCATCAAAAAAACGGCGGATAAACCTATTTTGTAATTTACAATCAAGTTTACTATGTCAAGTATTCTTGTCAGCAGAAAAACAAATGTGAAAAACAGGATGTTGATAACAAAGGGCTGGAGCATTTCCTTGAATAAATATCTATTTATAATTGAGTTGATTTGCATAAATAATACAGGGAAGCCGCAGAAGATTAATCATTGCTATTGCTGAACTGCATCTGATAGAGTTTGTGAAATTCTCCCCTGAGGGCTATCAGTTCTTTCTTTTCCCCTTCTTCGACAATCCTGCCGTTTACAATTACCACTATCCTGTCTGCATAATCAATGGTTGAAAGCCTGTGGGCAATTACAAAGGTAGTGCGACCCTTCATCAGATTTTCAAGAGCCTTCTGAACCAGCATTTCAGACTCTGTGTCCAGTGATGAGGTTGCCTCATCGAGAATTAATACAGGAGCGTCCTTTAACAGCGCCCGCGCTATGCATATGCGCTGCTTTTCTCCGCCTGACAGGCGCGCGCCAAGCTCTCCGACTATTGTGTCGTATTTATCAGGAAAACCCTGTATAAAATCATAGGCATAGGCGGCTTTTACCGCGTTTTCAATATCCTCTTGAGATGCGTTCTGGTTCCCGTAAGCAATATTGTTTCTCACGGTATCATTAAAAAGTATGGGTTCCTGCGTTACTATTGCGATCTGCCTGCGAAGTGACGATATCGATGCTTTTCGGATATCGATCCCGTCAACAAGGATTGCCCCCTTAGTCACATCGTAAAATCTCGGTATCAGATTAACGAGAGATGTTTTCCCGCCCCCGCTCATTCCCACTAAAGCCAGTATCTCTCCGGCTTTAACATCAAGGTTGATGTTTTTTAATACCATTTCCTCATCATATTTAAAAAAAACATTATCAAACGTTACACGGTGGGGCATGGATTGGATTTCTACAGGGTTGTCATCCTCTGCGATCTCAGATTTTCTATCTATGATGTCAAAAACCCTGTCTGAAGCCGCAAGCCCCTGCTGAATTGCATTGTTCACCCCGCTTAATTTTTTTACAGGGTCATACAGCATAAGGACTGCAGCCATAAAAGAAAAAAATGTTCCGGCTGTTGACGTGCCGGAAATCACTTTTGAACCGCCGTACCATATAATAAAGGCTATCCCTAATCCTCCAAGAAACTCCATGATGGGCGATGAAAGGGAGCTGGCTATAACCGCCTTCATCTCAAGTTTAAAAAGATCGAGAGCTTTTTCATGAAAACGTTTCTTTTCATACTGCTCCATTCCGAACGCCTTTACTATCTTGTTGCCCGCAAAGGTTTCATGCAGGAAAGAACTCAGATCCGCTACCGCCTCCTGACAACCTGTGCTGATTTTGCGCACACGCCTTCCAAATTCCACAACAGGAATAAAAGCAATCGGTAAAATTATAAATGCAAACAGAGCCATCTTCCAGTCCCGATAAAATATAACTATTGTTAAGCCCACTATGGTAAAGACATCTTTTAATGCTCCTGTTACAGCGGTAGATACCATGCCCTTAATAACACCTACATCATTTGTGATGCGAGACATCAGGACTCCGGTCTTTTCTTTATAAAAAAAGGAGATCGGAAGATCCTGAATATGGTCGTAAAGACTGTTTCTAAGCCTCCTTATGACGCTCTCTCCCACATAATTCATAAGGTATGTCTGGCCATACATTCCAAGCCCCCGCAAAAGATATATAATAACAACTACGACTGGAATCAGTATTAACATCTTGATGTCTTTATTGAAAAATATATCATCAAGCGCGGGTTTTACTAAAAAGGCTGTAGCAGAGGTTGCAAGAGCTATAACCATCATACATGCCATTGCAAGAAACAGCCTGAACCAGTTGTCTTTTATCAGCGCAAGCAGCCGCCTGTGTTTGTCGTTTGTTATAAGCGATGACAAAGTCTTTTTTATCATATAATCCCTGATTCCTGATCCCTGATCCCTCCCTAATTGAGCTTTGGCTCAATTAGGGAATATTATGTCCATAATAGCGGTCAGCGTCGGAAGTGATACGATTTAGTTCATTTTCAAGCAGCATTAAGCGCTTTTTTTTCTCGTTTTTGTCGGCATCTTGTGGAACATAAATGGGAGCGCCGTATACAGCCCTGCATTTTGTGAAAGGAAGGGGGAGGATAAAACGGTCCCAGCTTGCAAAAACCTTTATTTTTTTAGCACTGTAGCTGATCGGTACTATCGGGTATCCTGTTTTTTTTGCCAGAATAATTATTCCGGGCTGAACCTTGCATCTTGGGCCCTGTGGCCCGTCCGGCACAATTAAACCTGGTTTATTTTCTTCTTTGATTTTTTTTATAAGCATTGATAGAGCATGAAGTCCGCCTTTTTTTGTAGAGCCTCGAACAGCTTCATTCCCCTGTTTTTGAATTATCTTTGCGACAATTTCACCGTCTTTTGATCTGCTGACCATTGCCAACCCATTAAGACCTTTGTAAAGATATGCAACAAGAAGAATTCTCGAATGCCATACTGCAAATATAACTTTTCTTGATGAAATAATCGATTTTACTTTTTCAAATCCTTCCCGCTCAATCTTCATTGTACTAAAAAGAAGATCAATTAAAAGTTTGCCAAATATAGCAACAAGATTCCACTTGATTTCAGAGATTCTGTTCATTACAGCATGCCTAAAGCTATTTCAGCGACCCGTTCTGAAGCGCCCGGTCCTCCCAGAGAATCTCTTACGCCTAAAAGTTCGTTTTTCAACCTTTCAAGGCCGGAAGCATCATTTAACATATTAATCGCCGTATCTGCTATATTTTCAGGAGATGCCTTACTCTGCACCAGTTCAGGCACAATCTCCCTGCCTGCAATAAGATTAACAAGACCGATATTGTTAACTCTGATCATGATTTTACCAAGCCAGTAACTTATCGGGGATACCTTGTAAATGATTAACATCGGAGTACCGGAAATCGCAGCTTCGAGAGTAACGGTACCTGATGCCGCAACAACGAGTTTGCATTGTCTAAACACTTTATCTACGCTGTCTGCAACAATATCAAAATCAATTGTTGTTTTATGTTTTTTAACTATATCTTCTATATGTTTTCTCTCAACAGAGGGCGCAATTGAAACAATGAATTTTACCTTCCCAACCCGTTTTGAAATAAGACCGGCACCTTTAAGCATTACCGGAAGATGCCGCGCTATTTCCCCGTCGCGTGAGCCGGGCAAAAGACCTATTACAGATTCACCGGTTGTTACGTCCTTGCAGATATTATCTGTTGCATGCTTATTGTCGAGCAGAGGATGGCCGACAAATGTAACGGGGATATTTTGCTTTCTATAAAACTGCTGCTCAAAGGGCAATATAACGGCCATATGATCGACAAGTTTTCCAATTTTATTGACACGGCCCGGCCTCCACGCCCAGACTTGGGGGCTGATATAATAGAGCACAGGTATTTTAAGCTTTTTTGCAGTTGCTGCAACATGGAGGTTAAAATCCGGAAAATCTATAAGAATAAGAAGATCAGGATGCATCCTCTTAAGAGACCTTTTGGCTATGCTTATTCCCTTTAAGATGCCGCGTAATTTGGAAAAGACTTCGGTTATCCCGACAACAGACAGCTCTTCAGCATCAACAAGAATCTTCATCCCCGCATCCCTGAGCGCCCGGCCCCCAATACCGTAGAAAAAAAGGCCGCTGTTTTTTTTATGCATGGCCATTACAAGACGCGATCCGTGTATATCGCCGGAAGCTTCACCGGCTATGATCATAACAGATTTTTTATTAGGAATCTGACCCATAAATTGCTAACTTAAAAGACGGCCGCGGGTTATATTGATCTGTTCCATAATACTTAAAGCGATTTTTAAAGCATTACGTCCCATCTGCCCTGTTACCTCGGGGACTTCACGTTTTTTTACCGCTTTTACGAAGGAAACCAACTCATCTTCTAAAGCATCTGTGTTTGTAAAAGAAAGCTGTTTAATGCCCATGCCCGGAATCAGGCCGATTCCCTCCTGGCCGGTCTTATTAATAACCGTTATTTTGCAATTTGCAAAATCCACGGAAATATATGCATCCTTTTGAAACAGCCTGACCTTCCTTTCATTCTTGATCGAAATTCTACTTGCTGTAACATTGGCAATGCATCCGCTTTCAAATTCAAGACGCGCATTAGCAATATCAACATGTTCTGAGATTACGGGTATGCCTGCGGCATGAATAGTCTTGATATCAGACCTGACAAAGTTAAGCATAATGTCTATATCATGTATCATAAGATCGAGCACAACGCTGACGTCGGTTCCACGACTGTGATAAACGCTTAGCCTGTGCGATTCTATAAACATCGGATTTTTAACAATATCCCGCAAAGCAACAACCGCTGGATTAAAACGTTCAAGATGCCCCACCTGGATAATAAGCCCTCTGGATTCAGCTATCCCGATAAGTTCATCAGCCTCTTCAAGAGTCACAGTCATCGGTTTTTCAATGAGAAGATCAACATCGTTTTCCAAAAAATCCTTGCTTACAGCGTAGTGCGCAGGCGTTGAAACAACTACGCTCACAGCGTCAACCTTCCCTAAAAGCTCTTTGTGGTCAATATATGCATTCGCATTATAATTTCCGGCGACATTCTCGGCTAATGATTTGTTTTTATCAACAATCCCAACAAGATCAACATTGTCCATGCGCGCATATTTCTCAGCATGAAATTTCCCAAGATAGCCGGCACCTATAACTCCAACTTTTAGTTTTTTACTCATTTTAGATCTTTCAAAAAAACTTTTTTGAGAGGATTAAATACTGTCGGCATTATCCAGGGCAACAATTGAAATGCCGTGTTTATTCGCAATGTCAATCATTTCCTGCCTGTCAAAGACGATAGCCTTACCTGCTTCGATGGTCAGCGCTCCGGCTCCTGCCTCATGCATTATCTTTATTGTTTGAGCTCCCACAGCAGGAACATCAAACCTTATATCCTGATTCGGCTTGCATACTTTAACAACAACGGCAATTCCTCTGGCCAGTTTTCCGCCTCTTTTTATTGTCGCATCTGTTCCATCAATAGCCTCAACGGCAAGAACCGATCCGCCACCGACCACCACGCATTGGCCTATATCAAGGCGTCCGATTTCCTTGGCAAGATTCCAGCCCAATCTGATGTCGGCCTTTTCGGATCTGGTTGGCTTTCGTTTGGTCCAACAGCCTTTTTGCGCCAGAATATCGGGGAGTAAAAATGTTGAAGCTTCTATATTAATCCCCTCTTTTTCAAGGACCTCTGCGAATCCGCATAAAATCCGATTGTCATGAGTGTGCCTCATCTTCGCAAGCAAAGTAATTGCTTTTATATCAGGCCTTACATCAGAAAACATCTTTGTTTTTTTTATGGCGCCTATCATAACGGCTTTGCTAATATTATTTTTTTTAAAAAACATTATCAGCTGTTTAAGTTGCCCTATATGCATCCACTCAATCGCTTCAACATGCTCTTTCAGGGCAGGATCTGTCTCGTTTAGATAAGCTGCCGCATAAACAGCAAATCCTTTTGATTTTGCAGCCTTAGAAAAAATAATAGGGAACTGACCGCTCCCTGCAATTAGCCCTATTCGCATAAAAAATTACAGACCTCGTTAACAATGGTTAATTATGGAATATTGTTGGCAAACAGTTGAACCCTGAACCCTCTTTATCTTGTAATCCCTCTCTGGGATGATTTTATAAAATCGATAAAACTGAGAACTTCAGGAATCTGTTCCACCTCTGCGCGCACCCTTTCTATAGCTTCATTCATGGTGAGTCCGATCCGGAAAATAATCCTGTAGGTTTTTTTTAATGACAACAATGTATCCTTAGAAAAACCATGCCGCTTTAATCCCACGCTGTTTAATCCGTGCAGCGTTGCCCTGTCTCCTGAAGCTATAACATAAGGGGGGACATCCTTTACGACCGCAGATTTTCCTCCAATAAATGCATAATCGCCTATCCTTACAAACTGGTGGATCGCTACAAGTCCGCCGATAGTTGCATTATTTCCTATTGTTATATGCCCTGCGAGTGTCGCATTGTTTGACATAACAACCTTCCGGCCGGTTTTACAGTCATGGGCTATGTGGGTATAAGCCATCAAAAGGTTTTCTTCCCCAACCTCTGTTATCCCTCCGCCAAATTCAGTTCCCCTGTGGATTGTGACAAACTCACGCACAATAGTGCCGCGTCCTATTTTAACATAGGTTTTTCCCCCTTCGAATTTCAAAGACTGCGGAGGAGCGCCTATGGCGGCATATTGAAATATATGACAATCAGCACCTATATCAACATAAGAGTCAACAACAACATGTGGACCTATAACAGTCCCGGATCCTATAAAAACATTCTCGCTGATAATCGAGTATGGCCCGATTTCTACATTTGAACCTATCTCTGCTTTGGAATCAATAATTGCCGTCGGATGTATCATAATTTATCTCCGAAAGTAGCCAGAAGCTCAGCTTCAGCTACAAGTTTTTTATCAACTGTTGCAATCCCGGACATTTTGATCGTTTTTGACCTTTTCTGCAAAATCTTTACTTCAAGGATAAGCTGATCCCCAGGCACAACCGGTTTTCTGAATTTTACCTTGTCCATTCCCATAAAATATATAACAGAACCTTCTTCAATCTTGGAAAGCAATGTATAAGCAAACACTCCGCCAGCCTGAGCCATGGCTTCTACAATAAGAACGCCCGGCATAATCGGAGTTCCGGGAAAATGCCCCTGAAAAAAAGGCTCGTTCATGGTTACGTTTTTAAGAGCAATAATTTTTTCATCAGGAACAATCTCAAGTATTCGGTCAATCATAATAAAAGGATATCTGTGAGGCAGGAAATTCATTATTTCCTTAATATCATAAGTCAAGATTCATACCCTCCTTTCAAGTTATAAGTGAGCTAAAGTTAAGGTATTATAATTATTTTAAGACCAGCAAATCCACTGCTAAGTTTGTTCTGGCATTATACGCCTGAACCAGATTGCAAATTAGCTCATTTCAGGCACTTTGCTTGCGGTCTCCTTCAAGCCTGTTTAATCGTTTTTCTATTTCAGAAAGGTTCTTTTTAAGCTCAGGAAGCCTGTATATAAGCCTTTGCACCCTGAGCCATAATCTGTGCGGCATCTCAGGAGAACCTGACATAACCTGGTCGCTCTGTACAGATGCTGCAACCCCTGCCTGCGGTCCAATCGTCACATTGTCCCCCAGGGTAATATGTCCCGCAATTCCTGCCTGCCCGGCTAATATGGCGTGCCTGCCGATTGTTACGCTTCCGGAAATCCCTACCTGCGCCACAATTACGCTATCTTCACCAACCGTCACATTATGGGCAATATGAACCAGGTTGTCTATCTTAACTCCCCTGCAAATCCTGGTTTTCCCAAAAGTAGCCCTGTCAATTGTGTTGTTGGCGCCGATTTCCACATCATCATCTATCTGAACAATGCCTGTCTGGGGAATTTTAAAATAACTTTTCCCGTCAGGGGCAAAACCAAAACCATCACTTCCTATAACCGTGCCGGCATGAATTATTACCCTGTTTCCTATTCTGCAGCGCTCAAGGATAGTTACATTAGGATAAATCTCCACATCATTTCCAATCACAACATTATCCCCAATCACGGCGTTTGGATGAATAAATACACGGTCGCCAAGTGTAACATTATTTTGAATCACGGCAAAAGGGGCGATAGAAATATCCTTGCCGCACAGGAAATTTTTGCCGATATAGGCATTTGAAGATATTCCGCCCGGACTGCTTGGATATGCCGGTTTTGCATGGGGATGAAAAAGGGTTAGAACCTTTGCAAAAGCAACCCTGGGATTTTCCACCATAACAGTTGTTTTCGAAGACCCCGTAAAATTTTTCGGAACAATAACGGCCCCGGCATCGGTTTTATCTATCTTTTTTAAAAATTTTGCACCATCGGCAAAAGTAATATCCTCTCGGGTAGCTGTATCAAAAGGGGCTGCTCCACAAATAATTTTATCATAGCCGCCAGACAGCTTACCTTCAACAACTTCTCCTATCCTGGAAAGCAATATTTCCATACGCAATATATATCCTTTACCCCTGTTGGAGCTTGTTTTCTTCACCACGAAGAACACGAAAAAATTATGTAAGCGTTCACGGAACGTTGAAATTAGAAAATAGAAATTGGAAATTTGGCCTGAACCTTTTTGTTCCACTTATCAAAGTCGTGCCAGACCATATCTGATAACGCTTCTGCCAGCGTGTAAACATCCAACTCGTAAATTCGTTTCATCTCTCCCGAATTTCTACTTTTCAATTTCAAATTTCAAACCGTGAACGGCTACGAAATGATAAAGAACTCCTTGATTCAGTTGGCTGAACCCTGAACGGTTACTTTTTCTTATCAGCTTCTTTTTTATTATATAGCTGGATTAATTTGTCTGTTAAATCTATTGTATTTGGATAGTACAGAACACCAGCTTTTTCAATTATCAAAAGATAGCCCTCTTTTTTTCCGATCTCTTCAACAATGCCCATAACATCCTTTTTTATGCGCATAACAAGCCTGTTTTCAAGTTCCCTGAACTCAGATAAATATCTCTTTTGAAGCACTTTTATATCGTTTATCTTTATTCTGACTTCTCGTCCTTTTTCTTCACGCATCTCCTTGCTCATAACCAGTGCGTCACGCTCAAGCTTCTTTTGGAGTTCTTCTATTGCAGCGCCTTTTACCTTAAGCTCGGCCTCCATATTTTTACCTTTTTCATTAATTTCAGACTGCGCCGATTTGCCGGTGCTTGAATTTTCAAGAATTCTCTGAAAATCGACTATCCCTATTTTAGCGACATCCGCACTGTATGAATAGGCGGCAGAAAAAAATATAAAACTTATTGCAATAAAAACAATTTTCCTTATTCTCATTTCATCCCCCTTTGACGCTTTGCTCTAATTTTAAATGTTTAATTAATTTAAAATTGAGAATTAAAAATTCAAAATTATTCAGTTCACTTAAAAAGCCGTTCCCATGGTAAATTCCCATCTTCCGCCCCTGTTTTCTCCATCTTTTGGGTCAAGAATATATCCATTCTCAAGCCTGATGGGACCTAAAGGTGAATACCACCTGAAGCCGTATCCGGCGCTTTTACGCAGGTCGCCCAAATCAATATTTTCGCTGTTGTTATATACATCTCCGGTATCATAAAAGATAACGCCGATAATACCAGCTTTTTTGATCAAAGGGATTAGATATTCAGCATTAAACTGGACAAACTTATTTCCTCCGACTTTGTCGCCATTTTCATCTATGGGGCCTACATCGCGCCAGTCAAAACCGCGCAGCGAATTCATGCCGCCAAGGTAAAACTTGTCATAATCAAAAAGTTTCTTGTTGGAATTTCTGTTGACATACCCTGCTCTGGCATGCAGAAAACCCACGGTTTCCTTAAATAAAGGGAAATACCATCCTGTTTCAGCTAAATATTTTGTAAAACCTATTTCTCCGCCAAGACCAGCATATTGCACGCTTATACTGTGCTCTGATCCCTTTGTCGGGTTAAAGAATCTGTCTTTTGAATCATATATCAAGGTGGTTGATATGCTGCTTTTTGTATTTTCTCCTTTCGACTCCTTGACAAGATCTGAAGCATATACCTCGTCTATATTTGTTATATTGCTTATATCAAAGGCATAGGATAAATATGCTCGGGTAAAATCAAAGACCGGATAGCCGAATCTAAAGCCGATCCCTTTGCTATCCTTATCATAGGTGTCATAATCCATTTGCCAGTCGTAAATATCAACGCCTGCCGACAGAGGAATATCAAACAGCCACGGTTCGGTAAAACTTAAGGTGTATCTTGTTGTCTGGCCTCCAAGCTGTGCCTTTAATTGAAGGATCTGCCCCCGTCCAAAAAGATTCTTCTGGGCAACAGCTGCCATGGCAAAGAAACTTTCGACATTACTGTAACCACCCCCAAAGCTGAGCATGCCGGTTGGCTTTTCAGTAACATCCACATTCAAAACCATCTTGTCGTCGGAGCTTCCCTTTGAAGTATTAACCTTTATGTCTTCAAAATATTCAAGCCGGTACAGGTCACGCACCCCCCGTTTTAATCTCTTGCCGCTGTAAAGCTCCTGTTCATATACCTTAAGCTGACGGCGGATAACTTTATCCCTGGTTTTTGTATTGCCGCTGATAATAATTTTTTCAAAATATACCTGTTTGCCCTTGTCAATGGTATATGTAATATTGACCTGTAATTTTTCCAGGTTTTCCTCTACGCGGGGAAATATCTCAGCATATGCATATCCTTCGTCAGAATAAACATCGGTAAGGACAAGCACATCGTTTCTCACGACTTCGAGATTATAAAATTTTTCCCTGGTAATTTTAAGATTTTTTTCCAAATCCTCTTTAGATAATATTATGTCGCCCGCAATATCTACATTTCCGACCATAAACTGCGGTCCTTCAAAAATTTTTATTGTAATATCAATCCAATTGTCTTTGTATTCAATATGTGGTTCTCCAACCTTAGCCTGAATATAACCATTATTATGATAAAAAGCGGAAAGCATGGCAATATCCTGGCTCAGGTTTTCCTTATTAAGCTCCCCTGATGATGTCAGCCATGAGAAGAAACCTTTTTCAGACGACTTCATCATCCCTTTCAGCTTTTTGCTGGAATATATTTTATTTCCTTCAAATATTATCCTTTTTATCCTGACCTTTTTACCCTCTTCAACAACAAATTCAAGATCAGCCTGATTATGTTCAAGCTCATGTATATTATAGGTCACCTTTACATTGTGATAATTTTTATTTTTATATAATTCCTCTATCCGTTCAATATTACTGCGCACATTGAATATGTTCAGAATCGAGCCTGTCTTGATATTTAAATTTTCCATTATCTCTTCGCTGTCAAGCACCGTGTTGCCTTTTATCCGAATTACCCTGATGGTCGGTTTTTCTTTTACCCTGAAGGTAATTATCTTTCCTTTTGGCCCATCGTCCGCTTCTATTCTTACATCATCGAAATATCCCATTAAAAATATTGATTTAAGATCTTTGGCAAGATTTTTTGCAAGAAAGACATTTCCGGGCAAAGTTTCGATGGCTTTTTTAATCGCATCTGCTTCTATACGCTTGTTGCCTGCTATAAGTATTTCCGCTATCTTTTCCCTCTTAAAAAGTTTTATGCCAAGCTCTCCGGCAAGCCCATTCACAGATCCAAGGAGATTTTCCATCCCTTTTCCCTCAACATAAAAAAGCTTCGGAGGGCTTTGCCCAAAAGATTCAATCATTTTAGCATCCAGGCTGAATTTTTGCCCTATACGTGTAAAACTTCCCCAAACAACATGGTCGGCGCCATTTTTTAAGCCGATATTCCTGATTGCATCTATATCCAGGGCGGTTTTTTTGCCCGGATAATCAGGCAAATCAGAAATAGATTCCAAAACAATTACATCGGCTCCATCCTGTTTAAGCTGTTTTTTGATTACATCCGGAATTTCGGCTTTAAGATATGAAAGATCCTCCTGCGAATATATTTCAAAAGGCAGTATGACAATACTCACCGACCTTTGAGAATATACGGCATTCGGCAAAAGAAAAATTGTTGTAATTATTAGCAGGCTTAAAAGTCTATACATATTAAAACACCTCAATTAAGTACATGTATTCATAAATACGCTTACGTATAATAATAATGCGTTCATTTATCCAATTTTCAAGAAGTCCGAAGTGCCTAAAGTTAAGGTGTCACTTCATACTTCATTAGCGTAGATTGTTTTTTGCCAGGGTTAAAATTAGCTGCGCCGAAGGCGCATTCCTTAACTTTAGGCATTTTAGGCACTTTAGCTCACTTTAGGCACTTATAAGTCTTCAACCCGTCAGGGGTAAACACCTAATTATTAATTACGTTACTGTATTTACGAACTAGAGCGCTAAGTTTTTACCAGTTGCCCGTCGATGATTGTTACGACATGTGACATATATGATGCAAGGTCCATGTTATGTGTAACCACAACCAGTGTCATGCCTAATTCCTGGTTTAATTCCAGAAGCAGATTATGAACCTGTTTTTTGTTTTTTTCATCAAGATTGCCTGTGGGTTCATCTGCTAAAAGAATAACCGGCTTCAAAACCAGAGCCCTTGCCAGAGCGACCCGTTGCTGTTCTCCACCTGAAAGTTTATTTACCCTGTATGACAATCTGTCTTTAAGCCCTACCCTGACAAGAATTGTCTCTGCAGACTCTATCGCTTCTTTCCTGCTCACCCCTTTTATAAGAGACGGCATCATTGTGTTTTCTACAGCGCTGAATTCAGGAAGCAGGTGATGAAACTGAAAAACAAAGCCGATGGATTCATTTCGAAACTTTGCAAGCTTTTCATTATCAAAAAGCAGGACGTCTTTGTCTTGAAAAAAAAATGTTCCGCTGTCCGGCCTGTCAAGAGTGCCAAGTATATGCAGAAGTGTGGATTTGCCGATGCCAGAAGCTCCGACAATGGACATTGTTTCTCCTGCATTTAAATCAAGGTCAATGGATTTTAATATTTCAACCCTTATACTATTGTGGCTGAAGCTCTTGCTTAAACCTCTGACGCTCATTAAATGAGACTGCCTGCCTGTTTGATTGTCAACCATAGCGGATGGCCTCAACAGGGTTAAGCTTTGAGGCCTGACGTGCCGGATAGAGTGTCGCCAGATAACATATTACCATGGCGGCAGAGACAATAACAAAAACATCTAATGCCTCAAGTTTTACAGGCAGGGTAGTAAAATAGTACACATCGCCCGGAAGCTTTATAAACTTGTAATGTTTAAGCAATATACATCCTGTTAGCCCAAGACACATCCCTAAAATTGTGCCTGCTAAGCCGACAATCATTCCTTTAAACACAAAAATCCTTCTAATGCTCTTATCAGTTGCGCCCATGGCCTTTAAGATGGCGATATCTTTTGTTTTTCCCATAACCATCATAATAAGTGAGCTTGCAATGTTAAAAGCCGCAACAAGAACAATAAGAGTTAAAATAATAAACATGGCCTTTTTTTCGAGTTTAAGCGCGGAAAAAAGGTTGCGATTCATCTGCATCCAGTCCCTGGCCCAATATGACCCGGTTTGATATTTCTGGTTAAGATTTGCCGCAATATTTTCCGCTATATTATCTGCTTTGTAAATATCATTTACACGGACACCAATATTGGTTACCGAGTCTCCGATCTGCAGGATAGACTGTGCATCTTTCAAATGTACGTAAGCAAGAGATGTATCATATTCATACATTCCGGACTCAAAAAGGCCTGTTACCTTAAATCGTTTCATTACAGGTATATGCCCAACAGGAGCAATCATTCCACGCGGTGAAATCAGATAAATAATATCGTTTTCCATTACACCTAAATTCCGGGCAAGCTCCAGGCCTAAAATAATTCCAGGCACAAAGACGGATGTGCCTGTGTTCTGATTTTTTGTTAATCTTTGTTCCAGAAAAGTTTTGTCAAGACTTTTTATTGCCTGCCCGGCAGACCCTGGATCTATCCCCCTTAAAACAGCACCAGATACCGTGGATGATGAACGAAGCATAATCTGACTGAAAACATAGGGGGATGCTGTTTTCACTCCGTCGATTTTTTCAATATCTTTAATTATCCGGTGGTAATCTGTAAAAGCACTGCCGTAACGCATTATCATAACATGCGATTCAACGCCAAGGATGCGGGACCTGAATTCAGCCTCCGCGCCGGACATAACGGCAATTACTATAATAAGGGCCATGACGCCTATAGTAATGCCCGCTATGGAAAGGATTGTAATTAATGAAATGAAGGTTTGTTTTACCTTCAGATAGCGGCTACCTATGAAATATTCAAAAGTCATAATTAATTGATAATGGTGTCATTTTTCTCGTTTTTCATGAGAGGGAAAAGAATAACCTCACGTATGGAAGCAGAATCGGTAAAAATCATCGCAAGCCTGTCTATTCCTATTCCTTCGCCGGCAGTTGGAGGCATGCCGTATTCCAATGCTTTGATATAATCTTCATCCATATAATGGGCCTCTTCATCTCCTGCTTCCCTGTCTGCAACCTGTTGAAGAAAACGCTTTTTCTGGTCATCAGGATCATTAAGCTCGGAAAATCCATTGGCGATTTCATGCCCGGCAATGAAAAGTTCAAAGCGGTCGGTTAGTGTGTGGTCATTGTCGCTTTTTCTGGAAAGAGGAGAAATTTCAACAGGATATCCGGTAATATATGTAGGTTGAATCAGCTTTGGTTCCACTAAAATATCAAACAGTTTTGCAATAATTTTCCCCAAACAAACGTTTTTTGCTCCTGTTTTCTGTGTTATATTGATGCCTTTTGAGGAGGCAAAATTAAGCAGTTTTCCCCTGTCATCAAGCAGGCTGGGATCAATGCCTCCGATTTCCTCCATAGCCTTAAGTAAAGGCATGCGAAGCCACTTGCGTCCTAAATCGATACTATTCCCGTTGTATGTTATTAGTGTAGAGCCTGTAACATTTACAGCCGCAGCCTTTATCATTTCTTCAGTCAAATCCATCAAATCATTATAAGTAGCATATGCCTGGTAAAACTCAAGCATGGTAAATTCAGGATTATGCCGTGTTGAAACTCCCTCATTTCTGAAATTCCTGTTAAGCTCAAAAACCTTTTCAAAGCCGCCTATGACGAGACGTTTTAAATACAGCTCAGGAGCGATACGCAAAAACAGATCCATCCCTAAAGCATTGTGGTACGTTTTAAAAGGCGTGGCTTCCGCGCCTCCGGGGATTGGTTGCATCATGGGAGTTTCTACTTCAAGAAAATCACGCTTAAGAAGAAATGTGCGTATTTCCTGAACGATTTTACTGCGTTTCACAAATATATCACGCACATTTGAATTCATTATCAAATCAATATAGCGCTGGCGATAACGTTTTTCAGGATCTTTAAGCCCATGAAATTTTTCCGGGAGAGGTCTTATTGCCTTGCAAACAAGTTTTATTTCATTAGCCAGTTGAGTCCACTCTCCTGTTTTAGTCTTAAACATTCCTCCTTTTATGCCGATAAAATCCCCGATATCGAGCTTTTTGAACAGAGAAAATGCTTCGTCGCCGACCCTGTCTTTTCTGATATATGCCTGAAGATATCCTGTGCGATCCCTGAATCTTACAAAGGCGGCTTTACCGAATCGGTTTATTGCCATCATACGTCCTGCAAGAGCAAAAACAGGGGCATTTTCCGTGATGGAATCAGGCGCTTTTTCTATCTCATTAAGAACGTCTTTTACTGTGCTTGTTACAATAAAATCGTTTGGAAAAAGATTAATATTTTCCTTTTTTAAGTCTTCAATCTTTTTTCTTCGTTGCTCAACAATATCGTTTGTTTCGTTCATGTCAATCCAATCCAAAAAGGGTTCGGTCCAAAAAGGGTTCGGGTTTTGTTTATCAGTGGCATTATTAAACTTAGTTTGCTAACTTATTTATAAATGGGTGTCAAGAAAGCTTTGCAAGATGGGTAGTTATTATCAACCCATAGCAGCCGCCATCTTGAATATTGGGAGGTACATTGCAACAACGAGACCTCCGATAACAACACCAAGAAATACCAGCATGAACGGCTCTATCAATGCGGTCATGTTTTCCACTGCCTGGTCAACCTCGTCATCATAAAAGTCCGCAATCTTTTTCAACATTTCATCCAGCGCTCCAGTAGATTCTCCTACCGATATCATCTGGCATACCATTGATGGGAAAACCCCGCTTTCAGAAAGAGGCTCGGCCATTGTGCGGCCTTCGGAAATACCGGAACGAACGTCATATATGGCTGCTTCAATTGTTCTGTTACCCGCTGTTTTTGCAACAATATCAAGGGCGTCTAAAATTGAAACCCCGCTGCTTAGCATTGTGCTCATTGTACGTGTAAACTTGGAAACAGCACCCTTGCGCAGCAGCATCCCCATTACCGGCAACCTGAGAAACAGGTCATCAAGCAGGGCATGCCCTTTATCTGTTTTATAAAATCTTTTGAGTGCAAATATTATAAAGACTATGGCAGCGATTATATACAGTATGTTAGCCTTAATAAATCTGCTCATATTCACAACGATTTGAGTCGGCAATGGAAGCGCTCCGCCCATTCCTTTAAACATCTCCTCAAATACCGGAATAACAAAAACCATGATTATAGAGACCACGATTACAGCTATAATCATGGTTACTATCGGATAGGTCATAGCTCCTTTTATTTTGGCTTTAAGTTTTGCCGCTTTCTCCATGTAGGCTGAAAGCCGGCTCAAGATGACATCAAGGATACCGCCTGTCTCACCCGCTGCAATCATATTCACAAAAAGATCGTCAAACGCTTTTGGATACTTTTTTAAAGCATCGGCAAAGGTGTCGCCACCTTCCACATCATCTTTTATTTCTTTTAACATTTTTTTAAATGTTTTATTGTTCTGTTGTGAATAGAGTATGTCAAGGCACTGGATTATAGGAAGACCGGCATCAATCATTGTAGAAAATTGTCGACAAAAAAGTATAATATCAGCATGGACAACCTTGGGTTGCATAAAGGCGATATTTTCAAAAATGTCTTTTGGTTTTTCTTTAATCTTTGTGGGAACTATTTTAATTTTAGTTAGATTTGCCCGGACAGTTTCTTTGCTCAAAGCCTCCATTTCACCTTTTCGGACACGTCTTTTACTGTCTTTACCTTTCCACAAATAGACCGGCATTATTACCCCCACATTTATTTATGCATAGATAACTCATTTTGCTATATAAAAAACCCCCCTTGGCATCTCTTTTTTTTCGATCTTTCCGCTTTTTATTAGAGGCTCAAGGCAGGTTTTTACATCATTGACATGGATGCCTAAAATTAGCGAGACATCTTTATCTGTGCATGGTCTGCGTTTTAATGTAGACAAAAATCTGATGAAATCATTTTCTTTTGGTACAAGGCTATTTTTTTCAGCAGTAAAATCCTTAATAACTTCAAACCCGGATAAAAATCTATTTATATCTATTAATCGTTTTTTGCCAACCGGCTTTACCCAGCTTTCAGTTCCCGGCCTGTCAAGCGTATTAATCTGAATTTTATCAGGGTTTACATCAGCAAGCAGGTTCTTTATCTTTCCAAGCTCAATCTCGTTATCATTTATGCCGGGCACCAAAAAAAATTCCATCCAGAGCTGTCCGGAAAACTTTTCCCTTAAACAGATTAACCCGTCGATGATCTGTTTAAAATAAAGGTCTGGATGCGGTCTGTTTATTTTGACAAAAATTTTTTCAGTTGCGGCATCAAGTGACGCAATAATAATATCCATACCAAGGACCTGTTCTATGACATTGCCTTGAGAAAAAAGCGTGCTGTTTGTAAGTAATGCCAACTTATATTGAGGATAATCCGCTTTTATGAAATCGACGATTTCATTGATACCTGTATGCAATGTTGGTTCACCTGAACCTGAAAAGGTAATAAAATCCAGTTTTGGATTGCCCGACAGAAAATTTTTAAGCTCTTCCCGTATAAACTTCACAGGGATATATTCACCCCTTTTTATGGTTAAATTGGTCGTTGCCCCACACTCGCAGTAAACACAATTGAGACTGCATGTTTTGTGCGGCATGATGTCCACACCAAGGGATATGCCGAGCCGTCTTGATGGAACAGGCCCAAAAATATATTTGTAACCGGACTTTTTCATAGAGGCGTTTGAAAAATGTTAAATTTTGTTCAAGTCTTTCATATTAATCATTTGCAAAACAGACTTAAACACACAACGATAAAAATTTACAGGCAAAGCCGATGATCTAAAACCTAATCTTAACAGATTGTGTTTTCTATAATTATGATAAATTCTTTATCATAAGCCGTGCCAAACAACAACGGCTTTATATAATTTTATAAATTAACTTAATCTTGATAAACCGGTCTATATGTTATAATTACTTGTAAGCGTTTACGGTTTACAGTTATCGGTTCACGGTTGAAAAAGACAGATTGCACAAGGATCGGCTTTGGAGCTGAAAACACAGATTTATATTTCACGAGAGGTTAATATGTTTTCTGATTTAGATGCGAAAGAATTAATTGAAGCTCCCCGCCGCAAGCAGCGGGGAATCTTCGACCGTAAGGAAGTTTGCCATTTTTGGATTCGCTCGCTAACCCCGCCGCAAGCAGCTGGGAATGCGCTCACTTTTGCGATTCAAGAGTTGAAATCAATATCCAAAATACTTCAATCGTTACATGGTTCATTGAATAAACTGTGAACTGTGAACCGACAACCGTGAACGGTTACAATTATTTTTTTTAAAAATGATATGCGCAATATTTGACAACACTTATCCAAGACAGGACTTGATGGTAGCAAAAACAGACGATAAAAAGCTTACCGTAATAACCACTCATATTAATGCTGATTTTGATGCATTGGCATCCATGCTTGCCGCTCAGAAGCTATACCGGGGTTCTGTTGTTGTTTTCCCGGGCTCATCCGAGAAAAATCTAAGAAATTTTTTCATAAAGTCGATGGCATATCTCTTTAATATGGCGGATATAAAGGATATCGACTTTTCAAACATCAAAAAGCTCGTTCTTGTCGACACAAAACAGACAAGCAGAATCGGAAAATTTGCATCTATTTTGAAACAATCTGATTTAGAAGTACATATCTATGATCATCATCCAGCCATGGCAAATGATATTAAAGGAAATTACGAGGTTAATCGCTTAACAGGGGCAACTGTGTCCATCCTCACCGAAATTATCAAGAAAAAAAGGATCCGCTTATCTCCTGATGAAGCAACCATATTGTGCCTCGGAATATATGAAGATACAGGTTCTTTTACTTTTTCTTCCACCACTGAAACCGATTTTGTTGCTGCCGCATTTCTGGTTTCAAAGGGAGCAAATCTGGATGTTATATCAAATATGATTGATAGAGAGATAAGCGCCGAACAGGTCGGTCTTTTAAACGATATGATTCAGGCGGCAATGCATCACGATATCAACGGCATCGACGTTGTAACGACATGTGTAACTACCGACGATTATTGGCCCGATTTTTCCTTTGTTGTACATAAAATGGTTAAGATGGAAAACATCAGCGTAATGTTTGCCTTGGCACTCATGGGAAAGAAGGTTTACATTGTTGCGCGAAGCAGAATGCCGGAGGTTGATGTTGGCACCATACTTACACCTTTTGGAGGAGGAGGGCATCCTTTTGCGGCTTCCGCTACAATCAAGGATAAAACCCTGGCACAGACCGAACATGAATTAATTGAGGAGCTTTATAAAAACATTAAGCCTAAGAAATGGGCAAAGGATCTTATGTCTTCTCCTCCGATTATGATAGGATCTGATATTTCCTGTAAGGATGCCAACGATTTTCTGACGCGTTATAACGTAAATGCGCTTTTAGTTACCAATAAATCCGGAGATAAAGATGGTAAGAGCGGGCTTGTCGGTTTTATATCACGCCAGATAATTGAGAAAGCCCTTTATCATAAACTGGATTATGTTGAGGTAAAGGAATATATGACAACAGAGATGTCGGTTGTCGGATCTGATGCTGATCTTTCTGAAATTCAGAAAAAAATAATCGAAAACAAGCAACGCCTTCTACCTGTTGTGGATGATGATGTTATCAAAGGTGTTATTACACGCACTGATTTATTAAACGCCCTTGTTCGGCAGGCACAAGACTCAGCTGCAGACTCATTAGACCGGCAAACCGAGAAGGTTCACGCCAGGACAAGAAATGTTGTAAAATTTATGAATGAACGTCTTTCTGAGCGTTTGATGAACATATTGAAAACATCGGGTGAAACAGCGAGTGAACTCGGTTATAGAGCTTACGTTGTAGGCGGATTTGTTCGCGATCTGTTTTTGTATAGACCAAACGAGGACATAGATATCGTCATAGAGGGTGACGGCATAGCCTTTGCTAAAAAATATGCTGAAAAATTCAATGCGCGTATTCATGAGCATGAAAAATTCGGCACAGCGGTTATAATCTTTCCTGACGGTTTTAAAATTGATGTGGCTTCCGCCAGAATCGAATATTACAAGTTTCCTGCCGCGCTTCCTACAGTTGAAATGAGCTCAATAAAGTTAGATTTATTTCGAAGAGACTTTACTGTCAATACTCTGGCAATTCATATTAATCACAATAGATTCGGCGTGTTGATAGATTTTTTCGGAGCGCAAAGGGATATAAAACGGAAAAGTATCAGGGCGCTTCATAATTTGAGTTTTGTTGAGGACCCGACCCGGGCATTCCGCGCAATAAGATTTGAGCAGCGTTTTGGTTTCACAATAGGGAAACTAACTTCAGGGCTTATTAACAATGCAATAAAAATGGGTTTTTTCAAGCGGCTCAGCGGACTGAGGGTATTTAATGAACTGCGTCAGATTCTTGAAGAAGAAAATCCAGTGCCTGCAGTTAAGGGGCTTTATGATTATAATTTACTTAAGGCAATTCATCCTTCAATAAAGATTAATGAAGACCTTGTTTCATTATTAAATTCCGTTAAAAAAGTATTGTCATGGCATGACTTGCTTTTTCTGGAAGATTTATATATGAAGTGGATCGTTTATTTTCTGGCGCTTGTCAGGCATTGTGACGATAAAACATCAGATGAAATCTGCGCGCGGTTTGAACTTTCGCCACAACACAAAACCATTATTTGCAAAGAACGTTTTCAGGCCGAAAAATGTCTTCTTGCGCTGGAACGAACCGTATCAGTTAAAGACAGTTTTCTTTACAAGCAAATTTATGGTTTTAAGACAGAGCTGATCTTATATATGATGGCTGTAACAAAGCAAAAAAGGATAAAAAAATCCATATCTCGATACTTTACAAGGTTAAGATATGTTACTACTTCTATCACAGGCAAGCAGTTAATAAAGATGGGTTTTAAGCCGGGACCTATATTCGGGGAAATCCTTGAGGCTGCTTTATATGCAAAATTAGACGGCGACTTCAAAACAGCAAACGACGAACTTATATTCGCGCGCAATTATGTTTCAAAATTTTGATTTAAACCAACTGATTATTAAGATAGCGACACTGCTTTTCGCGGTAACCATCCATGAAGTTGCGCACGGATATGTAGCATACAGGATGGGAGACAATACAGCCTTGTTAGCTGGAAGGCTGACTTTAAACCCGATAAAACATCTTGACTTTGTCGGTTCCTTTCTCATGCCGGCTATGCTGTTGCTGTTTTCTTCACCATTCATATTCGGTTATGCAAAGCCGGTTCCGGTTAATTTTGGAAGGCTTCGTGATTATCGCAAAGGAACAATTTATGTCTCATCTGCCGGAGTCTTGGCAAATTTAGGTTTCGCGATTATTTGCGGGATATTGTTTCGAATCCTGCTCAGTCTTGATCTGTTTCAATATAATGATCTTTTCAGGCCTTTCATAATGGAAGTCTTTCTTCTGCTCGGCTACAGCGTGATGATAAATATTGTTCTGGCGGTCTTCAACATGCTGCCGGTTCCACCTTTAGACGGAAGTCGGGTGCTTGCCATGTTTCTGCCGATTCATTTAAGACAGCAGTTTGCGCGTCTTGAACGTTTCGGCATTATAATAATAATGTTCTTGCTTGTTTCAAATTCACTAAGCAGCTTATTTGCCTTTATCCCCCAATTAATGAAGTTATTGCTTGGAAACGATGGGTTGCGTCTGTTTCTGGTACTAATAGGAGCTTTTCAATGAATAGAAAAAAACGGATTTTAAGCGGAATGCGCCCTACAGGTCCGCTTCATCTCGGCAATCTGCACGGCGCTCTTGCAAACTGGGTAGAAATGCAAAACCAGTATGACTGCTTTTTCTTCATCGCGGACTGGCATGCCTTAACCAGCAATTATGAAGATACAAGTTCAATTTCAGAATATGTCCACAATATGATGATAGACTGGCTTAGCGTCGGCCTTTCACCTGAAAAAAGCACATTCTTTGTTCAATCGCATATTAAGGAACATGCGGAACTGTTTCTTATCCTTTCAATGATAACTCCTGTTCCCTGGCTTGAGCGGAATCCAACCTATAAGGAACAGATTGCCCAGATTAGCGATAAGGATCTTTCCACGCTCGGGTTTTTAGCCTACCCTGTTCTTCAGGCTGCGGATATAATTATGTACAAAGCTGACGGTGTGCCTGTGGGGATTGACCAGGTTCCGCATGTAGAAATTACACGTGAGATTGCCCGGCGATTTAACAGCTTCTATGAAAAAGTATTTCCAGAGCCCCAGGCAATCTTAACCAAAACACCTAAAATACTTGGAGCAGATCGCCGCAAAATGAGCAAAAGTTACAATAATGCCATATACTTATCAGACAAGCCGGATATTATAGCTTCCAAGGTCGCAGGCATGATTACCGATCCTCAACGGGCCAGAAAAACCGACGCCGGCAATCCCGATATATGCAATGTTTTTGACTTTCACAAACAATATAGCGACAGCGAAACTGTAAAAAAAATAAACAACGAATGCCTCTTGGCGCAAATAGGATGTGTTGAATGCAAAAAGATAATGGCTCAAAATCTCATAAAAGCTCTTGAACCTATTAGAGATAAAAGAGAACATTATGAGTCCCGGCCTGAACTCGTTGACGAGATTATAGTAAACGGATGCGACAAGGCAAGAAATATAGCGCGGCAGACCATGAAAGAAGTCAGGTCTGCAATGAAAATATCTGATTAAATAATTCATCAATATTTACGGACTAATTATTATGTTAGACGAAATCTATAAGGTACAACTTGATGGTGTTTTTGAAGGTCCGATGGACCTTTTAATTTACCTTATAAAAAAAAACGAGGTGGATATTTATGATATTCCAATAGCCTTAATAACCGACCAGTACCTGAAATACCTGGAATGGATGAAGTCGATGGACATAGACTTTGCCGGAGACTTTCTTGTCATGGCAGCCACTTTGACCAATATAAAGTCGAAGATGCTTTTGCCTGTTCATGAAAATGAAGACCCCGAGGATGATCCCCGCATGGAGATCGCAAGACCCCTGCTTGAATACCTGCAGGCAAAATCGGCTGCCGAACATTTAAGCAAAAGAAGCATTTTAGGTGAAGATACTTTTGCCAGAACTATTGATAAAGAAGATTATTCAAAAGACGGTGAAGATGAAATCATTAATGTCGGCCTGTTTGAACTTATCGATGCATTTAAAAAAATACTTGAAAATACTTCCGATGATCAAATATTGGATCTGACCGCAGACAAAATCTCTATAAAAGACAAAATCACTCATATAGTGGATTTACTTGAAAAGCAAAAATCAATGACCTTTGGCGAGCTGTTTTCTTCAGATGCCAACAAAAGTGAGATTATATTGACCTTTCTTGCAATCCTTGAAATGGTTAAGCTCAGCCTTATTCGTATTGTTCAGCATGTTCATACAGGCATTATCAGGCTTTTTTATTTATGATGGAAAATATTAAAAACATTATCGAGGCCCTGCTTTTTGTTTCCGGTTCTTCGCTTACAATAGACCGGATTAAGAGTGTGCTTGCCTTAAATGATACAAAAGAAATAAAGGATGCTCTTTCGGCTCTTTCAGATGAATATGAAGCCCGTAAAGGCGGATTTTATCTGCACGAAGTCGCGGGTGGTTATCAAATTCGCACAAGACCTGAATATACAAAATGGATCAAACTCTTAATCAGGACAAAATCGGTCCGCATAAGCAGGCCCGCCCTGGAAACGCTTGCAATCGTTGCCTATAAACAGCCGGTTATAAGAAGTGATGTTGAAAATATAAGAGGAGTTGATTGCGGGGGAATTCTTCGCACCCTGCTTGAACGAAAGCTCATAAGGATTCTGGGACGCAAGGAAATGCCAGGCCGCCCTTTGATTTATGCAACCACCAGGCAGTTTCTGGAAATGTTTGATTTAAAGGATCTTAAAGAGCTTCCCACCCCGGAAGAAATAGAAAAGCTGGGAAATACAGCAGACACACAACTATCGCCTGAACAAAAAACCCTGTTTAATGAATAAGAAATTGTCTTAACAAGATTTTTTCTGTCAAATAAACACTTATACGAATCAGTTTTTTTATAATTATAATAAGGACCTGATTAAGAAATTATCAGTAAAACCGGAAATAGCAGATCAACATAGTCAACAACGCACCCCTAAAGCCCCCTGCCCTGTTTTTTTTACAACCATTTAAGAAACCTTGAGCAACTTTCAGATATCAAGGTCATCAAGAGGGCTTATCACGCCTTGTCCACCCTGCTGAAGGACATGGGTGTAAATCATGGTGGTGGAAACGTCATTATGCCCCAACAGTGCCTGAATGGTTCGGATGTCCGTGCCCTTTTGCAGCAGGTGGGTTGCAAAACTGTGACGGAATGTATGAGCACTGATTCGTTTGTTCAGGCGTGCCTTCCGTACGGCTGATTTGATGGTTTTATTAATAACACTTGGATCGATATGATGCCGTCGCACAATCCCGCTGCGCGGATCCGTGGACAATGTGGATGCGGGAAAAACATATTGCCACCCCCATTCGGTTACCGCATTTCGATATTTGCGCGAAAGTGCATTTGGCAAATATACTTCACCGTATCCCTTTGACAAATCATTTTCATGCAACGCTTTTACTTTAGTCAGGTGGTTTTGCAGAAAAGGAATGACCGATGCCGGAAATGTCGTTACCCTGTCTTTATTTCCTTTTCCGGAGCGTACCGTAACGATTTTCATTTTTTGATCTATGTCCTGCACACGCAACCGGATGGCTTCTGAAATTCGCAGCCCGCTTCCATATATCAGTTTTACCGCCAACTGGGACGTACCTTCTATCAGAGATATGACTTTAGCGGTTTCTTCCCGGGTCATTACCACGGGAATATTTAATTTTTTGGGTGCACGGATTGAATTGATTTGCTTTTCCAAAGGATCTTTTAATACCTTTTTATATAAAAATACCAAGGCATTAAGCGCCTGATTCTGCGTTGCCGGAGATACATTTTTATTTACGGCAAGATCCGTTAAAAACAACTCGATCTTGTGTTCCCCATCCGTCAGATCCTCTCGGGATTTCATTTTATGAAACAACACATATCGTTTTATCCAGTTGCAATAAGTTCTTTCAGTGTGAATTGAGTAGTGATGCAGCCGCATTACATCCTGAACCTTGTCCATTAGTTTGCGCTCTTTTTGTGTTGACATGCTCATGATAAAATAGTTTTATTTCGAATAAATTCCTCTAAATACTGATGCTTATTTTGCGTTTTTAAAGTGATTATATACCAACTATATTTTAAATCAAGACTGATATTGACACAGGGCAAATTCGCCCGAAAACCCGGGCAATATCATATTATCAGGGCAAATTGACCTGATAATAATAATGTTATGCTCAAAAAAATGAAAATCGAAAAAAGACTTGACAAATGAACAATGGAATAAATCATGATCAACAGAACAGAACAGAACAGAACAGAACATCTTTCATTACGGCCTGCCACAATAGAAGATGCAGAAATGCTTTTCAAGTGGCGCAATGATATAGATACGCGAATGGCAAGTCATACTACTGAAGAAGTAAAACTAGATAAACATATTGGATGGCTAAAAGCCACTTTAGAAAACAAGAACAGACAGTTGTTTGTAACAGAAGAAAACGGAGTTGCTGTAGGTACGGTTAGGGCTGATTATGCCGATAGCGTCTACGAATTGTCTTGGACTGTCTCACCAGAAGCTAGAGGCAAAGGTATAGGAAAAAGGATGGTTAGCTTGCTTGCAAACAAAATTAACGAGCCAATACGCGCTGAAGTAAAAAAAGGGAATGACGCTTCATCCAGAATAGCAGAGTATTCTGGAATGAAATTTGTCAGAGAAGATAGTAACAATGTATTGCATTACCAGCGGGATGAAATTAATCAAAAAGCATAACGAATAAGGATAGATTGTGTGAGCGCAGCGAACCACAATCTTATCCGGTTGTTGGACAAGCCCGGTGTATCTGCATATTCTGTATATAAGGAAATATCTTTTTTTGAACAAGGGGCAGGAAGTGCGTTTTTAAAAAGC
>JAUSPN010000062.1 GCA_030656555.1 Candidatus Desulfaltia sp. | reverse complement strand
CGCCTTCATCGGCATCTGCGTCGGCTGGTTCTGTGCCTGAATAAACACGTATTACACCATTTCTGAATATGTCTTTAAATGTTTTTGCACACGATGTGATAGTTACCGATTCACCAGCTGAATCATCTACCAGCGCTCCTGCAATCTGCATTTTAGAACCGTCTGACCAGACCTTTGTAACTGTGGTAATCTGATTGTTAGCGGGAACGCCGGTAAACCCTGATATAGTAATTGTATCACCAGGCCTGAATCCAGCCGTAAAAAGACCGTTGCCAGAATCTAAAATAAAATACTCGCCCGTCGTTCCATCAGCAGACAATGTAATTGCAGTGATCGTATCTTGCTTGCCCATAAGGCTATTGCGTAAATTTGTTGACAGCTTGAACATTTTTTCTCTCCTTTGTTTAATTTATTGTCACAATATATTTTCCATCTTTATACAAACCTGCACCTGTAAGCCCATTTGGCAAGTCAACCTTCCTTTCTGTGATATTTAGAAGATTCCCATTAGAATCGCCAATGATAATACCTTTTGGTGTCGTGAATACTACAACCTCTCCCTGAAGGCCTTCGCCTACACGTGAGCCAGGAAGTTTTACAGCAGTATTCTCAATTGCCGGATAGTCTGCAACTTTAACCTGTAACGGCATTTCTCGTGCAGTAGGCATAATATTTCCACCAAACCAATAGATACTCTCGCTATCTGATATCCAAAGACCGCCTTTACCTTCTTGAGTCGATGATACCGCTTGAATCATTCTCAAACGACTCGAAAAGCCAAAGAAATTAGCCCCTAATCTATAAGCATAGTAGGTGTTAGGTTCAGAGTACCAGAGAATATTATTCTGTGCTATAAACATCCTGCCATTTCTTATACTTAAAATATGTCCTATGGGAGCTTCAAAAAACTCCTTTATAGTAACAACCCCGACAGGGACTATAAGTGGCCAGGAATAACTTACTTTGTTTATCACCCTGCCTTTTTCGTAATTATTGCAATAATATATAATATCTTGTGTACCATCTGTATCACGAACCCAAGACATTTTCGCTCCAGTGGTTACATTACGAAGTGCCGTATAAGACATATCAGATTCAATTACACAAAGCGCATTACCTTTCGTACCAAGCCCATAATTTCCACAACCAAACAAGTTTTCCCAAGATTCTGTTCGAGCTGTGGTTGCATAACCCCCACGTCTTGAGATACGGCCTGAATCGTCTATATCACAGTTCATGCAGGCAGTAAGATCAGAAACACCAGTTCGTGAATCAAACTTTATTCTTGCAGGATCAAGTTTTGTGTTTAACCCGCTACTCCCACTATAGATTTTAATATTCCTTGACATAAAACTCTACCTTGGCAACTTTAATCACGGCATCGGGTCTCGACCACCTGTACGTTTTATTTTCTTATCTCTTGCGAAGCAGTTGAGCATTCCAATGTCCCCACCTGGACTACCATATAAACCAGCGCTATAATTGGCAATCCACCATTGAAGACTCTGGTGCGGCGGCTGAGAACTTAAATCCATAAGTAAATGATACGCTTTAATTATTATCTTGCTTATGACTACTCGTGAATGATATTGTGCTGGAATACAAACAAGTTCATCTAAATTATGAACAAGGGCTGTAGGTTTTTTATAAAACCATAATTTAATCGTTTCCCCCGCCATAGGATATATGCCAATTTTAGTGTCTCTTGTGGCAATGTGCGTTACATGATCTCCAATATCATCGTGGTCAATATCGAGTTCATCGAGGTCGTCCAAGCTTCTTTTCAGAGTGGCTTTATTCCAGTTTGAATCGTAACACTTGAATACCTTTTTCATATAGGTGGCAGGAAGGTCATAAAGCCAGTTTGATTTTGTAACTATTAAACCTACAGGTTCGTTGAGTCGGAGAGCAGGAAGAAAAAAATCATTAGCTATTTCATATACAGCGTTGTTAATCCAGGTTTTAAAATTAGCCGCAAGACTATCATCTTGAATGTATAGTGTTAATTCTGTTTCTAACTCGCCGAGATTCATGTCTTCCTTGCCTCCTGAATCTTAGATAATCCTTCACTTACTCCCATCGGCTTTGAATCGGGAAGAATCAGTTTAACTCTGTCAATGGTAATTTCAAAGGACTTGCTATTTGAATCATGGCGGATACTTGTCACTTTTCCAGAAACCGTTACCTTAGCATTTCCATCAATCTGTAAATCGTCAAAATTCTCAGGCTCTTTGGCAGATTTCTTGTCCTTATTAAAGTAGAAAGTAACGGTTGGAATATATTCAGTGGGTTGCTCAATCGCTTTGGCCATCTTCAGTCTCCTCGCTATCAGGGACGAGTTTGTGACTACAACGGGGACAAAACTCCTCCGGTTCAATGTGTGTTCTGTTATCGGGTTTATAAACAAGCTTGCAATTAGGACAAAATCGTACCGTATCTGCCACTATGCCGCCTTTGTCTTTTGGCTATGGGCAAGAGCTATCTGTTCTTGCTGCTCTCTTTTAAGCCTGTCGGTAGTTTTCTGTTCGGCTGAACGTTCCATCTTAGCTTTGCCTTTTTCCACTGATTGTTTTCTTGTAAACCAGTTCAACACAGCTTCCAACTGAACACCCTTTGGAAGCGTATTGTAAATATCAGCGGCGTCGGTTATTTCCGATCCGTCTTCCCACTCATATCCACCATCGGGCGTAAGTGTAATCCTTTTCATCTCCATTTTGGGCGGTACTTCATCTTTATGGTCAAACCACTCAAGAGCGTCTTGTTTATCCTGACCGCTTGGAATTAAATCAGACAAGTCTTTTTTTGCAGTGACGGGTGAACCGGATAAATGAGCGTATCCACCTTTTGCAAGTTTACCTATATGCCTTCCGTCGCTCGATACCCAAGTTTTTATAAAAGAAATGGGGCCAAAGTGTTTAGTTTTTATTACTTGCATAAAACCTCCTTTGTTGATGAGAGATTTTTTAAGCCTCCCCTTGTTGTTATTTTCCCCAAACCGCAGCAATAAGTGTAGCAGCGGCGGGAGCATTCCCGTTAGGTAACTCAATCAACGGCCCATCAGCAACGGCATCATAGTCAGCATAATAAATAAGTATCTTGCGGTTGGTAACATCATATTTATAAATAAAACCATTTGCACTATTCCCCATGCCTTCCAACCAATTCATACCAATAACTTCCTTGTTCATGCCAAATAAGCCAATAGCTGGCATTGGTACACCACCTGTTGTATAAGTTAAGACCCCATTGCCAAAAGCTATTGAGCATTTGGCCATTTTGATTTTGCCCAGAATGTGTCGATCACGGGGGTCTAAGCTTATTGTTACGTCACTTGAAGTAAAAGCTGCCATAATTTAATCTCCTTTATTTTGCTATGATATAGCGTTAAGATTCATTCGTTGTTAAGGGGGCCTAAAAAAGACCCCCATCGGTTTACGCTGTTTCCACCATTGCTGCTAAATTTCCCATTGTCTCTTCGCACATATCCACAATAAGAATAGGCTGCCCTTTTCCGGTGGTCCCGGATATACTCTGCACTACAACTTCCATGCCTGGTTCTAAATATCCGTAAGGATAATTCTGGCACTCACCATTACGCCAGAATCCACCTCCTGCCTGGCATGTTGCGGCTGTGACTAAAAGAGCTGCCGCTTCTTCGGTTAAAGACCCCTGTGCAGCTTTGTCGTAAATAACCTGGCCAACTGCCGTGGTATCGGGCAATGTGATGTTTGCAATAGTTCCATCTGTACGACTTTCACCGTCTGCACCGGCTGTATGCCGTCTGTCAAATTTCACAACAGCATCGCCACCTATTATGGTTGTAACAATCACACCGGCATAAACGACTCGGCACTTAAAGGGAATGTTAAAGAAAACATTATCCCCAACATTAGCTACCGAAAAGTCTATCCCTCCAAATTCAGCGGCTGCGTCTTTATATCTTCCTGTTAATGCTACTCTTGGACCTGTATTGTATCCGCTCATTTTAATTCTCCTCTTCCCGTGACGTCACCCGTCACAGTGTTGTCGAAACACAGTCACCCTGTATTCCGAGAGTTTTGTTTTTTTACCGTCGCCGGTAAGCCTTTATTTATGCGCTGCCAATCCTTATGATTTTCGCTTCACCGTCATTGCTTGAACTCCAAATCGAAGAATAAACATAAATTCCCCGCCAGGCTATAGCTTTTTGGCGACCGAAATCCGATTGAAAATTCGGATCAGCATAAAGCTGTGGTGATTCAGTTTCAATATATCCCACTGCCTGGTCTCCAAAGACAACTGCTTCACCCATTACAGTACATGCAGCCGAAGCACTATTAGCGAAAGCTGCTTCACGATCTACTTGAACGCATCGGATGTTTTCTGCCTTTCCGGTTTCGCCCTTGAAAAACAGATCACCTTTTTGAAGATACATATGAACTTGTTGCCATAAGGTATCTTGCTTCAAGCCTCTCAGATTTTTCCGGCAAGAGAGCATGATATAATCATCACCCTCAAAAGGAGGACAATGAATATCACCAGCCAGATAATCAGCAAGCACACCCATGTGATCGAAAGTAAGGTTTACAAGAGCGGTTGTGCTTGGAGTGCCATCTGTGTCAAATACTCCGCCTGTGAGACTTGTAGGAATGAAAATCACTTTAACGTCAGGTGACTTAAAAGCATCTGCACAAGCCGTGTCTAAAGCCCTGTCCATTTGTCTCATAAGAGCTTTTTGAAGATAATCCGCAGGGTCAAACTTACCGAACTGTTGAGCAAGGTTTGTATATTCTACACCGCGCCCCCATTCCACCAGGGTAATTGCTCGATTACCTAATTCCAGTTTGTCGATAGGAATTTTGGTATCCTCACTAAGCTGTGCAGAGGTCGGATCGGGCAATTCCTTTAAATGAGGGATGTTAACTGTCTCCCCTTTTTTCTTAAACGCACCTACCCCAGGAATTGATCTTGCAAACGGAGCAACCTTGCATTCTCCAAGGGATTTTAATAAAAGCTGATTGCTGATAAAATGATTTTTATATACGCCAATATCAGCATCAAACGTCCAATTATGAGCTGTCATAATTATTTCTCCTTATATTCTACGTTGAATCTGTGTGAACGCTGTAGCTAATCCAAGCGGAGACTCAGGAACGACTTTCTCTGTTGGTTTATCCCCTCCACGTTCAAGCACAATGTTTTGTTCTTGAATTGTTTTTGCCTTATCTCCTGCTTTTAAAAGCGGAACGACAATAGCAGTTTTAAATCCTTTAATTTTATCTACAGTCCATTTAATCTGGTCTTCGATAGTGCCTGCTGGGGCTCTGTCTGCGAACGCCCAGAATAATTCTGAATCATCTGATCCATCTTTCATATCAAGACCAGCTTTCTTTCCGGCAATTTCAGCATCAGATACAATTTTCTTTTGCATAGAGAGTTCATCGTTAACTTTAGATTGTTCTTCCCTTACTTTCTTATCATAACTATCTAAAGCTTCTTTAACTCTGGTATCAATATTAGCCTGTATTTCATCTTCACGCTGTCCCCAAATCTCAGCGACTTTTAAATGATATTCTTCGTCTTCAGGATCAAGTGTATTGACCTTTTCTAACAAGACTTTCATTCGGTCTGCGCTGGTTGGTTTCGCAGGTTCAGACTCCACCGCTTTGGTTGTAATTTTAACGAGCGCATCATTTAACTGGCTTTGTAAATCTTCAGCCCGTTCACGCTCACGTTTAGCTTCGTCGGCTTTTTTGTGCATAAAAGTTTTGGTGTCTTTAACTGCTTTTTCGGCAGCTTCTTGTGACACATACTCAAACGCAGGTTTTCTTTCTTCAGGCTTTTCCGGTTCTTCCTTTGTCTCGACGGGCTTTTTAATTTTCTCATCGTCCTCGCCCGATTCTTCCGCTGGATGCCCTTCAAAGACCGACACACTCTCCTTCATTGCAGCTTCGACTGTTATTGGTTCTGTAGATTCTTCCATTTTATTCTTCCTCCATCAGTGAATTCTCTATCCTTTTAGGGGCTACAACAGCGAATCCCGCCATTTAGAGAGACTGGATTTGAGCTTTTTCAAGCTCGGTTAACTTTATTTTAGTCAGTGCTTTGCCAACATTAATCTTTATTTTTAAATCATCAAAAATTACCTGATACGCCTTACATTCAGGGTCGATTCTAATGATTTCATTTATTCTATTTGCAAACAAACCAGCGATGGTTTTTAATATCGCCCCACCGTCACCGGATAGGTCGTTGACAAGTTCTTGATATTCTGAAATTATCCGCTCTGCTCTTTTTACTTCACGAATTTTTTGTATAATAGATATAGGTTCTCCTGTTTCTATATCAACGTCTGCACCACCAAACTCCACTACTGTTCCTCCGTTTCAATCTCTTCAGTTGTCACCGATTGTAAAAAGTTAACAAACATTAACAATTGACTTTATTGACGCCATCAACATCAAGCACATTTGCTCAACTCCGGCATCCGTTTTTGGTCTCGCTCAATCCAGTCGCGACCATAGTTTAACAAATTCTTGGCAGCGTTTTTATCTCGACTAAGAGATATGCAGCCATTTGAACAGATAAATGTTCTTTCCGCCAAACTTAAAACATCTTTCTTTAATCCACATTGTGAACAAATCTTTGAGGAAGCAAACCAGCGATCAGCTATTACCAATTCACAACCACGAAATTTAGACTTATACTCAAGCTGTCTACGAAGCTCCGACATTCCAACATCGAGAATAGCTCTTGTAAGATGATGATTCTTAGACATACCTGATATGTTCAAGTCTTCAATTACAATCAATTTGTAAGTCTTGGTAATGTAATCTGTGAATTCATGCAAAACAGCCTGTCGCTTACAGGTGATGTAATAATAGAGTTTCGCTATTTTTTCCTTAACCTTATGCCATCTGTTACTCAATCTTTGCTTTCGAGCTAAACTTCTTTGCAGTTTTGCCAGTTTTTTCAACTTCTTTTTAAGTGGTTGGTTAGCCTCGTAAATTGTTCCATCTGATAGGGCGGCAAAATGTTTTATCCCCATGTCGATTCCGACCCCGCCTTGGTTTTCAGCAGGAACTTTATCAATAAAAGGATTTTTGCTTGTATCTGTTAAAATAGAAGCAAACCATTTGCCGCCCTTACAGCTTATTGTTATTTGCTTTTGGATACCTTCAAATCTTGGTTTCTGACGCATATTGATCTTTGTTTTTAATTTCTCAATTTTGAGCTTCCGGCCATTAATACTGAACTTTTCTTTTTCTCGTATTGAAAAGCTATCATGCACACCACGCTTCTTAAATTTAGGATATTCTGATTGCTTCTTAAAGAATCTCTGAAATGCTAACAGCAAATCATCAACTGCACCTCGGCCTATCCTTGCTGATACTTCGTCAATCCAAGTATTACGCTCTCGCAGGCATTTATAAAAGAACTGGATATATATTTCGTCTGGTTTATAGCCTCGTTTATAGGCATCGCTCCATTCAGATAGACAATTGTTCCAGACAAATCTTTTTATTCCAACAGACTTGAGGAAATATTCCTCTTGTTTGGCATTTGGTCTTATTTCTATTTTTTGCCCAAGTAGCATTTGTTAGATTCCATTAAGAATTGTTAGTGAAAGATTTACTATATATCAACCTCTTGTTTTTTTTGTATCGCTCCGGCTTCTTCCTCTTTGACTACAATACCCTCATCTTGTAGATTGGTACGTCTCTCTATTGATTTTATAATATTGTACGGGTTTAAATAAGGCACAAACGAAGGGCTCCCCATTAAAGGTAGAATCATTTCGGTAATAGCTTTTAAAATCTCAGCATCTTTCATAATAGCCGAAACACCACTTATATGAAAAGAACCGCTAAGCTTAGGCATCTCGATTCCAGTTAAGCTCTCAGGATTAATCAAAGCTTCGACTATATTCTCTGGAAAAACTTCTAAAAGAGCATCTGAACCCGCATTGATTTCGATTGTTTCAGCAGCAGCATTTACAACCTGGATTGCTCCATCTTCAAGGTTTTGCCCCATAAGGCCAAAAACATTCATGGCTTGCTCTAAATTCTGTGCCTGTTCCCGCGCCGTTACTTCCGCTCTCCAGCCAGGAAGACCTTGAACCAAAGCAGTAACAAACGACCCTTCTTGAAAATGCTGATCTCCATAATTCAAGTTAGCCAAAACTTCATTTGTGATATTCTTTCTATCAACTGTTCTAACTACTTGCTGACCTGATATTGTGTCTCTTACAAGATAAGTCTTGCCAGGATAGTCGTCTATATCATCCTGATCAACTAAAGCAGATATATTTATTTCTTTCGGTGGATTAACAACCCAGTTTAAAGAATCAGAATGTAAAGACATTAAAGAACACATCCAATACCATATACTCCTGATACCCTGAAGAAGCCCCCTGCCTTCAAATCGAAGGAATTGAGGTAATGGGCTAAACGAAATTCCAGGCCATCTTAATGTCCTGTATGGTGATTTTTTTGGAAGGCTTATGACGTGATTTCCAGCTACTGTATATGTAGCCGACGGCAATAAAAGCTCTCCCTTACTGTCAAGAATCATACCCCAAAATTCTGACGTCAACACAGATGTTCTAAATTGAGACCTTTGCCAGATCATATTTTTTTTGCGGGCTATTTCTTCTTTTGTCAGATTAGAGTCTTTTGAACTTACAAAGTCTTTGACCATATCAACATTTATATATCGACCTGTTTTTTCAGCTTCTTTGAGAACGTGAAAATCAAGATATTCTTGATGTATCCAATACATTCCGCTTTGAGCTTGCCTGCTGGAAGTATCAGGATCTCGATGAATTTTCCACGGCTCTACAAGAACAAATCTCAATCCAAGACCAGGCCGCCATACTGGAATCATTTCAAGAGACTGACCGACTGCAAAAGCCATTCCACTTGCGTCTGTAAATTGAATCGGAAAGTTTCCATGCTGTTTGTTTAGTTGGTGTTTTATTAATTTTTCCCAAAAATCTGCGACATCCTGGTTTCGTTCATTTTCAATTGATAAAAATTCTGCCGCAAACGCCTTTCTTACAACACCCATCGCAAACTGAACAGCCCCAAATGGTTTTGGTACGATTACTTTAGATTGCCAGTTTTCTTTATTTGCATAATTAGGCGGGGGTTCTTCGTTGTAAACATCCCAGCATTCTTTTTGGATTTTCCTAATATTGATCATTGCGCTTACTGAAGTTCGCCTGCAATCCTCACAATAATCTACAAAATGACTTTCATTTTCTCCAGCATATCTACCGGCAGCTTCTTCTCTCTGTGAAAGTTCCTGTTCGTCCATAGTGGCTTGATTGTCTTTCGCCAAATGCCGAATGCGGTCTTGTATATCTCGTGCGGGGTCTGGAACAAACACCATTTCACTTTTTCCTTTTTTTGCGCAATGGCAAGCCTTTTTCTTTGGTTTTGTTATAATGCAAAAGAGCTTTTTCTGACATCGACCTTGCTGCTTTTGCAGCTTCCGGCGAATATTTCTTAGATAACTTGCCTTTTTTAATAGCAAGAGCAATACTTAGAAAACGTTTTTGTTTTACACTTTTTGCCGGCATATTCAAGCAATCCTCTAAGAAAACTATGTTAACGTGTTATTTATACTGTATGTTGAGCCAGAACGCTGCCGATGCAAGTGTTTTGGTGGGACCTGTTGTGCTCCCACATACTACAATTCCCTTCAGGCAAAACCTGCCAATTTGTCCAAAGTCATAGAAAAAGTTTGAATCTGCTGGAACTTTAAGAATTAAAGCAGGAATAGCATTATCAGCAGGCAGAACAGCAAAGTCGTGTAGTTGCAACCACAACGCTAAACTGTGGCTATTATATCCCGTAATAGAATACACAGTCCCCGGACTTGCTTTAATTACGGCACTTGCTTCGTATGCAACACTGTCATAATAGTTTAAATTTTTAGGATTCATCTCTCCTCCATATTTTTGTTGCCAAAAATTACCAAATGTAAACTAATCCGTTTGGCCGTTGGATCAATTTGGTTTTATTATATGAAACAGCAAAATTATCATCAAAGGAAGTCCTGAGTGTGATTACTTTTGCTTTCAAACTTCTTATTGAACCTACCACTATTCCCCTTGTCCTGTGTTTACTTTTTACAATATCCATATGTCTGAAACCGTTTTTTTCAATACAAGTCTTTGTTGGATTGTCTTCCCAAATCTTTGCTCTTTTGGGCTTGATGAACCACAATAGTGATTTTATCTGAGGCATGTAGTTTTTACAAACCATTGAAATAGCATCATTGGTATGGCTTTTCTCTAAACAAATTTGCTTGCGCCAGCTTGAAGTCATCCAACCGTAAACCACTTTTACTTCCAGCCCCAATAAACTTAATTGCTCTTTGAGATAAGTTTTGCCAACCATTAGCCATGCCGGATACCGAAAAGACTTAGGTTTGATATTTACTTGCCATAGTCCTGCATGTAAATCTGAGTGGCATTTCTCGCATAAAGTTAAGCCGTTCCCTGCTCGTGAAGACCCACCGTCTTTTCTTTGTCTGATATGATGAGCCTGCAAAACATCTTCCGATCCACAGTGTTGACATTTGTGTTTATCGCGCCATAAAACCTTAGCCCTGAAATTTTTGCCTTCGTTCTCAGTTTGTGAAAATTCATCACCATGCAATTTATGTCCAGCGGCAAGAGAAGATGTGTCAAACGCTCCTTCTTCTATGACAACTTTTTCAATATTGATTCTTTTCATCATGTCTTTCAACCATCTAATAATAGAATCTTTCCTTTGCCTAACAGATGGTGCAGGCATCATCTGCTTGCGGTTATTAAAACGTCTTGCCCTATATCTGAGGTTGCGAGTCCTTCTGGTTCTTCTGTACTGTGCCCGCTGTGTAAGTTTTCTACTAACATTCTGTCTTAATTCAATTTCACCTTGAAATGCAACTTCTTTGGTGTGTTCATTGATAATCGCAACGCCTACTTTCTTTGCCCCGTCATCTACGCCGCAGGTAAACGTACCAACCGGATCGTCGATTACTCTGTTAAGCTGAATGGTGAAAGGCACAACCTGAAAAACCTTTGCTTTCTCATTCCTAAGCAATCTTCTTGCTCTTGCAGATCGCGTCGGTAAACAAAGTTTACCTTCCACATCTACTACAAAAACTTTCACTTGCATTTAAGCACTCCTAAAAGTTAATTTTGCTCTCGACAATGTTGGAATTGAAGGGTTCGGAATTGAGCACGTTCCGAAGTTCTTTAATAATCCCTAACGTAGGACGCCTAATTGACAGTAAATAGTCTGCTTAATCCCGTCCTTAGTCTCGGAGCTGGCTACCATTTCTGATAGTTTCTGACAACGTTTGTCAGCTATTTACGAGGCCCCATAATATTTTATCATAGTTTTGTTTGAATTTATCAGAGAAATTAAGAGTTCTTTCTCCTGATGGCAACTCAGGAGGTTCGCCCAACCATCCTTTTTCAGATGCATGAAATTGTCCGGTAACCATATCTCTATAGCCCTCTATACTTCGTTTTGAACCGTCAGGATTAACTCCTGCGTATTCCTTTAATTCCCAAAATCTTTTATAGCCTGATTTTTCTATTTTTGGCATGTGAACTGCTAAAGCACTAATTGAAATTAAATATATTAATTGTTTGTTTTTGCAAGTCCGCCTATATATTATTATTTATCATTTGTCAAGATTATTTTAAACGGCATATGAGCTCGCTCTCGCCCTGCCCTTTTGTTGCATTTGAACTATCACAGCCCGATTCATTGCTTTAGTTCTGGACGGTAACAGGACGTTCACGGCGTTTGCCCATGCGTCTCCTACATGGCTCAATTCTGATTTTTGCGGAATATCTCCCATAATATTGCCAGAACTGTCAACTTTGTAACTCCATGCGCCACTCAAGGCTTTATCAAGTAATCGGTTGTTTTTATTCACAATAAAAGCTGGTTTTCCTGCTATATTCATCTTAAAAATATGATCGATACCCATTTTCATATGTGTCCATCTCGCGGGTCCACCTTCAAAATATGTCCCAAAGGCTTTTTCTATAACCCTAGCTGCCGACTCATTAATATTGCTTTGGTCCGGTATTTTCATTGAACGGTCACCTATGTCACGCCATGATTTACATTTTCCTTTCCAACGTGGAGAATTAAGCATTGGTTGTATTTTTTGATCAATGAGTGTTCGAATGTCAATATTATCGCCCTTGACGGTATCTATAAATATTAACCTGCCGGTGTGTGTTATTTGGCCCAATATACAATTACCACACCACCGTGCCTTACCCTTTCTTCTAACATAAATAATATGGTTAGGAGCTTCTATACAATAGACATCTTCATTTTCAACTTTTTCTATTTTTAGATTTTTCCTAACTAAATTTGTTGTTTTGACAAAAGAGATATAAACTCTATAACTTAAATGTCTTGTTGTGTATGTTTTTCCCCTAACATTAAACTTTCTACCAATATTATCTAATATTCCTATTGCGGCAGACCATCCAGCTTTCAGTATAATTTCCTGTAAATCATTAGCCATTGTTTTTGAAGATGTAGAAATGGTTCTTCCTTCTGATCCATCTCCAATTAAATACATTTTTAAAAATAATCTAAGTTGTTCTGATGGTAACATTTTTATTTCTTCTGGTATAAATTTTTGATGAGAAAGACCAAACCCAACCAAATATTTATATAATTGGACAGAATGTGCCTTCCAACCATTTCCTCTACTATTTTCAAACCATGTCCACTTGAACGGCATTCTATTTAAAACATCTTCTATTTCTTTTTTGCGTTCTTTTTGATAAATTACAGTATCATAATGACACGGCTTTTCATCTGTTTTATATGCCTTGTATGTAGATGAAGAACCTTCGCTTAAATAAATTCCCATAAATTCTGCAAAAACATCCATTGGTATTTTTACTGGCTCAATGTGGCAAGGAGGATTATCGTGACGTGGTAAAATAAAATTATCTACTTGAATGCCAGTCCATATCCCACTGTTTAACATAGTGGTTCTAACACCAAGGTCTTTAGCAGGTTTAGAAATAATCTGTCCAGACTTGAGCCTCGGAATTGAATGATAGTCTGTGACTCTAAGGTTATAATTTTGTCCCTTCCAATAATACATATCTCCAGTATATTTTCTATGAAATTTATTTAAAACTGGTTGATATCCCATTTCTTGTGTCTCAGGATTTAGTGTCATAACCAATTCGCCAAGTTCAATATCTGGAATATATTTCCAACCCTTTAATGTTAATACTTCAGTTTCTTTGTCATAAGGAGTGGGATTAAACCATCCATCGTACGCCCTAAAACCTTCTAACCCCATTGCAGGCTCTAAGGGACGATCAGAAGTGTACGCTCCTGTACCATAATCAGGCGTGACTTTCTTGCCTTTAGTAATAGCTACAAATTTATTCTCTACATATCTTGCATAGGAAGCCGGGTCGTTTTTATAGGCAATCTTAACAGCCTGCCTTGCCTGTTCTGTTAGATGGGGATTATCTCTATAAGGAATGGCGAAAACAGCCTTTGTAATTAATGGGTTTCCAGGATCAACATCAGGCTCTTCAAAAAATCTTCGATATGTCCAATGATCTTGATCGGCGGGATTCATAGAAATTTGAAGTCGTGGAATAGTGTCTTTTTGACGAGCACAAACTATAAGAGCTGCATTAAACACATCTTCCGATAATCCAGCATTTGCTTTGTCCGACATCGGGGCAGGTTCTTCTAACCACACAAGAGAATATTCCGGCCCCTGAAGTTTTTGAAGCGCAGCAAGATCGTCTATACCAAACAAATCCACAAACACATGAGGCTCTGATTTTATCACTAATTGCTTAAAGTCGTTTTTAAACGTGTAAAGAGAGGGAGGGAATATTTCCTGGATAGCTCTTACTACGGAGATTTTTATATTTTCGTGAGTATCTCTTATTATTGCACATCGAATTGGCTTCTGGTTTCGTTGAGCATGGACTAACATACTGACAATGCTTACAAAGCTCTTACCCTCCCCCCTGGAACTATATATAACATTCACCATTGCGGAAGAATTTGCATATGCTGTTTGAATCGTAGAAAGCTCAAACTTAAGTTGCTTCGGTGGTTTTTGGGACATAAATTCCTATATAAAGAATATAATTTAAACTGTCAATTTTTTTTGTTTTTTAGAGCTTTGTCCACACTTTATACAATTTGTTTCATTTATGTCAAGTAAATAAAGAATTTTCACCGGAAATCAGTTTTTAATTTTTTGGGATTAGAAAAAGAGGGGGGGTAGTTTATTTGCTGGGTTGAAATATTGTCTGGTGGGTATATATACACATACGGGGGAGGGTACTCGATCGGACACTATTGCTCTCCCTCTATAATATATAGTGTCAAGCTGAATATAGACAGTAGATACTGGATTTAATATTGAGGATGTTGTAAGCGGGCTGGGGTTTGAGTATTAATAATTATATATATAGTCAGCACAACAACATCTGATAACATATATTCAGTTAACAAAGTTTTATGTTGACAACACATGTATTATGTAGTATCTTACATTAAAATAACCTTAAAAAGGAGGTAAAACATGCGACAATTAACACTTAAAGAAAAAGTAAACATCATCAAAGACTATACTGAACAACTAACACCTATGATAACACTGGCTAAGCAGCACAATAGGTCACGTCACGGGATATGGAAGCTGCTCAATAAAGCTGGTGTGGACACATCTAAGCGTAAAATCACGGTATCATGCTCAACCTGCGGTAAAGAGATTAAGCGTACTAAAGCTCGTATCCGTAGACAATTAAACCACTTCTGCGATTATACGTGTTATTTTGCCTTCCTCGAAGCTGGTAATGGTAACCCATATATCCAAAGCAGTCAGGGTCAGCGTATCGCAAGAGTCAAAGCCGCTGAATACATTGAATTAAAAGACGGTTACATCGTCCACCATGAAGACAGGAACACATTAAATAATATGATACACAATCTCAAGGTGTTCCGCAACCAAGGCGACCATATCCGATACCATAGAGGATTTGCCATAGAACCACTTTGGGATGGTAATAAATTATAAAAGAACATTTACTGCTGTAAAAATCTGACTATATATTGAGCTACCGAAGCCAGGTCGTCGATAACTATCTTACCACTTGCCACATCGTTACGTATTGTACCGATTGCCCTACCTGTTATGCGGGCTATGTCCCGGGTAGTGTAACTATAC
>JAUSPN010000047.1 GCA_030656555.1 Candidatus Desulfaltia sp. | reverse complement strand
TCATGAAACTCTATCTTCGTAATCTTCCATGGCGATTCCAGCTTCAGCGCTCTTGCAAACAGTGACTCCAAAACTTCCATCAAAAAGACCTCCTCTTTTTCCCCACAGTATACCTTACCCACTCAGTTTGAGAAAGAGCCACAAAATATCAGATAAAATCGCCAGAATATTAAAACATGCTGTTGGGATTGTAAATACCAGCTAATTTCAGACGACACATTCTGTTATCCATGTAACAAATTGAAACGCTTTAAAATTTGTGATATACAAATGCAATCTGCAAGAAAATTATTTGATTCTTAAGTGGCACTCATGGTAAGTTATCACAACTCCGCAATTCAAGGGAATAGCAACCGTATCTCGCAAGCATTTAATCCCGAAAAAGATAATAAATTGACTTGCATATTCACTTAATCTATATTGTTTTAGATTAATTTCGGTCTTTTTTTGAACCTCAAACAGGAGGATCAGGTGACTAACAACTGGATTACAAGAAAATAAAGCCCCATTTCTTCAGCCATATGAAGGATGGGGTTTTTTGTTTATGCAGGCCAGTACCTGAAACTATGAACTAAAAAAGGATTTAGTTTTTCTGTTTTTGACGATACAAACTTATAAACGGAAGCGCGTTAATATGCTAAATATGTCAATTGAAATCAGACTTCTTTATTCCACAACAAATTTTAAGCGAGAGGTCCAAAGAGATAAATTGGAATCGTCAACTATATATTGCCATAGAGGCCAATGGAGGCAAGAATGAGTAACGGAAAGCGTACTGCTGGCTTCAGTAAAACATCCCTCATCAAGGGTATCCAATGTCCGAAAGCCCTATATCTCTCCAAGAATCCACCCGCTATTGAAATAAAGCCTGATCCGGATCTCGAAGCGAAATTCCAGGCTGGCCGGGAAGTCGGTATCCTCGCCCAACAGCTTTTTCCGGGTGGCACTGTAGTTCCTTTTTCCGATTTATCTGCTACTGAACAAATCGCTAAAACCCGCGAACTCATCAAGGCTGGAGCCGAGGTTATCTACGAGGCGTCTTTTGCCTTCGACGGCATCTTTATCAAAGCCGATATTCTGGTGCGTACCGGCACGACTTGGGAAATCAACGAAGTAAAGATGTCCACGTCCGTTAAGGACCCTAATTATGATGATGCGGCAATCCAGTATTACGTAGTTACCAATTGTGGCCTGCCTGTTTCAAAAGTTTCTATCGTACATATCAACAATAAGTATGAGAGGCAGGGTGATATTGATGTTCAACAATTATTCACCAGCGAGGATGTGACTGAACTGGCACTGGTTCGGCAGGGGGCCTTGCCTGATATCATCACTAACTTGCGTGAAGCACTCCAGGGCGATGAACCAACTATTGATATCGGCGGGTATTGCACATATCCGTACTCTTGTGAATTTGTTCCCTACTGCTGGCGGGATATTCCCGAAGATTCCATATTCTCTCTCAAGGGTCGTGGGATCAACAAGTTTAACTACTACAGTCAGGGGATAGTCCGGCTTGAAGACTTGCCGACAGATAAACTGAACGACGCCCAAAGATTCCAGGCGATTGCCACGATCAACAAGGAAGATTCGACAAACCCTGCCGGAGTGAAGGACTTTCTTGATAGCCTCTGGTATCCGATCTGTCATCTAGATTTTGAAACCTTCGACGCACCAATCCCTCCTTTTGACGGAACCCGCCCCTATCAAAAGATACCGTTTCAATATTCACTGCATATCCAGGAGAAGGAGGGCGCAGATCCGATCCATTACGAATATCTGGTCGAACCCGGTGACGACCCCCGCCGGGAATTGGCCGAAAAGCTGCTTGCGGAAATACCGGAGGGTGCCTGCGTCCTGACTTACAACCAGACCTTTGAAAAGGGTGTGCTGAAGAATCTGGCGGAGGCGTATCCTGACTTGGCTGATGACATTAATGCCCGAATTGAAAACATTCGCGACCTGATGATTCCTTTCAGAAAACGGGATGTTTACCGCTGGCAGATGCGAGGTTCTTATTCGATCAAAGAAGTGCTGCCTGCCCTGGTACCAGAACTTTCCTATGAAGGATTAAGTGTTTCGGATGGTATGATGGCCATGCGTGTTTACCATGAGATGTGCAAGATTAATGATCTTGTAAAACTTACAGAACTCCGACAAGGTCTGTTAGAATACTGCCGATTGGATACTTTGGCGATGGTGAATATTCTTGATAAATTAATGAGAATGGTGATCCTGGATTGAGCTAAAGGGCTTAATGTTTTATTGCGGGTGATAAAAAAGAGAGGCATTTAAAAATGGATGAAAAGAGTCAACAAAATTCAGGCGCTCAGAACAAAGAACCTAAAAAGAGTGAAGCCTCGCCAAACATAAGCATTTTTAGCGTAAATTCTTCATTTCATTGCCCTTATCGGCAAGCGATGCTACTCACGCAAGCTTTGTCATCTAACAAGATGAAAGTTGCATTTCTTCTTGGTGCGGGTTGCCCTGTATCTGTACGTGTTTCTGATGGACAAAACACTCGCCCCTTAATCCCTGACATTGAAGGATTATCTTCTCATGTCTGCAAATCATTTGAGAAAAATGAAGAGCTCAAATCAGGGTTTGAGATGTTGATAAAACGCCTTTCTATAAAACTGGATAGAAGCCCAAACGTAGAAGATATTCTAAGTTTTGTCAGGGCGCTGCAAGATGTGGCAGGGAGTGATAAAATTCATGGTTTATCAAAAGATGCCTTAGAAAAATTTGATACAGAGATATGTCGGATAGTAACAGAGCTTGTAAAAGTCGACTTGCCAGGTGACAGTAGTCCATATCACCACCTTGCTAACTGGATTCGAAGTGTTCCACGTGCTCACCCTGTTGAGATATTTACACCTAATTATGACTTGTTGATGGAGCAAGCACTAGAAAAAATGAAAGTTCCTTATTTTGATGGATTTGTTGGGTCCCGGCATTCTTTTTTCGATTTAACTTCAATGGAGCAAGATTCCTTGCCCCCACGCTGGGCGAGGCTTTGGAAGGTACATGGTTCAATCAACTGGTGGCGAACCAAAACAAATGAAGTTGAACGCCGAACTGAAAATGCACCTGGGGATAGCCAAATGATTTATCCTTCCCATCTTAAATATGAACAAAGTAGACGCATGCCATATTTGGCAATGTTAGACAGACTTAGGTCGTTTCTCATACGAGGACAAGCAGTCCTTATTACTTGTGGATATTCTTTTTCTGATCAACATATAAACGATGTCATCTTGCAAGCGTTAGGAGGAAATCCAACAGCGATATGTTTCGGACTATTTTTTGGTGATCGAGCAAACGTATCACAAGAAGCAATTTTACAAATACGGAGTCAACCAAATTTCAGTCTCCTTGCTGTTGATGGCTCAATTCTTGGGACAACAGAACGACAATGGTGTTCAGATGAAAAAATTGACAACCCATTTCATGGTCTGGCCGTAAATACCGGCGCAATGAAATATCGCACTGACGCTCCAGACACTTGTTGTAAATTTCTTCTTGGCGATTTTAGTGCTTTTGGTGATTTTTTAGCGCTACAATTATCACAATTTGAAGGGTCCGGTGGTGGTAGTGATGAAAAATGATCCAACCCTCATCGGTTCGGTGCAAGATGTCAATGGTTCGACAATTAGAGTTGAGCTTACAAGTGAAACTGTTACAGGCCTAAGTTTTGTAAATGGTGCTGGGTATAGGATAGGGCAAGTAGGAAGTTTTGTTCGTATTCCATTGGGTTTTGTAAATTTATACGGTGTTGTTTCTCAAGTCGGGGCAGGGGCAGCCCCCATTCGTGAAGGGCTTCAGCAGGCTTATGGTAATAGATGGTTACAAGTGCAATTGGTCGGCGAAAGTACTCAAAGTGGGCAATTTGAACGAGGAGTCTCTCAGTACCCTACAATAGATGACCTTGTTCACATAGTTACTGAGGCGGATTTGCGAGCGATTTACGGACCAGGAGAACCAGATGACTTTGTTTCTGTTGGTCATTTGGCAAGTGCTGAATCGATACCTGCTCTTGTCAATATCAATAAGCTAGTTACTAGACACTCTGCTGTTGTTGGCACTACAGGTGCAGGGAAATCGACTATTGTTGCGGGTTTAATAACATCGTTGACTAACCCATCATTTTATCCATCCCTCTGTGCCAATATAAGTGAGACACTTCCCAACCTATAATTTAGTGTATATTATAGAGGGTGGGAAGGAGAAATAAAATGTTAGAGAATGAATCAATGGCGACTCAGGTTAACAAAGAAACAAAAAACATTCAAGGTATTAGAACTGTGCCGGATCCCGAAGTGCGAGAAAAGGCAGTTCGTCGAAAATTCACGGCAGAGCATAAACTTCGTATTCTCAAGGACGCAGAATCTTGTACGGAACATGGCCAAATTGGCGCCATGCTACGTCGAGAAGGACTTTATTCATCCAATCTCAATGCATGGAGACAGCAGTTTAAAAAAGGGACATTAAAAGCCCTATCTCCCAAAAAGCGAGGGCCTAAATATAAAAGGCTCGATCCATCAGCCCATCGCGTCATTGAACTTGAGCGAGAGAATGAAAGGTTGAAGAAAAAGCTCAAGCAGACAGAAATCATAATAGAAGTTCAAAAAAAAATATCCGAGATCCTGCAGATACCCCTCACAGAGAACGGAGAGAAGAACTCATGAATACAGCAGGATCATTAGCAAAAGATGTTGGTATCAAGAACGCCTGTGATGCCCTGGTTATTCCGAGAGCCAGTTTTTACCGGTGGCGTGACAGAGACAAACATTCCATGAAAGGTAATTGCCGTCCTACGCCACCGTTAGCACTGACATGTGACGAACGAAAAGATGTCCTGGCCACATTACATGAAGAGCGATTTGTCGATCAGGCACCTCAAGAGGTCTATGCCGCATTGCTTGATGACGGAACCTATCTTTGTTCTGTAAGGACCATGTACCGCATCTTGGAAAAGAATCAAGAAGTAAGAGAACGGAGAAATCAGTTAAGGCATCCCAGCTATAAGAAACCGGAGATTTTAGCAACAGTACCCAATCAAGTGTGGTCCTGGGATATCACGAAGCTCAGAGGGCCGGTAAAGTGGACATATTATTATCTCTACGTCATCCTTGATATCTTCAGCCGCTATGTGGTCGGCTGGATGGTAGCCCACCGGGAAAAGTCGGCGCTGGCCAGGAAACTTATCGAACAGAGCTGTGAGAAACAGGGCATTCGGCGGGATCAGCTGATTATTCATGCGGATCGTGGTCCAAGCATGACATCGAAGCCGGTAGCATTATTACTGGCAGATCTGGGAGTTACCAAAAGTCATTCAAGACCCTATGTCAGCAATGACAACCCCTATTCAGAATCACAGTTCAAGACCATGAAGTACCGGCCTGATTTTCCGGAAAGATTCGGTTGCGTTGAAGATTCCAGATCCTTTTGTCATGTCTTTTTTCCTTGGTACAATACAGAGCACTATCATTCCGGTATTGGTTATCTGACACCGGAAGATGTCCATTACGGACGGGCTGAACAAATTATCAGAGAGCGTGAAAAGGTATTGGAAATGGCCTTTGAAAAACATCCAAAACGGTTCAAGGGAAAGGTCCCTAAACCTACGACATTACCAGAGGCTGTTTGGATTAACAAACCATCGCCGAATGAAAGTGATTCGGTGATACACTAAATTATTGATGGAGGTGTCTCATTTTCATTGACACGTTCCGCATCTGCAAGAATTGTAATCTTGGATATCCACGGTGAATATGCAAACGCATTAAGGTGTAGAAGTACTGTGTTTCGTGTTTCAGCAAACAAGGGGAAAAGTGAAAAACCCTTACAAGTTCCATTCTGGGCTCTTAGTTTCGAAGAATTAACTAAGCTTGCGTTTGGGAAGCTAAGTGACACTCAAACTTCTGCGGTTATGGATTTTATTATTGAACTAAAAAAGGAATCCCTTAAAAAGAAACCTCTTGATGGTATTGACGCAAATACATTAACCGTTGATGCTCCTGTGCCTTTCTGTATCCATAAATTATGGTTTGAGCTCTACAAGAGAGATCATCACACTTTGATACCAACACCTGGAGCGGCAACAGATGTCGTTGAACCTGCTTATGTGCTAGCGGATAATGGCAATCCCATGCAAATAGGCGATGCAATGACTGTTACACCGCCCCTTTATAGAACAGTAAAAACAACAGGACCTTCTGCGGAACGAGTACAACATGGTAGAGATCCGCTTGGGATTAGGCAGCAGTTGGCCGGTTTAGCATCAAAACTACGTGATCCCCGATTTGAGTTTATATTTAACCCAGTTAATGGTGCCCTGATATTGAAGGCCAAGTCAAAATAGATCTCGATGCGCTTCTTCAAGATTGGATTGGAGGCGAGCAACCAGTCACTATTCTAGACCTGTCAGGTATTCCTTCCACTGTATTAGATGATCTTATTGGGGCAGTTCTTCGCATACTCTATGATGCCCTTTTCTGGGGAAGGAATATTCCAGAGGGTGGGCGAGAAAGACCTTTATTAGTAGTGCTTGAAGAGGCACATACCTATTTAGGAGAAAAAAATTATGGCACAGCCGCATCTGCTGTTAGAAGAATTGCAAAGGAAGGTCGCAAGTACGGAGTTGGCATAATGGTAGTAAGCCAACGACCATCTGAAATTGACTCTACAATACTTTCTCAATGTGGCACTATTTTTGCCATGCGTTTAGCCAATGATAAAGATCGTGGACACATCACAAGTGCGGCTTCAGACAACCTCAAAGGACTTTTTGAAATGCTCCCGATTCTTCGTACAGGAGAAGCGATTCTTGTTGGAGAAGCTGTAAGTTTACCGGTACGGACTTTAGTTGATGCACCGCCCAAAGATAGATTGCCCGACAGTATTGACCCACAAGTTGCTGTCAGGGGAAGTGTAGAAAAAGATGGCTTTGACGGCCCAGGAGGCTGGAATCAAAAACGTGACAAACCTGATTATTCTGTGTTGGTTAGACTTTGGAGAAAACAAGATCCTCAATATGAACATAAACCTCTAAAAGTATCAAAATCAAAGGAAGGAGGAATCTCATGAGCTGGATTGAAACGCCTGAGTCTTCAAATATAGCGCGATATTCATATGATGAAACTAGTCAAATACTCACCATAGAATTTAAAAGGGGAGGTATTTACAATTATTATGATGTTCATATGACTATTTTCGAACAAATGCAATCAGCGCCATCGAAGGGTCAATTCCTAGCCCGGAGTATTAAAGGTGTTTATCGCTACGCAAGAGTTTAAATTGAGTCCCACAGAATAATTAGATAAACTCTGTCATCAAGTTACTAGTGTGCCAATAAGCCTATTTGTATTGGGGTGTGTATAAATTTTGTTCTCATTCATTCATACATCTGACATCCACCTAGGAAAAACATACCGAAACTCTTTAGGGGAAGCGGAACGATACGAAGATTTCTTCCGCTGCCTGTCGAGCATCGTCGAAAATGCAGTGCGTGAAGCGGTCGACTTTGTGCTGATCTGCGGAGATCTGTTCCACACTGGGCAAATCCTGCCCAAGACCTTTGCCAAAACCATCGAAACGCTGCAACCACTAAAAGAAGCGGGCATCGCCTGTATTGCCATCGAAGGCAATCATGACTGGATTCACAGGCGCAACAATATTTCCTGGATGGAAGCCCTTTCCGAAATGGGCTATATCCGTCTGCTGCGTCCTACCCGTACCGAAGATGGTAGCTATCAGTTCGATCCATTCGATGAAGAGACCGGTATGGGTGGGCATATAGAAATAGGTGGTCTGAATATATACGGCCTTGGTTATATCGGCGCTCAAGCCGGAAGCCATGTCGAGCGAATCTGCAACGCGGTTACCACTGATAATAATATGCTGCTTTTTCATGTCGGCATCTGGAAATACTCACCGGTCGAGATCGGCAACATGAAGATCGAAGAGGCCCACCCATTGGCCGAAAAATTTGGTTATGTCGCCCTTGGTCACGGCCACAAACCATACGTGATTGAAACCCCGGAAGGAACGCCCTACGCATACAACCCCGGAGCGCCGGAAAGGGTCAACTTCGGCGAGGAAAAGTATGATAAGGGATACTATTTTGTTACCGTCGAGGATGACAAGTTTTCTCCGGAATTCAGGCCAACCGATCCCCGGCCGATGCGGGTCGAGTCTATTAATCTGGATGGGGCGGAAGATGCTGATAAGGCCCTTTCTCGTTTCCGTGAACAGGTACAGGAAAAGTTGGCTGACATATCCGATAAACGTTCACCATTGCTGGAACTGAAACTGGCAGGTCGGGTTGGTTTCCATCCTTTTGAGCTGGGACGAGAACGGTTACGGCTGGCACTTGATGAGTTTTCTTCGCCATTGCACCTGGAAATAAAAAATCGCCTTTCTTTGGTGGCCCGGACCGGTGGCGAGGAAGTTGTCAAAAAGTCCCTTGCCGAGATTGAAAATGATGTGTTGAATGAACTGATCGGGGCACACACGAAATACAAGGGGCGGGAAGGGGAGTTGACCCGATTGTCTCTATCGATCCGAGACCTGGTCCTGAAGGGCGATGTTGAAGATGACGAATTGCTAGGGCTTTTCTCGGAGAAGGGTTGACCCATGCAAATACTTTCAATCTCTCTGAAAAACATAAAATGCCATCGTGACAAGGAACTGCATTTTGTCAACGGAATCAATGTCCTTTCCGGGGTCAACGGAGCCGGTAAAAGCACGATCTTTGAGGCCATTGGATACGCCTTGTTCGGAGTTGATGCTCGAGACTTTGTGGGCAACGTCGAGCGTTTCATCACCATCGGCGCCAAGAAGGGTGACATTGCCGTGATCTTTACAACGGATGATGGTGAAACATATCGGGTTTCCCGCAGTGTTGGGGCCGGTTCCAAATGGCTGCTGGCCAGAGAAATTGGCGGAACTTTTGATATTGAGGACCATGCCGGAGCCCCGGAAACGGAAGCCCGCATAAAGGAACTTCTTGGGCTTGATAGCGGCCGTTCCCTGGCTGATCAATATAAACTAGTGATCGGCCCCTTTCAGAACGAATTTCTTGGTCCTTTTGTAATCAAGCAGCCAACCAAACGTCAGGAAGCCTTCGACGAGATCCTCGGTATCGATGCCTGGCGTAAAACCTATAAAGGTACCAGCACCCTGCTGGCGTCAGTCAAAAGTAAGATTGAAGTACTGACCGTTGAGATAGAGGGCAAACAGGAACAGGTTGCCGCCCTGCCTGAACGGAAAAAAGAATTGACCGGTTTTGTAGCAGAAGCTGCGGCGCAACAGAAGGAACTGACCGGGAAGGAAAAAACTTTAACCGAAACCGAAAGGCAACTCTCCATATTAGATGGTCAGGAAAAAACGGCTAATACCGTGAAGTCAGATATCCAGGTGCTTGAAAATCGTATTCGTGACGGGGCAGGAAAAATAAACGACCAGGAAAAAAGGGTTAAAGAAGCCGAGCAGGCCCTTGAAACCCTGGAAAAGACACGGGCTGGCAAGGAAGCGTTTGAGGCGGCTGAAGCTAATATTAAGTTATTGCGGGAGGAGGAGAAGCAGAGAAGGGAGATCGAGAAGGATATAAACGCACTGGATAAAGAAAGTGCACGACTTGCCCAAACTCTTGATCACGAAATGCGTGAAGTTGAAAAAACCGATAAACAACTTACGGAAGAAGAAAGCAAGCTCAAACAAGATCAGAAAGCCCTTGCCGCAGACGATAGTTTGCACAAGACTGCGGCTCATTTGACGGAGCTAAAAAAAGAGGCAGAAAAACTTCGCTTGGGCAAGGGACTTCTCGAAGGGAGGCGGGCGGGCTTACAGGAAGGGAAGGAAAAACTGGCCGAAGGTATATGCCCGTTTTTCAAGGAACAGTGTCAAAATATTTCAGGTAAAGCCCCGCGGGATGTTTTCAGCACCAGGGTAGACGAATTGGACAAAGAGAGACTTGCTCTGGACAAACAATTGAATTGTCTGAGCGAGGAAATCGCGGTGGCCGATAAAGCCCAACACGAACTGGATTCAATTAAAGTAAGAGCGCAGGAACTTCAAAAACAGCTAAACGCCCTATCCAAGAGACGAGATGAGAACAATAATCGCAAGCGTGCGATTGAAGGAACCAAAAATCAGCAGGAAGAGGCCGAGAAAAAGGCTGTAGCTCGGAAGGAAGACCTCAAGAAGTACAGCAATCTGGATACCGAAATAGCAAAGATCGAAAAATTACGGACTGAACACCAGGTTGCCCGAGATACTTTCTTTGCCAAACAGAAGGACGCCAAGGATCTGAACAATCGGCGCGAATCCTTGAAAAAAATGATAAAGCTTTTTGAGGAATTGGAACAGGCTCTTGTTGCCAAACAGAAAGAGCTTTTAAAACTGGAAAAAGATTATGATTCGAAACGCCATGCGGAGGTACGCTTGGTAAAAGAGCACCTGGTTGCAGAGGTTGCCACTATAAAGCAGAAAATTAATGATCTCGGAAAGGATCGACTTCGCCTCGAGGAAGAGATCAAAAAAATGAACCGGATTAAAAAAGAGATCAAGGCTCGGTTGGCTGAAAAGAAAAGCTTTGAAGGCAAAGAAGAGTTGGTCAATTTTTTACGAAACAAGATCTTCAATAATGTTTCAGCGCAGCTCTCAGAACGTTTCCGAGAAGAAATAAGTTTACGGGCGGACATTATTTACCGCAATATAGCCGAAACCGATGAAGAGCTTTACTGGGGAGACAAATACCAGATTGTTCTGCGGGACATGCAGGATGGTGAGTTAAGGGAGCGAACCGATGACCAGTTGTCCGGTGGGCAGACGATGAGCGCAGTAGTTGCCCTGCGCTTGGCCTTGCTACAGACCATTGGTGCGAGAGTTGCTTTTTTTGATGAACCGACTTCAAACCTCGATGCAGCTCGCCGATCTAATCTAGCTCATGCATTCCGGGCCATTGACGTGGGACGTGAAGAAGTGACGGAGCACTGGTACGACCAGCTCTTTTTGATTAGTCACGATGTAGCATTTACAGAAGTGACTGATCAGATTATTTCTCTTGAATACCAAGGGGAACGTCCGTAAAAAAAAATAGGGGCTTAGGTAGAGTAGAGAGCTGGTTGCTGCGACCTTATTAGGTTTGGTATATCTGTTTCCGCCTCTTTCGTCTGGCAGTGCCTCAATAGCCGTGCCGTAGCTGCCTTGGCCAGCCCTCCGTTATTCATGCGGTTTTCCCGCACACGGCTTTCCGATGTTCTTCATCGTAAGGCATGCACATTAGTCCAGCCTGCTGTTGTCGGCTTCCTTGTTACTCGTTCTTCCCAGCATGTCGATGCCCATGGTCGGACGAAGTTCGGGCGAACGCCAGACTCTCAGCATCAAAGCTCCTTTGAGAATGAATCGGTCGGCGTGAGCGGATTGGGATAGCCGGTAGAGAAATCGCTCCATGTCGTAGTATTGAAGCAACTCGTTGAATGGCCGTTGGTCGCTTTTAGCGCGGTTCAGGATATGTTGCTGGACGGACGCAGGGATGTTTCTGGGAGACTTTATACCGTCACCTCCAGGTCTGTTCAATCAGACCCAGCTTTATACCGATTTGCTGGTAGTTTTCCCTAAAGTGTTTTTCATCTTTCAGTCCCAGTTTTTCCTGAATTTCACCGCGTGTCATTTCCCCTTGCATAACGGAAAGCATCTTTTTGACTTCGGGGGTAACTTCGGGGGTAACTTCGGGGGCAAGTTGTCCGGATTGTGGTTCAGAACCCTTAATCTGCTGAAACTCCGGGACCTTAACGATGATGCGGAACACATCGCCTTCAATCATTTCGGGATCAGCGCCGCCATAGGCTTTGCCGTATCTCATCATTTT
>JAUSPN010000039.1 GCA_030656555.1 Candidatus Desulfaltia sp. | reverse complement strand
GAGGTTCAGGGTTATTTTTCTTGGAGCGCCGGGCAACTGCTATGCACCAATATTTTTAAATCGAAGATTGTTAGCAGTTAGCTTTTAGCAATTAGCCTTTAGCTTAAAAAATCAAACAGTTAACACCTTCAGCTAAGAGCTAATGGCTAATAGCTTTATCCTGAACCTTTGAACCTTGAACCTCTGAACCCGTGAACGGTAACGGTTAGTTTTTGTTCAGGAACTAAGTATCCAGTTTTTCAAGCCGGTAGCGAAGTGAATCAAAACTTACATTGAGAAGTTTAGCGGCCTTTGTCTTTGAACCATTTGCCTTTTGAAGAGCTTTTTTAATTAAAAGCCCCTCGACCTTTGCCAGCTCCTCATTCAGATTTATGCCTTCTTCAGAAATATCAATATTTAAAGCATTATCCCGATTCTGTCCGCTGTCTTCGGGTATAACAAGGTTTTCCGGCATGATTATATTGGTAGTCTCAAGCGCCACACTTCTTTCAATAATATTTTCCAGCTCCCTTACATTTCCGGGAAAAGGATGCTGCATAAGAAGCTGAAGTGCATAAGGAGAGATCTTTTTAATCTCCTTTTTAAATTCTTTTGAATACTTTTCTATAAAATAGCTCGCCAGCAAAGGAATGTCTTCATTCCTTTCCCTTAAAGGCGGAATCTCCAAAGGAATTACATTAAGCCTGTAATATAAATCTTCTCTAAAACCACCATTTTTAACCTGTTGCTCCAGATTCTGATTCGTTGCAGATATAATCCTTACGTCCACCTTGATATCTTCTGCGCCGCCTATCCTTCTGAAGGTTTTTTCCTGAACCACCCGAAGGAGTTTAACCTGAAGAAATGTCGGCAGTTCACCGATCTCGTCAAGAAAAATCGTTCCATTGTGGGCAATCTCAAAAAGACCTGCCTTATCAGAAGTAGCTCCGGTGAATGACCCCTTCATATAACCGAACAGTTCGCTTTCAAGCAGGTTTTCCGGTATGCCGCCGCAGTTTATAACAACAAACGATTTATCTTTTCTGGAACTGTTTTCATGAATGGCCATGGCGACCAGCTCTTTACCTGTGCCACTTTCTCCGGTAATAAGAATGTTGGTGGCAGTATCCGCCACTTTTTTAACAAGTGAATAGACCTTCAGCATCCCCTTGCTTTTCCCAATCATATTTCCAAAGGAAAGGCCGTCCTCCACATCCTTCATAAAAACCGCATCTTCCTCTTTGATATCCTTTTTGCTGAGCGCATCCTTTATCACAGCCTTGAGGTCCTCAACATCAAAGTTTTTCTCAAGATAGTCGTATGCGCCCTCTTTCATTGCGGCAACGGCTGTCTCTCCTGAAGCATAAGCCGTAATTAATATGACCATTGTTTCAGGTGAAATTTCCTTGATAGTTTTCAAAACATCGATTCCATCGACTTTAGGCATCTTCAAGTCAGTAATTGCCAGGTCAAATTTATGTTTTTTGCAAAGGCCCAGCGCCTCTTTACCTCCTGAAGCAGAGGTAACCTCATATCCTTCTCTGACAAGCAGGATCTCGAGAAATTCTCTCATACCCTGATCATCATCAACAACGAGAATCTTCGCCATTTATTACTCCTTGTAAGAAAGTGCCTAAAGTATATATAACCGTTCACGGTTGTCGGTTCACAGTTCACAAGTCCCCTCTAACAAGAGGGGATTTAGGGGTGTGTTTCATGTTGCGTCTGTTCATATTCCTCAATCCATTTCTCAATGGCAGCCAAAACACCCTCCATGTTCTTTTTGACATCCAAATCGTCAAACCTCAATATGTAAAACCCTAACGATCCAAGACGATTCTTTCTCTTTTCATCCTTTTTGCCTTTAAATGCATGGCTCTGTCCGTCAATCTCAATGATCAGCCTTAATCTGGGACAAAAGAAATCCACAATGTAATTATTAATTGGCTTCTGACGGTGAAAATCGTAGCCTCTCATCTGCTTGCCCTTGAGGTGATTCCACAACAATACTTCAGATAATGTGCTGTTATTTCGAAGTGTTCGAGCAAGTTCTTTGAGCCTTGGATTGTAGTGTACTCTCATCTTGCCATCTATCTTTACGACCCCATTTTTACACACCCCGTCCGCTCCGCGTCCACCCCTCTTATTAGAGGGGATTTAAACATCCGATTTTCATCGCTCTCTAACCTTGAACCTTGAACCGTGAACTGTGAACCTGAGTTACAGGCACTTCTAACTCTTTTACAGGCAGCGATATTATACAATCCGTGCCTTTTCCTGGTTTGCTTTTAATTGTGATTTTACCCATGTGGCTTTCCACAATCCTGTTTACGATTGCCATTCCAAGGCCTGTGCCGTTTTTCTTTGTTGTGTAAAAAGGTTCAAATACTTTGTCTTGATCTTTTGCTTCGATTCCACATCCATTATCGCTTATCAATATCTCAAGATATTTTTTTTCATTTGAGGTGGTTTCTATTTTCAGTATGCCTTTCTCAGGCATCGCCTGAACAGCATTTAAAATCAGGTTCCAGATTACCTGTCTTATTTCCGCCTTGTTACCATATATATTGTTCTGATCGCACAAATTCCTAATCACTTCAATATATTCGCTCCATTCAGGGTTAAAGTGAAGAGATTCAAGCACATCATCTATAATGGCTTTAACGTCAATATCTTTTCGCTCAGACCGTTTAGGCCGAGCCAGAAGAAGAAAGTCTTTAACAAAGCTTTCAAGTCGATCCTTCCCGTTTAAAATGATCTGCATGAGCCTTCTGTCTGTTTCGTCCAGCTTTAAATCTTTGCTTAACATCTGAATCGGCCCGCTGATTGATGCAAGAGGGTTCCTTATTTCATGGGCAAGACCTGCGGCCATTTCACCAACAAATGCAAGCCGTTTGTTTTTTTGAATCTGAGCTTCCATTTCTTTAATAACCGTCAAATCCTGAAAGATCAGAATATTGCCTATTTTTTCTCTGTTGCCGTCAACAAGTGGGGAAACAGAACAGCCCAGTATCTTACCTGAATCAGCAACTTCAAATCTGTCTCCAGCTTTCCACTGGCCTTTTTTATTCAACATTTTTGAAAGGACAGGGAAGATATCATCGATTTTTTTATTTATAATTTCGGAATGCAAAAAACCGGTGATCTTTTCAGCTTCGGTGTTAAAGGATTTTATGTTTCCATGGAGATCGACTGTTAAAATACCTGTATTTACAGACTCGATTATACTTTTGTACAGCAGGTCAAGCTGATCAAAAGCGCTTTCCTTTTCCACGAGAAGCTTTCTGGTCTTTTGTTCCTGTTTAACAGCATAATTTGTCAATAATGCAATAATATAAAAAGATATAATATGGACAAAAATTCTCGAAAAAACATAACCTGCATCGCGGTCGTAATTATAGCCCCACTGGTATATGGGTATAACAATACCGTAGTATTCCAGATCAAGCAGCAGCCCGTAAAATATGCTGCAGGCTGAGGCTGAAATTAAGCCTCCTCTGCCCGCTAAAAAAAGCGATGAATATATAATAACAAGTGGGTACAATACAGAATAGATGCTCTCAATTCCGCCTGTTACATATACAAGTCCGGTTATAAGCAAAACATCTAAAAGGCTTTGCAGATATATGTTTACCCTGATGTTTTTTATTGTCTTTGGAATAAAAAGGCAGGCAAAAGAAAAAAGATAGGTTAATGCTACAATGAAATATATTGGCGCATACGCTGTCTGCGAAGATGATTCTCCTGCTTTAATCCGTATAAAAGTCGCAATTCCAAGCAGGAAGGTTGCAATTACAACCCTGAAAAACATCAACCATTGAATTCTTCTCTTCAGAAAATTATCTTCCAAGCACGACCTTCCCGCCTACCATGGTCAGAACCGCTTTTCCTTTCATATTCCAGCCGTCAAACGGGGTGTTGCGGCTTAAAGATTGAAAGCCGGCGGCATCCACGTTATAGGTTATGTCGGTGTCTATGATGGTTATATCGGCAGGCTTGCCTTTTTTTATGCCATGATCAAGCCCTAAAATACAGGCAGGGTTTGTTGACATCTTTGCTATAAGATCAATGATTGTTATTACGCCCTTTTCAACCAGCTTTAAACCCAGGGAAAGTGATGTCTCAAGCCCTATCATGCCGTTTGCCGCAATGTCGAATTCAACATCTTTTTCAATGGAAGAATGGGGCGCATGATCTGTGGCAATAACGTCAATAGTTCCATCGGACAATCCTTCAAGCACCGCTTCCCTGTCCCGGTCCGAACGCAAGGGGGGATTCATCTTTGCCTTTGTGTTATAACCTGTCACCGCATCCTCTGTGAGCGTAAAATAGTGCGGCGCTGTTTCAGCGGTCACACGAACGCCCCTGATTTTTGCATCCCTTATCGCGCGCACAGATTCAAGTGTACTCACATGAGCAATATGAAGAGAAGCCCCTGTTAATTCACAAAGAGCTATATCACGCATAACCATAATGCTTTCAGCAGCATTTGGTATTCCGCCAAGCCCCATTCGTGTCGCAACCGCCCCTTCATTCATAACCCCGTTTACAGTAAGATCAAGATCCTCGCAGTGGGATATTACAAGAAGACCGAATCCTTTTGCATATTCCAGCGCACTGCGCATCAGCCGGCTGTCTGTTACAGGGTTTCCGTCATCAGAAACAGCGATAGCTCCCGCATTCTTCAAATCCCCATATTCGCAAAGGCCTTTCCCTTGAAGCCCGGGGCTTATTGCGGCGACAGGGTAAACACGAACAGTGTCCGCAAGGCCGGCCTTTTTTAATATATATTCAGTAACCTGGCTGTTGTCGTTTACAGGGTTTGTGTTCGGCATTGTACAGACCGCCGTAAAACCGCCAAAGGCCGCGGCCATGCAGCCTGTTTCTATGGTTTCTTTATATTCATGCCCCGGTTCACGAAAATGTACATGCATATCAATCAGCCCGGGCGTCACTATTTTGCCTGAAGCATCAATTGTTTTGACCCCTGACCCCTGACCCCTGACCCCTGACCCCTGCTCTTTTATTTCAACTATTTTCCCATCTTCAATCAGAATATCCATGATGCCATCTAAATTGCCGGGATCAATTACTCTTCCGCCCTTAATCAGCATCAACATTGCGCACACCTCCTGCAGTCAGATATAAAAGAGCCATACGAACGGCAACGCCGTTTGTTACCTGATCAATAATTATCGAGTATGGTCCATCCGCGACCTCCGGCGCTATTTCAACGCCCCGATTAACCGGCCCGGGATGCATGATCAGCACATCTTTTTTAGCGCCTTTCATTCTTTCCATTGTTAACCCATACACCTTTGAATACTCACGTTCAGTCGAAAACAAAAAGCCTTTTTGCCGCTCCTTTTGTATCCTGAGCATCATTATGATATCAGCATTACAAACAGCATCATTCACATTATATGTGACGGAAGCCCCAAGGGTTTCAATTCCTTTTGGAATCATGGTTGGCGGGCCGGCCAGCACGACGTCTGCGCCCATTTTTGTAAACCCTATTATATTCGATCTCGCCACTCTGCTGTGAGATATATCGCCGATTATAGCAATGCGCAGACCTGAAATCCTTCCCTTATTTTCTCTGACAGTCATAAGATCGAGCAGCGACTGGGTTGGATGCGAATGCATGCCGTCGCCTGCATTGATAATGGATGTCTTGACAGTTTTTGCCAGCATATGTGAAGCGCCTGCCATAGAATGACGCATAACAATCACATCAGGGTTCATGGCTTCAAGGTTCCGCGCTGTATCTATAAGTGTTTCCCCTTTTACTAAACTGCTGGCGCTTCCGGATATTGAAATACTGTCGGCGCTGAGCCGCTTTGCCGCAATATCAAAAGATGTACGGGTACGAGTGCTGGGTTCATAGAAAAAAAGCACTATTGTCTTGCCTCGCAAAGTAGGAACCTTTTTTACAGGCCTTTTTGAGATTTCCTTCATTTGCTGTGCAGTATTAAGAATCAAGGTAATTTCATCAACAGAAAGCGATTCCATGTCCAGAATATCTTTTTTTGAAAACTGCATAATCCACCTGTTTTATTTTAACAAATGCCCAATCCTGTTCCACCTGACTCCAAAACTTCCATTATCCCATGACCAGTAAACAATAAATGCTTTTCCTTTTACGGCTTTTAAATCAACAAAACCCCAAAATCTGCTGTCATAGCTGTGGTCTCTGTTGTCCCCCATCACAAAAAGGGAAGCAGGAGGCACAGTAACAGGTCCAAAATTGTCCCTTGGTTGAAAAACTCCGGGAATTATATGTGGGTCTGTGTGAATGCCATGGTTTTGATCAAGACGGATGTTGTTAATATATACCTGTTTATCACGTATCTCAACCACGTCTCCTGAAATACCGACAACCCTTTTTATAAAATCCTTTTTTGGATCCTCTGGGAACTTAAAGACTATTATGTCCCAGCGCTTTGGGTTTTTAATCGGGATAAGCGTAATATCTGAAAATGGAATCTTAACCCCGTAAATAAACTTATTTACCAGTATATGATCGCCTATTAAAAGCGTCTGCTTCATTGAGCCTGATGGAATTTTAAAGGCCTGAACAACAAAAGTGCGTATAAATAAGGCTATTAATATTGCAACAATTATTGCTTCTATGTTCTCTCGAAGAGCGCTTCTTTTTGTTACAGAGATTTCTATTTTAGAAGAATCTTTTGATTTCAAGATATTCTGTTGCCTTTCTTTTTTTGTATTAGTTCAGCCACAAAGGCACTAAAACACCAAGATACTGTTGGCTTTTTGCAAAACTCTCGACCCATATTCATACTTTGTGTCTTTGTGCCTTGGTGGCAGGGTTATTGCGATAAATGCAAAATAATTCTTAATACCAAATTACTGCAAATTCCTGCCGCTACGTCATCCATAACAATTGCTGTCCCGCCTGATAATTTTCTTTCAATCAAACGTATAGGAAAAGGTTTCAGGATATCAAAAAATCTGAATATCACAAATCCAGCCAACACATAGGCGGCATTAAAAGGCAAGCCAAATATTGCTATCATAAATCCTGCAATTTCATCAACAACAATACACCCTGGATCATTTCTTTTTAATATTTTTTCAGCATGATGAGCTATGAATATGGCAAAAATAATAAATATCACTGTCAGAATGACAGCAACCGAAAAATTTGTTATTGATAAAAAAAAATAAAGCGGAAGCCCCAAGATGGTTCCAAGGGTGCCGGGGGCAAAAGGAATGTTCCCGATAAAACAGCCGGTCGCAAAAAACATGACCGATTTTTCTCGAAAATTCATGGGTATTTTCTATAGCCTAGGCATGTTTTTTGTCAAGGTATTGTTATGGTCCTTCTTTTGCTATTGTATCATACACAACTCGTATCGGAATATTTTTTTCAAGAGCAATCTTTTTGCAGGCCTCATACTCTGGAACGATCCGCATGCTGCCCGCAGGGTCTGTAATACGTTTAGCCTTAATCCTCCCGTATCCGGTTTTAACGATTATCTCTTCGCGAGCAAGTATTGCCCTTTCAACATTATAGTATCTTACGCCCGATGAGGTGGTTTCAGATAAAATACGCTTTATTATTATATCCTTCCGGCTCTTCCGGCACAAGACCTGCATCATTGTCCCAGGCCTGTTTTTCTTCATAAAAACCGGAATCCAGTAAACATCAAGAGCTCCGTCTTCAAACAAACGATCCATGACAAATCCGAAGATTTCAGGATTCATATCGTCAATACAGGTTTCTATCACAACTATTGTCTCTTTTTGACAACCGGTTTGATGGTTTTGCGGTGTTCCGGCGATAATTCGCAAAAGATTCGGCTTTGATTGAATGTCTTGCTTACCGGCGCCATAGCCTGTTTTTTTAATAACCATATCAGGCATTGGTCCATAAGATTCGGCAAGTGTAGCTATAATTGCAGCTCCTGTGGGAGTTACAAGTTCATGGGTAATTCCTGAGCCAAATACCGGAATCCCTTTTAAAATTTCAAGCGTGGCCGGGGCCGGCACAGGCAATGTGCCGTGCCGGCAGGATACAAAGCCTGTTCCAAGAGCCAGACTTGAGGCGGTTATCCTCTTAATGCCGAGATACTCAACGCAAAGAGCTGCTCCGACAATATCTGCTATGGCATCAATGCCGCCGACTTCATGAAAATGAACCTTTTCCGCCGGACATCCGTGTATTTTTGATTCAGCATTTGCAAGCCTTTCAAAAATTTTAAGGCTATTTTCTTTAACCATTACCGATAAAGCACTTTTTTCAATTAAAGACCTTATCTCAGTATAATCCCTTGACTGGGCGTTATCCTCTGAATAAACATGAACACTCTTAGCCGTTATCCCGTGCCTGACAACAGATGAAACAGCTATGTCAAAACCTGTTAATGGAATAGCGCAAAGAGATTCTTCCAGCCATTTTACAGGCACTCCAAGATCAATAAAAGCTCCCAGGGTCATATCGCCGCTTATACCTGAAAAACAGTCAAAATAAGCTATCATATTATTGTAATTCTCCTTAATCTTTACCCTTTAATCCTTAATCCCTGACGAATGAAGTCTTATTATCTCGAGTAAAAGTTCCGCTGTTTTTACCATATCATCAAGCCGTATTGATTCCCTAACAGTATGCATGTCATGCATCCCCGTGCCCAATACCCCTGTTATGATTCCTTTCTCAAAAAATATGTTGGCATCCGAGCATCCTCCGGTTGTCTTGGCAACCATCTTTATCCCGAGATTTGCCGCAGCTTTTTGGGCTAAAAGCACAACAGGATGATCTACGGCAATATTTGTGCTGAGAAATTCCTTATCCACAAAAACTTCAAGGTACGGAAGTTTATCTTCCGACGAATTTGTATAATTTTCAACGACATTCTTAAAAGATAATACTATGTCATTTGTAATTTTATCAAGTTTTTCAGCATTATGGCTTCTGACTTCCCCATTAACAGTTACAAGATTCGGCACTATATTGACAGCAATACCCCCTTCTATTGTGCCTATGTTGCATGTTGTTTCGCTATCAATCCGGCCGATATTAAGACCGGCGATTGCTCTGCTTGCAATCGCAATTGCATTTATTCCGTCTTCAGGATTTGCTCCAGCATGGGCGTCCTTGCCGTGTATTTTAAACTTTAGCCTGTTTAAGGCAGGAGCCCGGGTCACAATCCCTTCCGTGTCTGTTGCATCCAGAGCATAACCGCGTTTTGCGGTGATAAGACTGTAATCAAGATTCTTTGCACCCAGAAGACCAATCTCTTCACAGATAGTAAACACAATCTCTATAGGACAATGCAGCAGATCTTTTTCCTGGAGAGTTCTCATTGTCTCTAAAAGAACGGCGATTGCGCTTTTATCGTCTGCTCCAAGTATTGTTGAACCGCTGCTTGTAAAATCTCCGTCTCTTAATACCGCATTTATACCTCTGCCTGGTTCAACCGTATCCATGTGGGCATTAAAAAGAAGCGGCTCTATTTGCAAGCTTTCATCGAGCCGGTTTCCGTCAAATTTGACAATAAGATTGCCTGTGTTGCTCCCTGTCCTGTCTCCGGCTTCGTCAACAACTGTCTTAGCTCCTATAGATTTTAGAATTTCTCTAATTTCACAGCAAACAGCGGCTTCTTCTTTTGAAACACTGTCAATGCCGACAAGGAGCCTGAATGTTTCCGCCAGCCTATCTTTGTTTATCATTAATTTACCCCTTTTTCTCACTTTAGCATTGTCAAATTTCACCAAAGAGAACACAGAGAATTTCTTTTTTAATCACTTTAAATCTCTGCGTGCTCTGTGGTGAGAATGTCCGATTTTTTAGTTCAAAATTATTGACAAAAAAAATTATGGTAATATGGTAATATGGTAATAAAATTTTCAACAAATACGGAAGTGCGTAGCTCACTGGTGGGGCTCCCGGACTTCAAATCCGGTGTGAGGCGCTAAAACCGTCTCGGGTGGGTTCGATTCCCATGCACTTCCGCCAACTGATCCCCGATCCCCAATCCATGGCCCTTTAATCAGCCTGTTTGCCAGCCCTGAAAGGCGATTTCCAGGCCTGTCATTTTTTAATGCGATATTTATAGCTTTTTTTGAACCTACAAGTATTACCAGTTTTTTGCCTCTTGTTATTGCCGTATACAGCAGATTCCTCTGGAGCAAAGCAAAATGCTGGGTCATTATGGGCACAATAACGGCAGGATACTCCGACCCCTGTGACTTATGCACGGTTATGGCATACGCCAGTGAAAGCTCCTCTGTTTCCGCAAAATCATAGGCAACTATCCTGCCGTAGTAATCCACGGAAAGCCGGCTGTTTACAGTATCAATGGAGATAATTGTTCCGATATCACCGTTAAAAACCTCTTTTTGATAGTTGTTTTTCAAATGCATGACTTTGTCTTCTATATTAAAACGACCGCCTTTGAGCGCAGAGCCTGGGTTTAAAGCCTTTTGAAGTGCCTGGTTCAGATTGGCGGTGCCTGCCTCGCCCTTGTGCATCGGGGTTAATACCTGAATATCATTTACACAGTCAAAATTAAAAACCTTTGGAATTCTTTTGGTGCATAACTCAACTATTGTTTCAACAGCCCTGTCTGGTTTGTTTTGCTCAATAAAGTAAAACTCAGACAGGTTTTCAGAAATACAATCCTTTTTGAGGTCAGGCATCTTCCCTGCACGAACTCTGTGTGCATTCATAACAATGGGGCTTCCCTGGGCCTGCCTGAAGATCTTCTTAAGCTCAAAAGTTTTTATTATTTTTGAATTGATAATATCGGCAAGAACATTTCCAGGGCCTACTGATGGAAGCTGAAAAGTATCTCCGACCAGTATTAATAAACAGTGCATGGAAATTGCCTTAAGCAGATAAAACATTAAATATACATCCACCATCGAGGCTTCATCAATGATTATCGCATCTGCATCAAGCGGATTGTCCTGATTTTTATTAAAAAAACCATCCTTAAAATTATATCCCAAAATTTTGTGGATGGTGTTTGCCTCCCTGCGGGTAACCTCTGAAAGACGCCTGGCCGCCCGCCCGGTCGGAGCTGCAAGCATGATTTTCTTTCCAAGAAGTTCAAAGACGGTATTAATAGATCTGATAAGTGTTGTTTTACCTGTTCCAGGGCCTCCGGTTATTACGATAGCTCTGTGAGAAAGGCACTCCTGCAAAACATTCAGCTGCTCAGAAGAAAGTTTGATGGCAAGTTTTCTCAATACTTCCTGCGTAATCTGCTGTGGGTCTATATGTAAAGGAGGAATTGGAACAGACAAAACAGCCTTTATCCTGTCGGCAATACCTGTTTCCGCCTCATGCAGGCTTTTCAGATAAACAGCGCCGGTCTCAGCGCCCACAGTTTTTTCTATAACCAGTTCTCCTGCATCTGCAAGATAAAGCATGGCATCTTTAGTTTTACTTCGCTCGATCTTAAAAATATTCTCGCAGCGTTTAAGAATCTGCTCTTCATAGGCAAATGTATGTCCTTGTGCGACAAATTGTTCTATGATGTGAATAATACATGCGTTAATCCTTTCCGGCTTATCCTTTAGACCGCCCAGATTCTGCGCTATCCTGTCGGCAATATAAAAGCCGATTCCAGGGATATCTGCAATACAATAAGGATCATTCTGGATGATGTTAACGGCATCATTTCCATATTCTTTGAATATTTTTGCGCTGTATGAAGTTGCAATCCCGTTTTCCTGAAGAAACCGCATAATATCTCTTAATGCGTGATGTTCTCTCCAGGAATTACTTATCTGCGCTGCCTTTACCTTGCCTATTCCTTTGACATCGGTAAGCTTTTCAGGATTCTTTTCAATTATCTCAAGGGTTCTGTCTTTATAACGACTAATCAAGGCTGCAACAATTTTTGGGCCTATTCCATTAATAAAACCTGATTCAAGATACTTTTTTATTTCATCAGCGCTTACGGGAAGGACGACCTCAAACGACTCGACCTTTAATTGCCGGCCATATTTTGGGTGTGTCTCCCATCTGCCTCTTATTTTAAGAGTTTCGCCCGGGCTGACAGCCGGCATGAACCCTGTAACGGTTACAGGTGTTTGATCTTTGTCTGTCTTTAATCGCGCGACAGTATAATGGTTTTCTTCGTTATAGTAGGTAATTCTTTCAAGATGTCCTTGGAGAGTAATCATAAGAAGTGGCTGCTTATCCAGTTTGCAGCATCATAGAGATCAAGAGCTGTATAATCGGGTGAAATTTTCTTTTCCGACAGGAGCCTTTCAGTATTTAAAAAGTTTTCGCTCTTTACCAGAACACTCGACCCGCAACCTGCCCTGCGCGCACACTCAATATCCTTTGCATTATCTCCGACCATTGTTGAAGCTGTAAGATCGATTTGGTATTTTTTTTGCGCCTGGTATATCAACCCTGGTTCAGGTTTGCGGCAATTACATCTTTCTTCAGGAGTATGCGGGCAAAAAAAAATGTCCTTTATCTCGCCGCCCCCTGATTTAATCGCTTTTTTCATCAAGGCATGAATATGCTCGAGTTTCTGCTTTGATATCATGTTGCGATTTATTGCAGACTGGTTTGTAATAATTATCGTGGCAAATCCATTTGAATTTAAAAGCCTTATCGCTTCAATACTTCCGGGAAGAAACTCAAATTCCTCCCAGCTTTTTATGTAGTCCGGCGAATCCCTGTTTATAACACCGTCTCTGTCAAGGAAAACAACTCGTTGCAACGTTACTTTACTCTGTCTTCTATTCTGCAATTGCAAAAGCTCCTTTAAATCCGTTTTCAATAAGTTTATTTTCGTATTCAATAGCCTGCTGCAGGGTTGAGCATCTGCCGACACGCACACGGTAGAATGTTTCAGCTCCGTTGTTAAATATCGTTATATGAGCATTCTTGTATGTTAAATCAAGTTGTTGCTTTAATTTCTCAGCATTATTGCGATCGGCAAATGCCCCTATTTGAACGGTAAAATCCCCTTTATAGTAGTCTATTGGAACATAGGATGGACCGGAATCCTTTTTTGCCGTTGCCGTTGATAGAACAGGGATTCCAAGCGCTGTTATTTGAACCGGTGCTGTGCCCGGGCCGACAATGCCCAGCTTTTTTGCCCCGGTATAGGAAAGATCTATTATTCTGCCACGGACAAACGGCCCTCGATCATTGATCCTTACATCAATCTCTTTGTTGTTTTGAAGATTTTTCACTCTGACACAGGTGCCAAGCGGCAGAGTTTTATGCGCTGCCGTCATTGCGTACATATTATATGTCTCTCCGTTTGCGGTCTTCCTTCCATGAAACTTACTGCCATACCATGACGCTTTTCCGGTCTGGCTGAAACCTTGAGAATGAGGAATAGGCTGGTACCACTCGCCCATGACTTTATAAGGTTTTGGATATCCGTCAATGCTTTGAGGAGGCTTTGTCTTCGAGCAACCAAAAACAAAAAACAACAGGCCGCAGACAGCAAGAAAACTTAAAAATATATAAAAGCTATTCTTTTTTATCATTATTTCTCGAGCGCAATTTTCAAAACATCCATCATTTTGTCAACAAAGTGAAAATGGATTTCATTTTTAACCTTTTCAGGTATGTCCTCCAAATCCTTCTTATTCCAGCTTGGCATAATAATTGTTTTTATGCCTGCTCGATGGGCTGCAAGGATCTTTTCCTTTATGCCACCAACCGGCAGCACCTGACCTCTCAGGGTTATTTCACCGGTCATGGCAAGATCCTTTTGAATCTTTTTATGCGTAAGAAGTGAAACCAGGGCGGTAAGCATGGTAACGCCCGCGGAAGGGCCGTCTTTGGGTATTGCTCCTGCCGGTATATGAATATGTATATCCTGAGTTTCAAAAAAATCTTCGGCAATCCCAAGGGAAACGGCGTTTGTACGTATGAAACTAAGAGCCGTTGTCGCGGATTCCTTCATCACATCCCCAAGCTGTCCGGTTAAGGTAAGAGCCTTTTTGCCTTTCATTGCGGTGGCCTCAACAAACAGAAGTTCGCCTCCTGCCTGTGTCCAGGCAAGCCCCATGGCTAAACCGGGTGTTAAAGTTCTTGCGCTGACTTCCGAAGCAAATCGAACAGAGCCGATATAAACCGCAACATCCTTAACCGTTATTTTCGCAGACTCTGCCTCGCCTTCAGCTATCCTTGTCGCAACCCCCCTGCAAATGGTTGCGATTTCACGCTCCAGATTTCTCAGGCCGGCCTCTCGTGTATAGCCTGAAATTATCTTCTGCAATACCCCTTTTGAAAAAGATATCTGAGAGGCTTTAAGGCCATGTGCTTCACGCTGGCGTGGTATAAGATACCGTGTCGCAATTCTAATCTTTTCGTCCTGCGTATAACCTAAAAGTTCCAACACCTCCATTCTGTCCTTTAGTGCAGGAGGTATGGTGTCAAGAATATTTGCAGTGGTAATAAACATTACCTTTGAAAGATCAAACGACACATCAAGATAGTGATCCGTAAAAGAGAAATTCTGCTCTGGATCAAGAACCTCCAGCAGGGCTGATGACGGGTCTCCTCGAAAATCATTCCCAAGTTTGTCTATTTCATCCAGCATAAAAACAGGATTGTTTGATTCAGCGCGTCTTATCCCCTGAATTATCCGTCCGGGAAGTGCGCCGACATAAGTTCGCCGATGTCCCCTGATCTCAGCCTCGTCTCTGACGCCACCTAATGAAATGCGGATAAATTTTCGTCCCAAAGCCTTTGCTATTGACATGCCCAGGGATGTCTTGCCGGTTCCCGGAGGACCGGCAAAGCAGAGTATCGGCCCCTTTGATTCAGGCTTTAACTTGCGAACGGCAAGATATTCTATAATACGCTTTTTTGGTTTCTTGAGTCCAAAATGGTCTTCATCTAATATCCTTCTTGCCTTTTTTATATCAAGGTTGTCCATGGTGCTTTCATACCAGGGAAGAACAGTCAACCAGTCAAGATAGGTCGACGCTACAGTATATTCGGCAGAAGACGGGTGCATGCGGGACAGGCGGTTGATTTCACGTTCAGCTTCTTTGCGGGCCTCTTCAGGAAGCTTTTTCTCCTTTATTTTTGCCTTGTATTCTTCAATTTCAACAGCGGTTTCATCCTTTTCACCCAATTCTTCCCTGATAGCCTTAAGTTGCTGATGCAGATAATACTCCCTCTGCTGCTTATCCATGCCTCCCTTTACCTGAGACTGTATCTTGTTCCCTAATTCTAAAACCTCTACCTGATAATTTAAAAGCCTTGTAACTTCTTTTAATCGCTTTTTAATATCAAAAACTTCTAAAATCTTTTGTTTCTCTTCGGGTGTTGAGTTAATAAGCGAAGCAACCATGTCGGCCAATGTGCCGGGCTCCTGTATTGACTTCGCCATTGCCCCGATTTCCTGCGGCAAACCAGGAGAAAGCTCAACTACCCTGGCAAATAAACCAATAATATTTGCCATCAGTGCATCAGTTTCCTTATCTTTCTCTTCTTTATCATTAATATACTCCACTCGTACCTGAAGATATGGCTTTGTTTTTATAAAATCCTTTACCCTGAACCTGCTTAAACCCTGAACAAGTAATTGGGTCGTATTATCTTCGGTCTTTGCCATTTTAAGTATAAAAGCGCTTATGCCGATCAAATATAGATCATCAGGCGTATAACTGGGTTTGATTTTCATTTCTTTAGCAATAATAAGCCCTATGATACGATCTTTAGACATTGCTTCATCCACCAGTTGCACCGATTCCTTTTGCATCGCTATAACAGGCACAACCATTTTAGGAAAAAGCGCTGTATCAATTAAAGGCAAAACAGGAAGAACTTCCGGAACAGTATTAGATTTAGGCTCGTTATGCGGTAGCTGTTCGGTCATAGACCCCCCCAAAAAAATGACAAATAATATAAAAGGTTATCCATTTACAATCGGTATCCTGTGCGTTCTATCAGTCGGCAATTTCGCAAGTCTGATCTGAAGCAACCCGTTTAAATATGTTGCAACCACTTTATCAATATCAATAGGAGATGGAAGAAACAATATGCGCTCAAATTTACCATATTGTATCTCTGCCAGTCTGTATGTTGAATTGTTAACCCTGGGCATTTCAGCGCGGTTACCATAAATTTTGGCTGCCCTGGTGTTGATTTCCACACCCAGGTTCTCTTTGCCTACACCTGCAATCTCGGCTATAATAATTATCTCTTCATCTGTTTCGTATATATCCATCTGAGGCTTCCACAAGCCTTCGGAAAGAGCAAAGAGCGGGCTTATTGATCGAAACATGCCCTCTATGCCTCTTCCTGTGGCTGAATTTAAGTGATCGGATCCTTTGATAAATTTTATTTTAATATAATCCATTTTTTGCTCCTGATTTTATACCGACATAAAGATAAAACTTATACAATAAATATTTTTACGGAAAAATGATCAGTATTGCAAACTTTTTTTGCCGGATTTTTCTGAATGTGCGTAACACACAGGCACAAGGCTGTGTGTTTTTCTTAAATTTACCGGAGGAGGAACCTGCCCTTATGACCACGTTTTTTCTAGTTGACAACATGAACATTTCGTCGCATAAAGACAATTGGTTCATATGGTGACGGACGGTTCACAAGGTATAGGGGTTTAAGAATGGAAAATACCAGGCTTTCAAGAAAGGAACGGGAATATTTACGCCATCGCCAGGAGATTCTTAAGGTGGCTTTGAAACTCTTTTCTGGAAAAGGCTTCCACAATGTATCAATGCATGAAATAGCAACCGCCTCCGAATTTGCCGTTGGTACGCTTTATAAGTTTTTTTCAAATAAAGAAGCCCTTTACAGCGCCCTTATGATAGATGCGTCGAAAGCGTTTCATTCATCATTGATGGCAGCGCTTGCAACATCAGGGAACGAAATGGAAAAGATCCGGGCTTGTGTAGAAGCTAAGATAAAAGTCTTTACCGAGAATTTAGATTATGTCCGTCTTTATCTGTCTGAAACACGTACGGCCAGTTTTAATATTAAGGCTGGTCTGGATATCGACATAAAGGTGAGGTATGAAGAGTTTCTTGAAAAACTGGCACGTGTATTTGAAAGCGGAATTAAAAAGAGACTTTTCAAAGCATTCGACCCCTACCTTCTTGCGGTAGCCCTTGATGGTATTTCTAACGCTCTTCTATTTCAACACATTGAACATTCTGATGCACACCCGTTTGATGCAGACCTGATCGTAAATATATTTTTTCAGCAGATTTATAAAGAGGGAGAAACAAGAGATGAGTAGAGCTATCATTCTGATGTTCATTGTTTTCTTAACAGCAGCCTTTCCAGCTGTCGCTGCCCCCCCAGGTCCGGGCGGCGGGCCGCCGCCGCTGGTGACGGTTGAGGCGGTCACCGAGCAGGACGTCAACCCGCCGGCCCAATACGTGGGCCATGTGGAAGCCATACAGACGGTCGATCTGCGGGCCAGGGTCGAGGGTTTTCTGGAAAAGGTCAATTTCAAGGAGGGCAGTGATGTTAACGCCGGCGACCTGCTTTACCATATAGAACAATTGCCTTATAAGGCCACAGTTGAAGCCGCCCGGGCCAATGTGGCCCTTGCCGAGGCGCGCCTCAGCAAGGGCGGTCAGCACCTTTCGAGATTGCGGTCCGCGCGGGCCGAAAGTGTGCCCGCCACGGACATGGATAACGCTGTGGCCGAGGAACTCAGTGCCCGCGCCCAGCTTGCAGAAGCCAAGGCAAAGCTCACAACAACGCAAATCAATCTGGGATATACTCAGGTCAAGGCACCCATCTGCGGGCGCATTGGACGCACTGCTTACACCAAGGGCAACCTGGTGAATCCTGCTTCAGGAGCTCTGGCCCGTATTGTCCAACTCGATCCCATCCGGGTTGTCTATTCCATCAGCGAAAACGACCTTACGGCAATCAAGATGGTTCTCAAGGATGCGGAAACAGACAAAAAGCTTTCTGTGCTGAAACAGTGTATCAAACTGTCCGATGGCCAAATCCTCAAAACTGAGGGGCAGATAGATTTCGTGGATAATGCTGTGGACCCTGCCACCGGCACCATTGCAGTGCGGGCGATGTTTGATAACCCCGACGGCATATTGCTGCCCGGGCAGTATGTTACCATCATGGTTACCCGCAGCAAACCCAAACTGATGCCGGTGATACTCCAGTCGGCCATACTGGAAGACCATGATGGGCGCTACGTCCTTGTTGTGGACGATCAGGACAGGGTGAGCGTGCGGCGGATTAAGACAGGACCTGTAGTCGGCGTCAACTGGTCTGTGGCGTCAGGTCTGAACGCCGGCGAGAAGGTTATTACAGAGGGGGTTCAGAAGGTTCAGCCCGGACAGATCGTGAAAATCATCACCACAAACAACCAGAACGGGAGGTAGTCTATGTTCTCGCGGATTTTCATAGAACGTCCTCGCCTGGCAGTGGTAGTATCAATTATAATCACCCTGGCCGGCCTCATTGCAATGTTTAATATCCCCGTGGCCCAATACCCGCCCATCACTCCCCCGGAGATTCGGGTCAGCGCGGTCTATCCGGGTGCCAACGCCCAGGTGGTAGCCGATACCGTGGCCGCGCCCATCGAAGAGGAGGCCAATGGCGTTGAGAAGATGCTCTATATGTCTTCGAGCTGTTCCAACGACGGTCGATATGATTTGTCCGTCACCTTTGCCGTAGGCACCGACCCGGACATTGATCAGGTCAACCTGCAGAACCGGGTACAACTGGCCACTGCCAAATTGCCACGGGAAGTAGTCGATCAGGGCGTCACCGTGCGCCAGCGCTCCACCGATATTTTGGGAGTAATCACTTTCGTTTCTCCCAAAGGGACCCGAGACCGGCTTTTTTTGAGCAACTATGTCAGCAAAAACATCTCGGGCGCCCTGGTCCGTCTGGACGGGGTCAGTGACGTCTATATTTTTGGTGAGTTTGAATACAGCATGAGAATCTGGATGTACCCGGATCGGCTTACCGCCCGGGGATTGACCGCCGATGACGTAATTACGGCCATTCGCAGGCAGAACATCCAGGCTGCGGTGGGTGCCATCGGAACATCGCCAGGCACTGCCGGCCAGCAGCTTCAATATACCCTGCAGGCCAAGGGTCGACTCAATGACCCCGAAGAATTCAAAAACATCATTGTGCGCAGCAACGATCAGGGTGGGCTGGTGCGGGTTCGTGACATTGCCCGTGTAGAGCTTGGCGGTAAGTCTTACAGCACCCACTCGACTATCAACGGCCAAAACTCCCTGGGGATGGCCGTCTACCGGTCATCAGAGGCCAACGCCATCGAAACCATGAAGGCGGTGCGGGCCAGGCTTAAACAACTGGCTGAACGGATGCCGGAAGACGTGCAGTACGATGTCATGTACGATACTACCAAGTATGTGTCAGCAGCTATTCATGAAATCGTATTGACGCTGGTTATTGTGTTTCTTCTGGTCCTTTTCGTGAACTACATTTTCCTGCAGGACTGGCGGGCTACCCTGGTGCCAACCGTGACCATTCCTGTCTCGCTTATCGGCACTTTTGCTGTACTCCTGGTTCTGGGCTACAATGCAAACACCATATCGCTGTTTGCCCTGATCATGGCCATCGGGCTGGTGGTGGACGACGCTATTATCGTGGTGGAAAACGTCTACCGGATCATGGATAAACACAAGCTGAGTCCCAAGCCGGCGACCATCCGGGCCATGGGGCAGGTCACAGGCCCGATAATTGCCACCACCCTGGTGCTGCTGGCCGTGTTTGTGCCGGTCGGCTTCATGCCAGGCATCACCGGCGAGCTTTACAAACAGTTTGCCGTGACCATATGCGTCTCTGTGGTCATATCCGCCATCAATGCCCTGACGCTGAGCCCGGCCCTTTGCGCCGTACTGCTCAGAGAACCGAAAATTCCCCAACGTGGCCCCCTTGCCTGGTTCAACCGGTCACTGGCGGCCTCACGCAACGCGTACGTGGCCGGCAGTGCCTGGCTGATTCGGCGATTGACTGTTGCCATGCTGATTTTCATGGCCGTAATTGGCGGCGCCTGGTTTTTGTCAAGCCACATGCCGACCAGCTTTCTCCCCCAGGAAGACCTGGGTGCCTTTTTTATCAATGCCCAATTGCCTGAAGGCGCATCCATCGATCGAACCAAGAAGGTCATGGAACAGGTTACAAAAACCCTTCAGCAGATCGATGGCGTTAACGATGTTCTGGGCGTCAGCGGGTTCAGTCTGCTCAGCGGCACGGCCGAAAATGTGGGCTTCGGCATCGCTGTTCTGAAACCCTGGGATGAACGAAAGCGTCCGGTACAGCAGTTAAACGCCATTGTGGGACAGGCCATGGGGCGACTATTGTCCATATCCACAGCCAATATTTTTGCCTTTGCGCCGCCGCCCATTCAGGGGCTGGGCACCACCGGCGGGTTTGACTTCCGGCTCATGGCGTTGGAAGACCAGCCGCCCCGGGAAATCGCAGCCGCCGTCAGTGCGCTGGTAATTGCCGCCAATCAAGACCCGACCCTGAACCACGTGTTTTCAACGTACACCGCCAATACGCCCCAGATCTTTGTTAATCTGGACCGCACTAGAGCCGAAACCCTCAAGGTGCCTGCCAGCCGGGTGTTTGCCACCCTTCAGCAGCAGCTGGGCGCGGGCTACGTCAACGACTTTAACCTTTATGGCCGCACTTATCAGGTCAAGGTTCAGGCCGATGCGGCTTTCCGCAACAACCTGGAAGACATCCTCGGACTTTACGTTCGCAGCGATGACGGCAGCATGGTGCCCATGAAAAGCCTTATCACTCTGTCCACGGTTTTGGCCCCTCAGCTCGTTTACCGCTACAACCAGTTCACCAGCGTCCAGATCAACGGCAACGCTGCTCCGGGCTTTTCTTCGGCCGAAGCCATGGCTGCCATGGAGCAGATTGCTGGCAAAACCTTGCCGCCCGGATATACCTTTGCCTGGTCGTCCATGTCTTTTCAGGAGCGCAAGGCAAGCGGTAAGGTCGGATTTCTGTTCGCGCTGGCACTGTTGTTTTGCTATCTTTTCCTGGTAGGACAGTATGAGAGCTGGAACATCCCGCTGTCTGTTATTCTGTCGATCCCAGTGGCCAGCCTGGGAGCATTGGTCGGCCTGTGGCTCCTGCACTTCCCGCTGTCCATTTACGCCCAGATCGGACTGGTATTGCTGGTCGGCCTGGCCGCCAAGAACGCCGTTCTCATCGTGGAATTTGCCAAAGGCCGTCGGGAACATGGCCTTTCGGTTTACAATGCCGCGATTGAAGGCGCCGGCATCCGCTTCCGGCCAGTGCTGATGACCGCCTTTACCTTTATCATGGGAGTCGCGCCCATGGTGGTCGCCACCGGCGCCGGCGCCGGCAGCCGCCGGGCCATCGGCACTACGGTCTTTTCCGGCATGCTGGCGGCGACTCTGGTCGGCATCTTTTTGATTCCGCCACTATATTACGCGTTTCAGTCATTTCGCGAAAAGGGCAACGCCTGGCGAGCAAAACGCCGTGAAAAAACGGCTATCGAAACCACCAATAAAAATTAAAAAAACAACAATGCAAGGTAAGATAAGCATGAGATTTATATTATTTAATCAATACCATCATAAGCCGGCACTTTGCGGGAACCGCTCTCCCTTCTCAATCCTGCCCGTTGTTGTCATCGGGCTGATCCTGAGCGGATGCTCGGCGGTTGGACCAAACTACACAAAGGTGGAGCCCGATGCCCCGATCAAATGGCATACCGAACTGGCCGGCGGCTTGACGACAGAGGTGCTCCAACCCGATACCCTGGCCCGCTGGTGGAGTATTCTGAACGACACGGAACTCGAAAGTCTGATGGAACGTGCGGTCAAGGGCAATCTGGATTTGAAAAACGCCCGGGCCAGCGTCCGCAAGGCCAGAGCCTTGCGGGGCGTAAGCCGCGCCGATCTTTTCCCCACTTTGGACGCCAGTGGTTCGGCCACCAGTTCTCGCACCAGCAGTAGCGGTAGCACCGGAAAGGAAATCAAACTCTATTCCGCAGGATTTGATGCCGGCTGGGAGCTGGACGTCTTTGGCGGCACCCGCCGGGCCATCGAGGCAGCCCAAGCCGATCTCGAAGCCACGCAGGAGGAGCTGCGCGATGTGCTTGTAAGCCTGCTGGCCGAGGTGGCTCTGAATTATGTTGAGGTACGCACCTACCAATCCAGACTGGCTGTGACCGAGGCAAATATCAGGTCACAGGAAAAGGCTTATGAACTGAACCGGTCGAGATACCATGCAGGTATCATCGATGATCTGGCCGTGCAGCAATCCCTGTACAACCTGGAGAATACACGTTCCCAGATTCCTACCCTGCAAACCGGACTGGAGGCGGCTAAAAACCGTTTGGCGGTGCTGCTCGGCAAAAAACCTGGCGAAGTCCATCAGGAGCTGGCCGAGAAGAAACCAATACCAACGCTTCCTGTGACTGTGGCTGTCGGGGTTCCGGCAGAGACTCTGCGCAATAGGCCCGATATTCGTAAGGCAGAACGTAACCTGGCGGCCCAGACAGCACGCATCGGCGTAGCCACGGCAGACCTTTATCCCAAATTCCGGTTGTTGGGTACCATAGGGCTTGAATCCATCTCCACAGGAGATTTTTTTGAATCTGCCAGCCGGACATGGAGCATTGGTCCCGGCATCTCCTGGAGTATCTTTCATGGGGGCGCCATCCGGCAAAATATTGAGGTTCGGTCTGCCATCCAGGAACAGGCCCTGATTCAATACGAATCGGCGGTACTCAATGCCCAGGAAGATGTAGAAAACGTCCTTATTGCCTATGCCAAGGAACAGCACCGGAAAGAATTTCTCGCCAGGGCCACGGACGCCGCCAAACGGGCTGTTTTGCTGGCCAGGGATCGATATCAGGCAGGGCTGGTAGATTTCAGCAGCGTACTGATCGCTCAGCGCTCGCTGCTGTCCTTCCAGGATGAACTGGCACAGAGTGAAGGATCTGTTATATCCAATCTGGTGCGTCTCTACAAGGCCCTCGGCGGAGGATGGAAATCACTGAAACCGCCGGCTACGGACAAATCCGACAATCTTACAAAGGGAGGTTCGACTGGCTGACACACATAACACTTCACGCAAATTCGTTATTAGTTCACAGTACTTTATATACTTTGGCGTAATGGGCATTTTTTTGCCCTATTTTAATCTATACTGCTTTCATATCGGTTTCAGCGGTTTTCAAATAGGTATTCTATCGGCCTTAAGAACAATAGCTATTATCTTATTTCCCTTGTTCTGGGGAGCCATGGCAGATCGCTTTCACATCAGGAAACCGATATATATATTATGTAATTTTATCAGCGCTGCAATATGGGCCTTTTTCATATTTACTGCCGACTTTTGGCCGATGTTTGTCATTACGATCTTTTACGGCATTTTTTATGCTCCAATTATTTCCTTCCTTGAAGCATTTACAATCGATGTATTAGGTAAAGAAAAAAAAAGCTATGGCTCATTAAGAGTCTGGGGCTCAATAGCCTTTATAACGATTGTCTTAATTCTCGGTAAAATAATCGATCTGTATTCCATAAAAATAATTATTATACTTATTTTCGCAGGTTCCCTGGCCCAGGCTTTTATTTCCACGAAAATCCCGGATACCGTCACTTTTAAAAAGCAACCTTATACTTCCAACGCAAAGGTTCTTCTTAAAAAACCGGTCGTTATCTTTCTTTTTTGCGCTTTTTTAATGCTGGCAAGCCACGGAGCCTATTATACCTTTTTTTCCATTCACCTTGCAAATATCGGGTATAGCAGCACATTTATCGGGATTGCCTGGGCACTGGCATCACTTGCGGAAATCATTGTAATGATAAAATCAGACACAATATTCAAACGCTACTCAATGGAAAATGTAATAGTGTTTTCATTTGCTGTGGCAACTTTAAGATGGCTGATACTTTTTTTTGCAACATCTCCGGCAATAATTCTGCTTTCACAAACTCTTCATGCAATAACTTACGGATCGTTTCATGTTGCAAGCATACTCTATATAGATTCTCTGACTCCGAATAAAGCGAAAACCCTGGGACAGGCCGCAAATAATGCCGTAAGTTACGGGCTCGGCATGACAATAGGCTTTTTAATCAGCGGCTGGCTGTACGAAAGCATGGGGTCTTTTGTCCTGTTTCTTGTTAGCGCTTTTATTGCGCTTGTGGGCGGGGCTGTATTTAAAGGATCACAGATGATTAAACAAAGAGATGCCGGGGCAAGAGGGACGGATTAGAAGATGAACATCGAACGTCCAACGTCGAACATCGAATGTTGAATGAAAAAAGATGAAGAAACAGAGGACGGAGGTTAAAAGTCAGATGGTGAGAGGATGAGAAGATTAGAATGAATATCGAACGAATAGCAGAGCGACATCATTATTCGACGTTCGACGTTCAATGTTCGATGTTGGACGTTCATCTTTTAAAACTAACTTAGCACTCATGGAATCGGTCATTCCAATGCTTTATAACAACTTTCGATATAATAACGCGCCTGGTCTGAATCTTTAAACTTTTGAAAATATGAAATTGCTTTGTTATACTTTCCTATATTCATATAACTTATCCCAAGACAGATATGGAGCTGCTCACTGTCCGGAAATTTCTCAACACCGTCTAAAAGGACGTTAATGGATTCCTCGTACAACCTTTTTTTTTGCTTAATAATGCCCAATCCTAAATATGCTCGATGATCAGGATAATAACCCAGAGACTTTTCATACAGTCTTTCAGCAACCCCTTCTTTATCTTTTACACCTTCAATCCCGGAATAATCGCCATGGTCAAAAGTCATCGCCAGTCTTGAGCAAAAATCCGAATGCATTTTATATAGTTTTTTATCATCTATCAGCTTAACTTCATCGGCGAAACCGGAAAGATTTTCGTAAAAGTCGGTTCTGAGTTTTTTTCCAAAAGCCAGTATCAATTCTCTGGATAAAGCCGGATCGGTTTCAAAATACATAACATCTTCTACCCGCTCTAACCAGGCGTTGTCAGTTTGCCTGGCTCTCCTTTTAAAATCCGAATAAAGGGCTGTTCCTGGAAATATATCAAGTATGTAAAATATAGTGCCAAGCGGTTTGATCTCATGAATCAAATCGATGGTCTCCTGAATCGTATCCCAGTTTTCTCCAGGGCAACCATAAATAAAATAGGCCCGTGCCAGTATGCCGTACTTTGTTGTCAGCGCAAAGGCTGTTTTGATTTGATCGGTCTTAATATTTTTATTCAGGATATCTCTTATCTTCTCAGAACCACTTTCCACCCCATAGCTGATCTGAATGCAGCCGGCTTTTCTCATCCAGTATAAAATCTCTTCGCTTACATAATTAACTCGAGAAATTGCCACCCAGATGATTTGGAGGTCTCTTTCAATGATCTTTTTACAAACCTCTATCACCAGCTCTTTTTTAAAAGTAAATGTATCATCCGAAAAATAAAAAAATTTAACTCCCTTTTCATAAAGCAGCTCTATCTGTTTGACAAAATAGTCGGCAGAATGGAACCTGACCTTATGCCCCCAAAGCTTGGGCGACCCGCAAAAGGTGCAGTTTCCTGGGCATCCCCTGGTCAAAGCAACATGTTGATATGTAAAATATTTTGCAGGAACAGGCAGTTCGTCGAGGTTCTGAATTTTATCAGCAGGCTTGTTCTTAACTACTTTGCCGTCTTTTCTGAAAGCGATTCCCTTAATGTTTTTTATGTTTTTGTGCCTTGTCTTACCAGAACGATTCTTTTCAAAACATTTAATAAGGCTTAAAAAGGTGTGCTCACCTTCTCCTGTTACGGCAAAATCGATCTCCTTGAAATGTGTTAACAGATGCTTCCATAAAAATGTGGCTCCGACTCCTCCAAAAACAATCTTTACGTCCGTATCAAGCTGTTTCGCAATCCTGGCGATATCTATGGCGCCCCAGCGGTTTGCGTGCACGATTGAAAAGCCTATCACATCCGGCTTCTTTTCGATAAAGGTCTCTTTTATTTTTTGAGGTGTTTCATTAATGTTGTGCCAGTTCAGTATTTCTACATCATAATTATTTTCCTTTAGCAGAGCCCCTATATAGTAAAGCCCGATCGGCACAAAGCTCACCTCTTCGGCATGAAGCCTGTCTTCAAGACAATATGGATATATGAGCAGTATCTTCACAATATAACCTAATTTCGCGACATTATGATCCCTTTTTGAAAAAAGGTTCAAGGCCTTTTCATCTGGTACTTGCAACCGATCCTAAATTATTATATTCTGTTTTGATGGAAAAAGACAATACTCATATCCTCCCTGAAAAAGAAATTGAAAAAAGGATTTCATACCTTCAAGCCAAGCTTGGTGAGTGCAATCTGCCCGGCTGCCTGATTCAGGATAAAATCAATATTTTTTACTACAGCGGGACAATGCAGAACGGGGTGCTCTTTATCCCTGACTCGGGTGATCCTGTTTTTTTTATACGCCGCAGCCTTGAAATGGGGAAACAAGAGTCCCCGCTTGAAAACCTGATACAATTTAAAAGGTTCAAAGATATCCAGCCGGCACTTAACGCTTACGGTTACGACTTTTCCATGCTCGGCATTGATGAAAATACCACTCCGCTGCGCCTGTTCAAGATGCTCAAAGAGGCGCTTCCGGCCACTACATTCAGCGACATCGGCTTTGCCCTGACAGAAATACGGTCCGTAAAATCAGCCTATGAGATCGCTCAGATCAGAGAGGCCGGCAAACGACACGAAACGGTTTACGCAATTATACCTGATCTGATTCATGAAGGAATAACGGAATGGGAACTCGGAACTTTGATCGTGTGCGAAATGTTAAAGCTCGGCTCCATGGGCATCACGCGCATGGCAGGATTCAACAGCGAACTGTTCGGAGGGAACATCTGCTTCGGTGAATCCGGTAATCATCCCTCCGCCTTTGACGGCCCCGGCGGCGTCAATAGTCAGTCCCCGGCCTTTCCTTTTCTCGGGGGTAATAAAAGATTAAAGCGCGGAGATATCATTTATATTGATACAGGCTTCGGGTATAATGGGTATTATACGGATAAAACAAGAATATTCTCTCTTGGCAAACCGCTACAGGAAGCCATGAATGCCCATGCAACCTGCCTTGCCATTCAGAAAAAGATTCAGGAACTTTTAAAACCCGGGGAACTCCCTTCAAGGATATTCGAGCAGATATTTGATGAGATTGTTGTTCCGGAAAGCTTTGAATCAAATTTCATGGGTTTTGGGGACAATCAGGTCCGGTTTCTCGGGCACGGCATCGGACTTGTCATTAACGAGTTTCCCGCCATAGCAAAAAAAATAGATTATCCGCTCAAAGAAAATATGGTAATAGCAATAGAGCCAAAAAAAGGGATCAAAGGTGTAGGGCTTGTTGGTATAGAAAATACCTTCCAGGTAACCCCTGAAGGGGGAAAGAGGCTTACGCCGGGTTTGGATGAAATAAGAATTCTTTATTAAGTTTCTTCATCCACAATAATGCCATACAAGTTATCAGGAGGTGGAGTACCTCTTTTATCCAATGATACTATACACTCGCTATAGTGAGGCCGATCCTTTCGGTTGACGGCTACAATGGCCTGCGCTATTTCCCAGCTTATTTTACCTTTTTCCGCCATCAATGAGATTTCTTCCAGAGCTGTCCGGTTGTCATATGAAAGGCGGCGATAGGGCCTTGGCGAAATTAGAGCGTCATAAACATCGCTTACAACGACAATTTCGATCATGCGGTCTTTAAGATGAGTACCGCAAGGATAACCTGAGCCGTCATTTCTTTCATGATGATCCCTGGCCGCCTTTGCTGAAAAAATTTTGCTGTCCTGAAGGTAGTAGCTGAGAAGCACATAGCCTGCTATAGTATGATGCTCCAAAAATAGGCGTTCCGACCTGGTCAGTGGATCGGTTTTTTTCAGAATGTTTAAAGGGATGCAAATTTTCCCTAAGTCATGGGTCGGGCCTGCCAAAACTTCTTTCAGCATATCATTATTATTACCCATAAGATCTTGGGCTAAAAGAATTAAAAGGGCATAAACCATTAAAAAATGGCGATATGTGTAAAAATCATTCAGCTTGAAATAATCCATTATTTCTAATATTGGATACGGCACATTGACCTGCTCCATAAGATCCAGAATGTTTGCAATTTTCTTTTCATCAGCGAAAATAGTATTATAAGGAGGTTGAGAGAAAAATAATAACATATTGTCTTTTATTGATCTGTGTTTTAAAAAAGGAGAACTTTTAGTGGAAGGACTTTCATGCGTTGAAATCAGTTCCTCTACAATTTCATTTGAAACTACCGTTCCGGCAGAGAGTAGCTGCCTGCCGTCTAACGTAAAAATATTGTGATTTAATTTTAAAGCAGTCATTAAGCCCCCCTTCTAAATTAAGTGCGTCACACAAGTCACCTTCTGAACAAAATCACCTGCCACCAGACACCTTGTTAAGCATCAAGCATTCTTTTATGCAATCTCTCTGCTCGCAGGCAGAAGGTCTCCAGTTTTGCATTTATCAGTTGCGGGAAAGGAGAACCATCGCTTTCAATTGCCAGAAAAGGCAGGTCTTCAATATTTGTCAGGATTTTTCGTAGCCGCTTATTTGTCGGGTCAGTTGCCAGTTTTCCTTTGCGGTTCATTATCACATTCAGGATAGACTCTGAAAGACGGTTCGGCATACAGCCAAACGGACCTATGGCAATAGCGCCACATGCATTAGAGGCTACTTCGGTTATAGTGCCTCCCACTGTAAGAACAGCTTCACCAGTAAGGTTTGGCGATATATAAGGCCTGGCGTTGTTGATTATTTCTTCAATATTAAGAGGTTCTGCGCAAACAAGCCCTGATCCGGATAAAATGGATTTAATAAGCTTTTCATATTTAACCATATATTTCTGTTTAATTATAAATTCCAGCTTATCCATTTTTGACATCTTGTGTTCAGTAAGCCCTTTTCCCATGATGTAGTCGGAATATAATATCCATTCCGCAACCGGTGAACAGATAGTGGCAAATCCGCTTTTTGCCAGACGTCTTGTCAAATACTGGCGCGATATTGAATCCCTGCGAACGAATATTTCACCTATAATACAGATTACAGGAACATCTTTTGAAGGAAGTTTCACAGAAATCCGGCTAAAACGTTCGGAAGTATGAACCAGCTGTTTTTCCAGTTTAGAAAAATTCCCTCTTTCTATCTTTTCCAATATCAGATTCCATTCCTCATTAAATATCCTCGTCCCATCTTCGGTATCTGTTGCATTGGCTAATATCATTGACCGTATGTCTTCCATAACATCCGATATTACAATGGCGCACCATGCTCTTAGCTGAAAATCTTTCCCCAGGCCGGCATAAGAATTCTCCGATGTCAGTGAAAACATGGCTACATCCGGCAGTTCAAGCCTTTTTACAAGGTCCTCCATGAATATGTAATACTGCCCGAACCGGCATGGGCCTGATCCTGTGGGCATAAAGTAAATAAGAACCTCATTTTCCTTTTTTATATTGTAAATATAATTAAGCAATGTTCCTGTTGTAAGTATCAGCGGCAAACACTCCTTGCAGGAACTGTTGGCGCGTCCGAGTTTCAATACAGCCTCATCAGACGGCGGATGAGCTATTGCATTGAACCCCAGACTGCGAAATACCGCTGCCAGCGATTCGGAGGAAATTCTGCCCATAGACGGAAGCAGAAAAGTAACACGCGGGTCACCGACCGGCAGCACTTCACCGGAAGATGTTATAAGGTCAAACTTTCCTTTCCCGAATTCTAATTTAGCAGGAACAAAAGCACGCTCCTTTTGAGAAATCATATTCTCTTCCAAAAGCTGCCTGTATGTTGCTACTATATCAAGAAACGCCTCAACCCTGGTCTCAATTCCGGCATCTGCCGTATGGCTGTCCAGTTCAAGGGTCAGTGACGGTTTTTGCCCCATAAGACTCCTGAAATATCCGACTATAAATGAATCCGGGCCGCAGGAAAAGTTTGTTATATAAGTCCCAAACAGCTGAGGATGATTCTTAACAACCCTTGCCGCCTTTAATATGGTTTGTCCTATTCCCCAGTACATATGGCGTTTCGTTTTCTCATCATCAAATGTAAGAAAATCAAACGGCATTACCAGAACGCCCCTTGATGCAAGCTTGTTTGGAATTCCCATATGCGCTTCCTTAACAAATCCGTTGTAAGGCCGTGCAAATATCACCACCGCTGTTTTATCCGGATCCTTTTCCAGCTCTTCAATGGCTTTATTGCCGATCTTTTTCATCTCGGCAATGCATTCCATCTGCTTCTTTAGGGCCTTTTCAAAAGCTTTTCCAGCCTCTTTCCTGCCGACACCCATCTTTAAGGCTGTTTCAACAAGGGGCTTTTCTGCGGTTTCCAGCCCTTCTGTCAAATCAAGCAGCGGTGTCAATACTTCTGTTCCTCTGCTTTTAAGTTCATCCAGTTTTCCCCTGAATGTAGCCCCGAGATAAAATGTTTCACCCTGAACAAAAGGACAAACCTGTGAGCTTGCATAACCGTTTTGAGCAGGAACAGCTTTGAACTGAGGCAGGAATATGAACTCCGGAGGATTGTCCATATAAATCAGTGCATAGAAAAAACCATGAGCCAATTCTGCAGGATAGCAAAAGGCCGCCTCTTTCTGATCCGTTCCTTCTTTAAAAGGGAAATCAGGCACAACAGGCTCAAACCCCAGCTGAGTAAAAAATGTGGAATAAAGCGGATAAAAAGTGTTAACAAGGAAACTTCTGTTTATTCCGATTCTCCCTCTTTGCTTTTTCCTGCCATCCTCAGACAGTTTGCCTCCATACTTATCAAAAATTAATTGCTGCCTTACACGAACAAGGTCAAGCTTTTCCACGTCATGTTTCACCTTGTTCCTTAAATTGTAGTATCTGTTGCAGGCTCCGCCAAAGGGATATTTCTTTCCTTCCAGTTTGATTAAAGCTATATTGCAGCGTCGGTCACATTTTTCCTTTCCGCCTTTGCATATAAACGGTTTTCCGTATTTCACCTCACGTTTTAGCATAGCCTCCAGGTCAAAAATCTTCTTTTCGATTAATCCCGTTTTAATCCTTTTCTTGACCTCAAGCGCAACACCAAAAGCACCCATAAGCCCAGGCTCAGGAGGAACGACTATAGGCTTGCCCACAAGCGCGGCCATGGCAAACGGGACCGCCCTGTTATAGCATACCCCTCCCTGCATAAACACTTTCTCTCCTATGGGCTTGTTCCCCTTAACCCTGTTTGAATAGTTCATACAGATGGAATAGACCAGACCTGCTACAATATCTTCGTGCTTCACACCTTCGTGAATAGCATTCTTTATGTCGGATGCGATAAATGCGGCGCACTGATCATTGAAATTAGGCGGGCACTTGCCCTGAAAAGCAATATCTCCAATATCCTCCATTTTCACGCCCAGGGTCTCGTATGCGGACTCTTCCAGAAAAGAACCCGTGCCGGCGGAACAGGCTTCGTTCATCGCATAATCAGATGGCACGGCATTTGTGATATAAGTATATTTTGCATCCTGTCCGCCTATCTCAAATATTGTGTCCACCTTGGGGTCGAAATACACTGCTGCAGTCGCGTGGGCAATTATCTCATTAATAATCCCTTTTGTAAGCGCATGGAGACCGGCTATCTGGCGACCCGAGCCGGTAACACCCAGTCCTGTTATGCTTATTTCATCAGGATTTACCTTTTTACTTATCTGCTTAAGAATCGAATCATAACACTTACGGGAAGCTTCAACAGGATCGCCGTCAGTACGCAGATAAACGGACGCAAGCATTGCATTATCGTCGATCCTCAGAAGAATCGCCTTTGTTGTTGTCGAACCAACGTCAAGCCCCAGTATGCATTCATCCCCCTGCCGGACATCCCCCATTTCGACAGTCTTGAATTCAACCATTTCTTTAAAATCCATAAGGGGCATAAGTGTGTCAAACGATGTGACTTCTGTTCTTAATAAATCCGACATCCCAGGAAATTCGGCGGTCTCGTTTTCCAGCGCCCAGAGAGCAGCTCCAAGAGCTTCGAAATACGGAGCTTCCTTAGGAACAATAATACCGGCGATATCTTTGCGCAGATACTCAATCATCATCTGATTAAGAGCAGTGCCACCGGTAATCATGATGTTTTCCCTTTGCACCTTTTTTAAAAGCTCAAGTATTTTCTCCGCCATCATTTTGCAAAGCCCGGCGGTTACCTTTGATTTAGGAATGCCTTTGTTGGTTGCATGGGTGCAGTCGGATTTGCAAAAAACCGAACAACGCCCGGAAAGCTGATATGGCTCTTCCGCAGCCGCCCACCGGGCTGCCTCTTCCAGCGTTACTTTCATTCTGCGAAGTTGCTGAAGAAAGAATTCACCGGTTCCGGATGCGCACTTGTTGCCGGTCAAAACATTGGATATCTGCCCCTGACCGTCCAGAGCATATACCATGAAGGTCTCCCCGCCTGCGGAAACAACTGCCGGACATGCAATGTCCGCTGGTTTAACAAAACCGTATGCGTATTCCACTGCTTCAGGTTCGGATATGGATGACAGTTTTACAAGGTTACGAAATCTCCTTCCTGTCACTGCAATCCTGTCGTATGAATTAATATCCAGCGACTCGAGAGCTGAAAGCAATGTTTGCTTTGGATTTCCCTCGTGTGAATGAAGTAAATATTTAACCACACGAGGCTTTGTTTTGTTTTCTCCATCCCTGCCCTGCTCAAGCTCCATCCAGACAAGTGAAACTGTAGATGCCCCCAGGCATATACCCAACGAATTTATATTGCCGCCCATACTTCCTTTCTGACCTGATTGCTTATTTAAATTTTTATTTTATCCACACTGTCTCTCCAACCCTGGGCACAACTACCGAAAAACCTTCATTTTCGAGCTGGTTGGCAAATAAAATCGACTGATCCTCTTCTCCATGGACTACCGCGATCTTCTTTATGCGTAAGTTTGACTCTTTGACAAATCGAAGCATTTCATTTTTGTCGGCATGAGCGCTGAACCCGCCCAGCCTTGTAACATGGGCTTTAAGCGGATAAATTTTATTAAGGAATCTAAGCTGTGGAGGCGGATCCTTTCTGCCGGATTTCTCGTATGTTTCGCCGTTTTCCTGTATTCGACGGCCAAGAGTGTTTTGAGCCATATAACCGACAATAAGAATGGTATTTTTTGCATTATGTATTTTATAACGCAGATGGTGCAAAATGCGTCCGGCCTCGCACATCCCGGAAGCGGCAATAACAATATGCTGTTTTTCATCCCGCATGAGATCCATCGATTCATCAACCGATCCCACAAAACGGACCTGGTCAAATATGAAAGGGTTTTTGCCGTTCTTTAAAAAGACTTCGTTGGTTTCCATATCATAAACTTCGGGATGTTCACCGTAAACCCCTGTTAATTTAGTCGCAAGAGGACTGTCGACATAAATCGGCCTCCGCGGCACTTCTCCCTCATCATAGAGTTTGTGAAGAAAATATAAAATCTCCTGTGTGCGTCCGTATGCAAAACTGGGTATTAAAACAGAACCACCCCTGTTGAAAGTATCGATAAGCACCTGCTTCAATTGTTGTTTTAAATCCTTCATCGGTTCGTGCAAACGATTGCCGTATGTGCTCTCCATAATCAGCAAATCTATGTCCCTGTCCTCTTCGTGAAAGTTCAGGGTCGGATTTTTTAGTATCGGCACATCAAATCTGCCTATATCACCGGTATAACAAATAGTATATGATCTGCCGTTTTCAATGGTTTTGATAATGGAAAAGGCTGATCCAAGAATGTGACCTGCATCATAAAAAGTACATGTCGTATCCTTACCGATTGTTACAGGTTGAAGATATGGATAACCGTTAAAATATTTAAAAGATTGCTGTGCCTCAACAACAGTATATAGTGGGCGGATACCTTCTATATGGTATTTCTCAATATATTCGTTAATTTTTTCCGTGTTAAGAGTATTACGATGGCTCTTTAAAATTTTTTTTATCTTTTCATTGTCACTGTCTGATTTCTTTTTCTTATCCGAAGATGTCAGCAACCCATATAAATATGAACGGACGGTTTTATAATTAAGATAATTTGCATCTGATTCCTGAATATAAGCGGAATCATTCAGTAGATATTCACAGGCATCGGCCGTGGCTCGCGTGCAGATGATATTTCCGTTAAACCCATCTTTCGTCAGCAGGGGAATACGGCCGGAATGGTCTATATGGGCATGCGAAAGCACTACATTTGTAATAATCTGCGGGTCAAAAGAAAGCACTCTGTTCTTTTGTTCGGTCTCCTTCCGTCGTCCCTGAAACATTCCACAATCCAGCAGTATCTTGTTGGTCTCGGTTCCAATAAGATGCATCGATCCAGTGACTTCCCTGACCGCGCCATAAAATGTTACATGCATATCAATACTCCTTAATCCCTTAATCCCTTAATCCCTTAATCCCTTAATCCCTTAATCCCTTAATCCCTTAATCCCTTAATCCCTTAATCCCTTAATCCCTTAATCCCTTAATCCCTTAATTCCTTAATCCCTTAATCCCTTAATCCCTTAATCCCTTAATCCTTTAATCCTCTATCCCCTGACCACTGACCACTTAATATCATATAAACCTTTATTTACCGATGCAATATGCCTGTTAAAAAAGAGATGCTCAACCAGCCATCTTTTATTCATATAGTCTATGGCAAGATTGTTTTCATCAATAATCTGCGTGATTTTGCATTTTGAAAGATCTTTCAGGCCTGTCCCTACAGCCTTAAGCACCGCCTCTTTGGCGGTCCAGTATCGAAAGAACAGCTTAAATTTATCTGTATCAGCAAGCCCCCATTCTTTGTGATCCGCTATTTTCCTGAAAAGAGACTCTGAGCATGTCCGTATTTCTTCTATATCAATGCCGATTCTTTCATGAGCTACTACTGCCGCAACATATGCAGGTTTATGCGAAAGGGACCAGTAATTTCCTTCGCAAGGCATGGGAACGCCGTTTTTATCCTTTAAAAGATCACCCAAATGAATGCGGCTCTTTTGGGCGGATATTTCAAGGGCATACCTCGCATGCCTGCTGAGATACAATGTCCTGTTTTTACTGGAAAGGTTTCTCTTGTCGTCAGGAACCGCAAGTATAACCGGATAAATAGTATTCAACTCAACAAACTCCGTAGCTATTTTTTTGAACCATCCGGATTTTTTAAAATGATTCTGCAGTCAGCAACGGTAGCCCCCTTTTCATGAGCCAGAAGCGGATTTATATCCAGCTCATCGATCTCCGGGTGATTAATTGACATATCTGAAAGGCTTACCATTGATTTTTCAAGAATTTCCATATCAACCGCAGGTCTTCCCCTGAAGCCCTGAAATATTTTATATCCTCTAATACTACGGATCATTCTGCGGGATTCATTTCTGCCGATAGGCGCTATGCGAAATACAACATCATGAAAAAGTTCAACATATACTCCACCAAGACCAAACATGAGTAATGTCCCGAAAACCGGTTGCCTGTTCATGCCAAGTATCACTTCTTCTCCGCGCATGGCCATTTTTTGAATCAGCACCCCCTTTATTTCCGCGTTTGGATCATGCTGTTTGGCCTTTTCAACTATCTCATTAAAAGCCTTTTTTACCTCATCTGGACTCTCAAGCCCCAACATGACTCCACCAGCATCGGTTTTGTGCAGAATTTGCGGCGATACAATTTTCATCGCCACAGGAAAGGTCATGGTTTCGGCGATCTCTGCCGCTTCTTCCTCGGTTTCCGCAAGCTGTGTCGGCAACACATTAAAACCGTAGCATTTAAGCAGTTCGTTTCCGTCCAGTTCGCCCAGCCGGGTTTTCCCTGATTCGAGACAATTTTTAATAATATCGGCGGCACGCTCTTTGTCGTGCTTTAATTCATATTGCGCAAAATGCTGCCGGTTCAACCACTTAAAATATCTATAAAGCGCTCCGAAAGCTTTTGCCGCATTTTCAGGAAACTTATAAACCGGATAACCATACTCCTGAAGATATCTTACTCCGGCGGAAACATCGACAACTCCCATAAAACAGCAGAGGATAGGCTTGTGAGTCCGCCTGGCAATTCTTATAATGGCTTCCGCTGTTCCAAGAACGTTCGTCATTGACTGAGGGGTGAGAATTACAAGGGCTCCGTCTACTCCATCGTCATTTATTACAACGCTTAAAGCGTTTTCATAACGATCCGGCGCTGCATCTCCGATGATATCCACAGGATTATGAAGATTTGCTGTAAGTGGGAGATGGCTTGCAAGAGCATCAATTGTTTCCTGACGGAATTTGGCAAGCATGAGACCTGACGACATAGTAATATCGGTAGCTATAATCCCCGGCCCTCCGGCATTTGTGACAATGGCGACCCTGTTGCCGTACGGAATCTTCCTTCTGAGTTTTCCCAAAGCGCTTTCACTTTTATAGGCAAAAGCAATTGCAAAATCAAAAAGCTCATCAATTGAATCAACACGAATCATCCCTGTCTGCTGGAAAATCGCATCATACACCGCCTCGGATCCGGATAGAGCCCCTGTATGGGACGCTGCTGCCTGGGCTCCGGCGCTTGTCCTTCCCGACTTTATGGCAAGTATGGGGGTAGGCCTGTTCCCGGAGGTAATCTCTTTCACGATCTCTATAAATTCAGGGCCTCTTCTAAGCTCTTCCAGATACATCAAAATAACCCTTGTATCCATGTCTTCATGCAGGTAGCGCAGGAGATCAAGCTCATCCACATCCGCCTTGTTGCCTATGGAAATGAACTTTGAAAAACCAAAATCCCTGTCAGCGGCAAAATCCAGAACAGCCGTGCATAATGCACCACTCTGGGAAATAAAGGAAATATTGCCGCTTGCAGGCATGCGCGCCGAAAAGCTCGCGTTCAGACTTACCGAAGGAGCCGGATTGATCACGCCAAGACAGTTTGGGCCCACAAGACGCACCCCTGCCTTTTTGCAAACAGCAGCTATCCTGCTTTCTATCTCCAAGCCTTCTGCGCCCACTTCCCGAAAGCCGGCAGACACAATCACAATTCCCTTTACCCCCTTTCTCACACTCTCTTCAACGGCCTTTAAGGCGAGTTTAGGCTGAAGAATTATTATTGCGAGATCCACATCACCAGGCACTTCCAGGATAGATGTATATGCCATTATATTTAAAACCGACTTGGCATTAGGATTAACAGGATAAAGTTTTCCCTGATAATTTCCACTTAAGATATTGGCAAAAATATCGTGTCCAACCTTTCCGGACTTGGTGGACGCTCCTATAACGGCCACCGATTCCGGGGAAAAAATCGCATCAAGGCCTTGCATATTCCTTCTCCTTTTAATAATCTTCTCTACAAGTTTTTTACGAATTGAAGAGCCCTGTAACAAGCTACAGGGAATGCACTCGCTATTGCGGTTCATTAATCTTTAATCTTCAAAGCCTCATCATACACTATATTTTTAGGGATATTATATTTCTTTGCTATCTCTTTTGCAATGTCCGACAGGCCGCCTTTTGCGGATGCCAGCTTCTTTTTTATTTCCTCTCTTGCCTTTTCAAAGGAAACATCTTTATTTTCCTCTTCTCCGGCCACAAGAAGTGTGCATTCTCCCTTTATTGATGGACGTTCTTTCAACGATATAAGAATCTTGGATAAATTACCTCTAACAAACTCCTCATGAAGCTTGGTCATCTCACGGCACAATACACCCTTTCTGTCGCCTATGTTCAATATTATTTCCTCTAAAAGTGTCTGTATGCGTCTTGGAGATTCATAAAATATTATTGTTTTTTGCTCAAAAGCCAGTTTCCTCAACTGCTCAAGCTTCTTTCCCTTTTTTTTCGCCAAAAAGCCGATAAAAACAAAGGAATCGGTTGGCATTCCTGAAACGCTAATGGCGGTAACGGCTGCAGATACGCCGGGTATCGGAATAACTCTTATGTCCTTTTCTATGGCCGCCTTTATTAATTGATAGCCGGGATCGGAGACGGTCGGCGTTCCGGCATTCGACACAAGCGCTACAGATAACCCGGAGTTAAGTTTATCAAGCAGGTTCTTCGTGCGCTCCCTTTCATTGTGTTCATGATAAGAAATAAGACGGCGTTTAATATTATGATGAGATAGAAATCTTAAGGTATGTCTTGTGTCCTCCGCGGCAACGAGATCAACTCTTCCAAGAATATTGAGGGCTCTTAAAGTAATATCCTCCCTATTCCCGATCGGAGTGGCAATAACATAAAGATCCCCCTTTTTGCCGGGCTTTTCAGGATTATTTGTAGGCAAGTTCAAAGGCATTTTTGATTATCTTAATGTTTGGGCTCTCTTTTGCTTTTGCTGAATTAATAGCCACCACGTCAAACCTTGCCTTTGCATTGCTTTGTTTTGTGGATTTGAGATAACATAAAGCTACCATTGAAATTTTTCTTTGTTTTTTTGGAGTTACCGCCAATTCAGGGCGACCGAACCGGCTGGATTTTCTGGCTTTTACTTCTATAAAAACAAGGGTTTCCTCCTGTTTTGCGATTATGTCGATTTCGCCAAGTTTGGTGCGGTAATTTAGCTCAATTATCCTGTATCCCTGCTTTTTAAGGCAATCAACGGCAATAGATTCACTTTTTGCGCCGAATTTCTGATACTTGGTTGTCATAACAATGCCCTTAATCCTAATCCCTGACAACTATCAATTGAGGTTTTTGCTTAATTAATTTTAAAGTATAATATTATTAAAACAAAATCAATACAGGATTGTTGTTTGGGAAAAAGCTTCCTGTAAAATATTTTTTTGTGATATAAAAATAATTATGGTTATCATTGAATCATCCGGCATTACAGACATCGGCAGAAAACGAAAAAACAATGAGGATTGCCTGTTTCTGGGCGATGACCAGAGACTTTATGTGGTGGCCGACGGCATGGGGGGGCACCAGTCTGGCGAAGTCGCAAGTAAGCTGGTGGTTGAAACAATTCAAAAATACATGAAGCGCTTCAGGGAAGCGGAGGGGGGAAGGGCCGATCGGCTCCTTTCCAGCATCCATCTGGCCAACCAGGTGATATTCCGTGCCTCATACAATAGAAACTCATACCAGGGGATGGGCTCCACTGTATCGGCGGTCTGTTTCACCGACAATACCGTCATTGCCGCAAACGTTGGCGACAGCCCTGTATATCTTGTGCGTGACAAAAGCATAAAGCTGTTGTCGGTAATTCATAATCTTCTTGCGGAACAGACAGCTATCGACCCTGAAGGAGCAAAGCATCTGAGCAGCGTATTCAAACACATGCTTACCCGCGCCATAGGAATCGGAAAAACAGTAAGGCCTGATATCCAAGAAATTCAGTGTTTCAAAGATGATGCCCTGGTTATTAGTTCCGACGGTTTAAGCGATAAGGTCTCTCTGGAAGAAATACTTGCGGTTGTTAATAAAGAAAGGCCGGATAAAGCATGCAAGACGTTGGTGAATCTGGCTAATAAATATGGAGGAAACGACAATATTACTATTATTATATTAAGGGTAAAGAGGGTAAAATAGCCAATAAAAACCTTGTATACAGCTTATCGAGACCTTTGCAAAACGCCCCCTTTTGCCCAATTGCGGCGTCAGGCTCAAATTTTAATCCTCAAAATACTCAATGTATTCCTGCGGTTAAAATTTTCGCCTTCCTTGAAATTGAACAAAATTGAGCATTTTTCAAAGGTCT
>JAUSPN010000013.1 GCA_030656555.1 Candidatus Desulfaltia sp. | reverse complement strand
TAAAGCTTGATGTGGCCTGTAGGTATTGTATTTTTCTAAGAACTTTGCGATGCCGTTTCTTGCTTCCCTGGGGCTTTCATAGTCATGAAGGTAGACCTCCTGGTATTTGACCGTTCGCCAAAGCCTTTCTGTGAAAATGTTGTCCATATATCGCCCCCGTCCATCCATGCTTATCTTGCTTTGGCCGGCCAGTATCTGCGCCACATAGCGGTCGCTGGTATAATCTCGACTAAAGAAAAGGGATTGCTCCCTTTCCCTCGTCTAAGAACCGTACGTGAGAGTTTCCCGCTCATACGGCTCAAGCATTTCTTCACCATTTCTGGCGGCAACCAGTGATTTTAATTTCAACTTTCTTTTCACAAAATACGCTTCATGTATGAAGGGATTTTTAGAAATTTGCAATTTAGGGTGTCGGATGATTTTTATTCTTCTCAGGTTTATAAGACTGTAATCATCGGACATGAACAGCCATCTCTTGCCATTCTTCTCGTGCCAATACTTATTCGATCTCCACCATTTATTTTTATTAGGGTGCCGGTGTTTTGCCCATTGTTGTAATAGAAGATATATTGTGTTGTTGATGTAGGAGAAGGCTTGGCTTGCCACAGCATGTCTGTGGTAGTTTGACCACCCTTTGATTACTTGATTTAATCTTCGGATTAGTTCGGATTGACTTACTGCTTTTCCTTCTTTCAGGATGATAGTAGAACATTTCCTTATCAGTGTTTTTATCGAATTCTTTGACGGTTTAACTATTAACTTGTCTTTGAATTTTCGGAATGTCCAACCAAGAAAGTCGAAGCCATCATCAATATGCGTAATCATTGTTTTCTCTTCGGATAAAAGTAGTCCCCGAATTTTGAGAAATTCACTAACCGTCTCTTTGAGTTCTTCCGCTAATTCTTTCGTGTTTGCGGTAATAATAAAGTCATCGGCGTATCGCACCAAGTTCACTTTGGTTTTTGCTCGATAGTGATTCTCTATTGTCCCCTTTGAGTTTCGATGGTACTTATCCTGAATTAATTTTTCAAGACCATCTAGTGTCATATTTGCATATAGACTTGAGATAGCTCCACCTTGTGGTGAACCTGTGTCTGTAGGAAACAAATTGCCCTTATATACGAATCCTGATTTTAAGAAACGCTTCATGATCCTTTTGTCCATAGGAATGTTCTCTAGTAACCAATCGTGATTGATGTTGTCAAAACAACCTTTGATGTCTCCTTCTAATATCCATGTAGGAGAACACTTTCTTGCCAGTAAACAAAATATCTGTTCACAGGCATCTTTAGCGCTTCTTCCTTTGCGAAAGCCAAAAGAGATATGGTCTCCTGTGGTTTCAGCTACTGGTTCGAGTGCTAGTGAATATAAAGTCTGCATGGCCCTGTCGTACATGGTGGGGATTCCCAGCGGTCGTTTCTTGTTTTTGCCCTTTTTTTCAATGAAAACTCGCCTAAGAGGTTTTGCTCTGTAGTGTTTATCTGTAAGTGTTAATACTGCTTTCATTTTTGAAGCCGAAGTTGACCACAGCTTTTTGTCTACACCTGAGGTGTTTTTCCCCTTATTTGAGGTTACTTTCTTTACCGCATAGGCTTTTGCATAGAATGAATGTGTTAGCAAGTATTGTAATCTTTTAACCTTGTTCTTGTCACCCTTCACTGTTGCCTTGGCAATTCTGGTCTGTAGCTTATTCACATCTTTTTGCACCTGCGTCCAGGCAATGGTTTCCCATTGAGCGGTTAGTGTGTTTTTGTCTTTTAGCCTCTCGGTTTTATCCGTCGTTGAGTTACTAAAATTCATAAGTTTACTGTCCTTTCCTGCCAAGAAATACCATAGGATAAGTCAGCACTCTTTCAAGTTGGGGCAAAGTTTGAACCCCTATCTTCTTTCATTACAAAAGTAGCGTTTGCTTTTTACCCTGTTCTTCTGCCCTCTATGCCATTTCTTCCCCTTGTGGTTAGATACCTCATTACCTGTTTATTTTTTTTTCATGAGGAGCATATAGGGTTTACCAAGTTCCGCATGATACATAATTGTGAAAGCCTTAGGAGCCACCTTTAAACCGGGAGTTCTTTATCCATTCGCATTGGTTTACCAGTTCGCCGTTGCTCGACTCCTTACCGTTTTGGTCGAAGCGTTTCAGCCTATTTCGCTTCCTCCAGCGTAACGATTCCTACGGTGATTCACTTTATGTTCTCCATAGCTTTCTTACTCTAGCAGGTATCCCAGATTTAGGCTTCTCGGATTTCCACATTGTCTTGTGAGCTTTCTAACCCAGACGTTGCCATCTACGCTAGTCACAATAGAGTTACCCCGAATGGATGGGGTAGCCTTTCGGCAATATATCAAGCGACTTCTTGTCGCACTTGGCTTCCTCTATCAGAGTGAAATATTAGATCTGTTTCGGGTATCTCTTTTCTTATCGCCATCTCCATTGCTTTTATTACCAGGTCTTTGACAATTCTATCTCCCATGGCGTAGCCTACAACATCTTTGGTGCATAAATCCTTTACTATAGCTGTATATAGCCAGCCCTCATCTGTCCAAACGTATGTAATATCTCCTACCCAGACGGTATTCGGCAGGTCTACGTTGAAATCTTGCTCTAACAAGTTTGGTGCTACTGGTAAATTGTGATTGCTGTT
>JAUSPN010000004.1 GCA_030656555.1 Candidatus Desulfaltia sp. | reverse complement strand
CAGTCTCGTTCAGGCGGCCAAGGCAAAGGCGAGAGGCTACAGAACCTTTAAGAACCTTAAAACCATGATCTATATGCTTACAGGAAAACTGGACTACAGTAAGGTGGGGCTACCCACTTAAAATGAGAAAGAGCCAAAATTTTATATCAAAGAATTAAAAGAAGCACAGAATGACTAATGCATTAGAAAAGGAATATAAAAATGCTCATTTGCAACCCACTTCTTGGAGGATGTTTATGATATTCGGATGATGCAGGAGCTTCTGTGCCATAAAGATGTCGACACTACTGTGATATATACTCATGCTTTGGATAGAAAAAAGGCAAATAAAACGAAAAGGCATTAGATCATGCAGACTTCGCGTCGGTTCAATGGGATGAACAGAGAAATTGTTTGACTTGCATATGACAATTTTATATTTAATAAAAGCAAATCATTACAAAAAACAAAGATTCTGACAGGATAAGTTTTGATCTTTTAATCCTGTAAATCCTGTCAAAAAAATATATTTTATTTTTAAGGGAGAAAAAAACAAATATTATTATGAGCTGCAAGATACTTATCAATGCAATAGATCCTGAAGAATGCAGAATCGCGAAAGTAAAAGACGGCAAGCTGGAAGAATTTCATATAGAAAGCGCCGCAAGGGAAATAATCCACAGCAACATCTATAAAGGAATTATTGCGCGTATTGAACCCAGCCTTCAGGCTGCTTTTGTCGATTTTGGAGCAGAAAGACACGGGTTTTTGCAAAAGCATGAAATTCACAGCGATTACTTTCAGGACAGTGATTCGGGAGATCGTTCAATAGCAAATATAGTAAAACGTGGTCAGGAACTAATTGTGCAGGTTACAAAAGACCCGTACATGAAAAAAGGGGCCATGCTTTCGACACTTATATCTCTGCCTGGAAGATACATCGTTCTTTTGCCTGGAAGCAAAACAAGAGGGATTTCGCGCAAGGTTGAAGATGAAGATGAGCGAAAACAGTTAAAAAGTATTATTGACGGCCTGGCTCTGCCTGAAGGATTCGGCATTATCATCCGTACGGCCGGAACAAAAACCACCAAATCGCTCATATCCGGGGATCTGAGATATCTTCTGCGATTGTGGAAAAATATCAAAGAAAATGTTAATAATGTAAAAGCTCCCGCCCTTCTTTACAAAGACAGAAATCTTGTTTTAAGATCAATACGTGACTATTTTACTCCGGATGTAACCGAAATTCTTATAGACAATCCTTCAGTCTCCCGCGAAACTAAAGACTTTGTTCATATCATTTCTCCCAAACACACAAAAATCGTAAAACTTTATAAAGGCGCAAAACCGATATTTACAAAATGCCAGCTCGAAGACCAGATTGCATCTATATTTGAAAACCGTGTTGCCTTGAAATCAGGTGGATCAATTGTTATAGAACAAACAGAGGCCATGGTTTCCATAGACGTTAATTCGGGTAAGGGAACCATGAAAAAGTCGGTCGAAGAAACAGCATTTATGACTAATATTGAAGCAGCAGAAGAGATTGCGCGTCAATTGCGGTTAAGGGATTTAGGCGGCCTGATAGTGATAGATTTTATCGACATGAGGGATCAGAAACACAACACTAAAGTTGAAAGCATGTTGAAAACAAATCTAAAAGAAGATAAAGCCAAAATAAAAACAGGCAAGATCTCAAGGTTTGGTCTGCTTGAGATGTCAAGGCAAAGGCTCAGGCCGTCTATTAGATTCGGCGGCTTTGAATCCTGTCGGTATTGCAAAGGAAAAGGGCTTACCCCGTCTCCGGAAACTCTGGGAGTGAGCTTTCTGCGCAAACTCAGTCTCGGGGTTTTAAAGGACGGGATTTCCAGCGTAAAAGCTATTGTGCCGATCGAAGTAGCAAATTATTTATTAAACAAAAAACGCAAGGAAATCCTTGACATGGAAGCCAGGCTGAATCTTTCAGTTGAGATCAAAGGGGACAACACAATGGTCCCAGAGGAAAGCAACATCATTTATGAATAACGCTTTAAAAATCCTTATAGTCTGTGCGGTTGCTGCCGTGACGATTGCAACAGGTTTATGGCTTTGGCAAAAGCAAAACAAAGCTAATCTTCCCGAGCAAATTGCTGAAAAAGTTTATGTGCCTGTCAAGCCTCAACCCGTTATTAATTACAATAAGCCTCAAGCCATTACAAAAAAACGTAAAGAACAATACGGTCTTAAAAAAGGGATTGACATTATTGTCAAATCTGATGAATCCTTTAAGGTGGGCGAATCAACCATTTCCATGCAGGAAATCCTGGATAAGATACAACTTAAAAGTGGTGATATCATAGAAAAGGATATAAAACCGGGCAACATAGCGCCAAATAACGGTATAGAGGAATTCGGAATATACGTTGTGCATCCCGGAGACAACTTATGGGCCATTCATTTTAAATTCTTAAAAGACTACTTTGATCGCAAGAGTATTGCCGTTTCTTCGATTGCCGACGAACCAGACAGTTTCGGATATAGTTCAGGGGTGGGCAAGCTTTTAAAATTTTCGGAAAAGACTGTTTACATATACAATTTAAAGGAAGGAAAACTCGATGTTGACATTAATCTGATTTTCCCTTTAAGCAAGATAGTTGTCTATAATATGAGCCGGATTTTTGCGCTTCTGGATAATATAGACTACCAGCATGTAAACAAAATTCAGTTTGATGGTGAAACGATCTGGATTACTTCCGAGCAGTAAGAAAAAAGCTTAAAGGTAAAAGTAACCGGCAACGAGTAACGAGCTAAAACGCAGAAACATAAAATTATGATAAAACGGTATACAAGAAAAGTCATGGGAGATATCTGGACGGATGAAAACAGATATCAGACATGGCTAAAGGTTGAAATATTAGCCTGTGAAGCCCTGGCAAAGAAAGGAAAGATACCCCAAAAGGCTGTTAATAATATCAGGGAAAAAGCAGGGTTTTCCATAAAAAGAATCGAAAAGATCGAGGCTGAAACCAGACATGATGTTATCGCCTTTCTTACAAATGTTGCCGAACATGTCGGCCCTGATTCAAGATACATTCACATGGGCCTGACATCCTCCGATGTTCTTGATACAAGCATGGCATATCTTCTCAGACAGGCAGGCATGATTATTCTTAAAGACTGTAAAATTCTTTTGCAGACAATAAAGAAAAAGGCATTTAAACACAAAAACACAGTGATGATCGGACGCTCCCACGGAATCCATGCAGAGCCTATAACCTTTGGCTTGAAGCTTGCGGTCTGGTATGATGAAATGCGTCGGAATAAGGAAAGATTTGAGCGCGCGGTTGAAACAATAAGCTTCGGGAAGATATCAGGAGCGGTGGGAACATTTGCCAATATTTCTCCGGACGTTGAGGCGTATGTGTGTAAAAAACTGGGGCTTAAACCTGCTCCGGCCTCAACCCAGATTGTTCAAAGGGACAGGCATGCTGAATATTTTACAAGCATGGCCATCATGGCTTCATCCATAGAAAAGATGGCGGTCGAAATAAGGCATTTGCAAAGGACAGAGGTTCTTGAAGCAGAAGAATTTTTCTCAAAAGGCCAAAAAGGTTCTTCGGCCATGCCGCACAAGCGTAATCCAATAGGGTCTGAAAATATATGCGGTCTTGCCCGTATCATACGTTCAAACGCCATGGCTTCTCTTGAGAATATTCCCCTGTGGCATGAACGGGATATCAGTCATTCCTCTGTTGAAAGGGTCATAGCGCCTGACAGCACAATACTGATCGATTATATATTAAACAGAATCACAAAAATCATAGACAATCTGATTGTATATCCTGAAAGAATGAAACAAAACCTGAATATGTTCAAAGGGCTTGTTTTTTCTCAGCAAGTATTGCTGGCTCTTGCGGAATCCGGCGCAACTCGTGAAGATTCTTATAAAATAGTCCAGGCAATTGCAATGCGGGCCTGGAAGGATAAAAATGATTTCAAAGCCCTTCTTCTGAAAAACAAAAAGATTTGCAGCCAGCTCAGTTCTGAAAAAATTGAAGAAATATTTGACGTGAGCTATCATTTAAAGTATATCAGCGCCATTTTTAAACGTGTATTTGTTGACAGTTAAATGAAATTATTAAAAATATTTTCTATAAAAATTTTTCCGGTAATTATAGTAATCTTCCTTTGTCTGGGGTGCCGGGTTTTTGAGCCTATAGAACGGATTAAAGTGTCGTATAATCCTTACAATGGCGGTCAATATAATGCAGCCCTTAAAGATTGGAGTAGAGAAGCCCGTATTTACAGAGGTCTGGACGTTGAATTAATAGCTGCCGCCACATTCAAATCGTCTAAGTTTAGAGATGCTTATTCAAATGAGTATGCCAGGGCATACAAGCTGACAGACAGTGAAAAAACAAAACTGTTAAAAGATCAAAAAAATGCCGCTTTAGCTTATAATGATTTTATGCTTGTCGCATATGTGCCTGATAAAAAGCTTAATGATTTTAATAAAAAGGATTCTATATGGAAAATATATTTAACTACTGGAAAAGGCGAGCTGATAAATCCACTTGAAATCAGGAAAATAAAAAAAGTTGATGTTGTAACAACCCACTTTTTCCCTTATATAACTCCTTGGAAATCGGTGTACATGGTTAGATTTTCCGCGACATCTCCGGCAGCCGGCAAGTCTATGATTGATGGCGGCGCTGAAAATATAAAACTTATTATAACAAGCGTATTAGGCTCCGCTGAAATGATTTGGGAATAAAAACCGGAATGACATATTTAATTGCCTGGTTAATAACAACAACAAAGAAGGAGGGTTAATTTTGATTGACATAGCATATGCAATGGGTCAGGGAGGCGCAGCCGGACAGGGGGGTGGTGGACTTGGATCATTTGTCCCTCTTATTCTTATGTTCGTTATTTTTTATTTTCTTCTTATCCGGCCCCAGCAAAAAAAGCAGAAAGCGCATCGTTTGATGGTCGAAAATATTAAAAATGGAGACCAAGTAATAACAACAGGCGGCATTCATGGACGCGTTACCTCTATTGGCGAAGGCACTTTAACAATAGAGGTGGCGGAGAGAGTCCGTATAAAAATAAACCGGACTAATGTTTCAACGTTGTTACAGTCTTCACCACAGGCGCAGCCGGCAAAAATAGAGAAAACCGATTCAGATAAAAAATAAAGATCGACAATTAAAAAAAGCCCCGGCGATATAGGTTAACCGGGGTTTTAATATGGTAAAAACCGGACAAGAGAAGGAATAGATCATTGAAAAATATTTCCTGGAAATTAATTTTAGTTATAATCGTTGTTATAGCTGCTGTTATCTATATTATTCCTTCAATGAAACCGACATGGTGGCCGCACAAGAAGATAAATCTCGGTCTCGACCTCCAGGGAGGCATGCATCTTGTGCTTGAAGTGGATACGGAAAAGGCTTTGGAGAGCACAATAGAACGCATTAGACTTGAGATCCTAAATCTCTTAAAAAAAGAGCGCATAAGTTTTCTAAGTGTAGAGAGGGTTAACGGCTCAAAGATCTCGGTCAGATTGCAGGGAGAGGATAACAGCAACAGTTTTGAACAGTTTCTAAGCAAAGAGTTTAAAGATCTGCGTGTTGTTTCAAAATCAACAGATGACGGGGTGCTTTCCATAGTTTTGGATCTTCCTGAAGAAGAAACCAATAATATCAAAAAACTTGCGACATCACAGGCCCTTGAAACCATAAGAAACCGTATCGACCAGTTTGGTGTGAGCGAACCCGATATCAGACATCAAGGGGAAAAACGCATTCTAATTCAACTGCCCGGGATAAGGGATACACAAAGAGCAAAGGATCTCATCGGCAAAACAGCCCTTTTAGAGTTCAAGCTGGTGGATGAAGCACACGATGTTAATGCCGCTAAAAAAGGAAACATTCCTCCTGGAAGCGAAATACTTGCTCAGATCACAAAGAATCTCGAAACGAATCAAGAAATAAAAAACTACTTTCTTATTAAAAAGCAAACGCTCTTAACAGGTGCAAATCTCACAGATGCAAGAGTTCAAATAGATTCACAGTTCAATGAACCTTATGTTTCCATTACTTTTGACAAAAAAGGCGGAAGAACTTTTGCTAAAATAACAGAAGAAAATGTAAAAAAACGCCTTGCAATTGTTCTGGACGATCATGTCTATTCCGCGCCGGTTATACAGGAAAAAATCACCGGCGGTGAGGCCCGCATTACAGGCAGCTTTACTTTGGAAGAGGCCAAGGATCTTGCCATAGCTCTGCGTGCCGGCGCGCTTCCAGCCCCTGTAAAAATACTTGAGGAAAGGACCGTAGGCCCCTCTCTTGGAGCTGATTCAATCAACAAAGGTCTTGTTTCAGTGTATGTCGGAGGTATTCTCGTAGCCCTGTTTATGATTATGTATTATAAGGGTTCAGGGCTAATAGCCGACTTTGCTCTTATCCTTAACATTATCCTGATCGCCGGAGGACTCGCAGGTTTCCAGGCTACTTTAACACTTCCGGGCATTGCGGGCATTATACTAACCATAGGAATGGCCGTGGATGCGAATATTCTTATTTTTGAACGTATCAGAGAGGAGCTGGGTATCGGCAAAACACCGCGAGCCGCGGTAGATGCAGGGTATAATAAAGCCACACTTACAATCCTGGATGCAAACGTCACAACACTTATCGCTGCCCTTGTTTTGTTTCAGTTCGGGACAGGACCTGTTAAAGGATTTGCCATTACATTAAGCTTGGGCGTAATCGCCAGTCTGTTTACATCTCTTATCATGACACGGCTTGTATTCGACTATTTTTTAATTAACCGAAAAGTAAAAATTTTAAGTATATAGCGGGAGCATGTTTAATGCAGCTTATAAAACCTGATATAAACATTAATTTCATCAGCAAAAGAAAAATTGCATTTTCTATGTCTATTGTAATGATCATCATCAGTTTTTTCTCGCTGATAATACATAAGGGGCCGAAATACGGAATCGATTTTGCCGGCGGAACATTAATACAGGTTAAGTTTAACACGCCTGTTAACTTAGATGATGTAAGGTCAGGACTTAATGAACTTGAATTAGGTAAATCATCAGTTCAAGAGTTTGGAGATAAAAAAGAGAATGAATATCTTATAAGGACCGATATGTCTGTTTCAAGTTCTCAAGGTTTTACTTCCAGAGTAATAAAAGCTCTTAAATACACTACGGGAAATGATGTGGAGATTCGTCGGGTCGAAATGGTAGGCCCTCAGGTAGGTAAAGATTTACGTGAAAAAGCTCTGTTTGCCATGTTCTACGCGCTGCTCTTTATCACCATATATATATCCGGACGCTTTGAATTAAAATGGATGTTAAGCGGCATAATGGCCGGAGCGCTTATGGTTGCCGTATATTTACTTTCCTTATTCAATGTCGGCGTAGCCTTCTTTATCAGCGCTGCCGTGGTCGTTACACTTATCCTCTTCTGGTTTCTTGAGCTTAAATACGCTATGGGCGTTATTGTTGCCCTTATCCATGACGTCATTATTACTGTAGGTATTTTTTCTATTTGCGACAAGGAGTTCTCCCTTCCGATTATCGCCGCCCTTCTCACCATAATCGGATATTCTTTGAACGATACAATTGTTGTTTTTGACCGTATCCGTGAAAACCTCCGAAAATACCACAAAAATGCTCTGGAAGTAGTCATAAACAAAAGTATAAATGAAACACTCAGTCGTACAATTCTGACCTCTTTGACAACTCTTTTTGCGGTTGTCGCGCTTTTTGTTCTTGGAGGCGAAATTATCCACGACTTTGCATTCGCAATGATAATAGGTGTGGTTGTAGGAACATATTCCTCAATATTTGTTGCAAGCCCCATACTCCTTGCCTGGCAAAAGCGCGGGAAGAAAAAATAAGTGGAAAATATTCTGCCGTGGTTTGCTCTTAAAAGCGTTCCTGGAATTGGGCTCTACCATTTTAAACGTCTTATCGATCATTTCAAGTCTCCGGCGCATGTTTTTGAAGCATCGCGCGAAGAACTTCTCAATCTCGACGGCATGTCCGAACGCCTTGTGTCGGCGATAAAGCAGCACAGGATATCTGAGCAGGTTAAAAAGGAACTTGATCTTGTTAAGCAAAAAGGTTACCGGATTGTCACAATGGCAGACAATGATTATCCTTCTCTTTTGCTGCAAATACCCGATCCCCCCCCATTTTTGTATGTTTACGGCAATATTGACGGATCTATAAAAAATATTGCCGTTGTTGGTTCCAGGAATGCGACAACCTATGGGATATCGACGACCCAACAGCTTTGCCTGAATCTGGCTTCAAATGGGATTACCGTCGTCAGCGGCATGGCAAGAGGAATCGATACTGCTGCCCATGAAGGCGCCCTGATGGGTAAAGGGAAAACAATCGCCGTTCTGGGAAGCGGCCTTGAACGGGTTTATCCCTCGGAAAATATAAAGCTCTTTCATAAAATCGCCGCTAACGGCGCTGTTATTTCAGAGTTTTCTCTCATGACAGAACCTGAAGCTTATAATTTTCCAATACGAAACAGGATAATCAGTGGCATTTCACTTGGAACCGTTATAGTGGAAGCAACTAAAAGAAGCGGGTCGCTCATTACAGCGCGCCTGGCAGCAGAGCAAAACAGAGAGGTGTTTGCTGTTCCCGGAAGCATCCATTCCTTTAAAAGCACCGGCACACATACACTTATCAAACAGGGCGCTAAACTGGTTGAACAAACGCAGGATATTATAGAAGAAATTGCACCTCTTTTGCAGGAATATGCTGCAAAAGAAAACACAGGTCAAAATAAAACAAAGGCTAAGCTTCCGCCATTATCATCAGAGGAATTGACGGTATATAAAGCGCTCGGGCCATATCCTGTTCATATAGACGAGCTTGTGAGAAAAATTCCTATGGAGCCCGGAAAACTTTCGAGCATACTGCTCAGGCTGGAATTAAACGGAGTTGCGGCGCAAACACCCGGCAAACTATTCTCCATAAAAACAGAAAGCATGCGTTAGGAAAGGAGTAACCGTTCACGGTTCACGGTTTACAGTTAACGGTTGTTCAAAACATAAAAGCAAGAGGCTCAAAGAATTGATGATTGTAAAAAAATAATCGACAATCGACAAAGGTATTTTCTGAAAAAAATTAAGAATTAAGATAAATATCAAACATGTTTCAATCATTACAAAATTCATTTAAAAAACCGTGAACCGTGAACCGTGAACCGTGAACCGTAAACCGTGAACTGTAAACCGTGAACTGTGAACCGTAAACTGTGAACCGTAAACTGTGAACTGTGAACTGTGAACTGTGAACTGTTAGGAAAGGAATGATAGTGACTAAACCGCTTATCGTAGTTGAATCCCCAACAAAAGTAAAAACCATAAAAAAATATCTTGGCGATAACTATAATGTGGTTGCAACCGTCGGCCATATCAAGGATCTTCCCGCGAATGAAATAGGGATAGATATTGAAAAAGATTTTAAGCCAAAATACATAATAATTCCGGGCAAGAAAAAGGTTATATCTTCTTTAAAAAAGGCTGCCGGAGATGCTTCAGAAATATATCTTGCGCCCGACCCTGACAGGGAGGGTGAAGCGATCGCATACCATACTGCAGAAATTCTAAAAAAACAGGGCAGAAAGTTTTACAGGGTATTGTTTCATGAACTCACAAAAAATGCCATTAATACGGCAATCGGCGCTCCTGAAAATCTCAACAAGAAAAAATATGAGGCTCAACAGGCACGCAGAATACTTGACAGGCTGGTGGGATATCAGGTTTCGCCATTGCTGTGGCGCAAGGTCAAAGGCGGGCTGAGCGCAGGAAGGGTGCAATCTGTGGCAGTGCGTATAATCTGCGAAAGGGAGCGCGCCATTTATGCCTTTGATTCAAAAGAATACTGGTCGATAACAGCTTATCTGGAGAGCAGCAGCCCCCCCCCATTTACCGCAAAACTTGCGAAAAAAGACGGAAAAAAGATCAGCATTCCGGATGAAAAGACTTCAACCGCTATCCTTAATGAGATATCAGACAGCAGTTTTATAGTGGAAAAAGTTCAAAATAAAACCACAAAAAGAAATCCCCTTCCCCCTTTTATCACAAGCAAGTTGCAGCAGGAGTCCATCAGAAAACTGAGATTTTCCGCCAAAAAAACTATGACTATAGCACAGCAGCTCTATGAAGGCATAGATCTGGGGCCGGGAAAACCAGAGGGGCTTATCACATACATGCGTACAGATTCAACCAGGATGTCAAAAGAGGCAGCCGAAGAAGCCCTTTCGCTGATCAGGGAGCGTTTTGGCAAACAATATGCTCTTGAAAAGCCGAGGTTTTTCAAAAACCGCAAAAAGGCTCAGGACGCCCATGAGGCCATACGACCCACATCGGTTTTTAATACACCTGAAAAAATTGCCGGTTATCTTTCCAAAGACCAGCTGTCTCTATACACCCTTATATGGAAACGGTTTGTTGCATCACAGATGCAACAGGCTATTATTGACACCAGCCTGATATCTATAAGTGCCGGTTCCTGTTTGTTTACCGCAAGCGGATCAACCATTAAATTTCCGGGCTTTATGACCCTTTATATGTCTGTTGACGAGGCAGATGAAAGGGAAGGAAAAGCAGATGATCTTCCGGAACTTTCTGAAGGCATGGTATTAAAGCTCGACAAATTGGAGCCAAAGCAGCATTTTACATTACCGCCTCCAAGATTTTCAGAAGCATCTCTGGTCAAAGAACTTGAAGAAAACGGGATAGGACGTCCCAGCACCTATGCCGCAATATTATCGATAATCAGACAAAAAGGATATGTGGATTTTGTCAAAGGTTATTTCATACCAAATGAACTCGGGTTCATTGTAAACGACCTTCTGGTGGAAAGCTTTTCTGATCTATTTGGCGTTGATTTTACCGCCAGAATGGAAAATAGTTTAGACAGTATTGAAGACGCAGAGGCCGATTATTTAGAAGTGCTTAAACGTTTTTACGACTCTTTCAAAAAAAATCTGGACGCAGCATCAGAATCAATGCTCAATATGAGGGGCGTTGGTTTCCCGGCAGATTTAACCTGTCCCGAATGTAACAGGCAATTGCATGTCAAGGTGGGCAAAAACGGACAATATCTTGCGTGCAGCGGATATCCGGAATGTAAACATTCAACAAACTACACAAGGGATGAAACAGGGAAAATACAGCCGATTGAACTGCCCAAAGAAGAGGCTACAGACAAAATTTGTGAAAAATGCGGTAAACCCATGATCATTAAACAGGGACAATACGGTCCGTTTCTTGCCTGCAGCGGATACCCGGAATGCAAAAGCACCAAATCAATAAATTCAAATCATGCAGTACAGGCTACCGGTGTAAAATGTCCTGAAAACGGCTGTTCCGGTGATATTGTTGAAAGAAAGTCAAGGCGCGGAAAAATCTTCTATGGATGCAGCCGTTATCCTGAATGTACATTTGCCAGCTGGGATAAGCCGGTAGCAAAAGAATGTCCCGAGTGCAAAGCTAAGTTTCTTGTCGAAAAAACTACTAAAAGGGCAGGCACTTTTCACTCATGCATGGACAAGGAATGCGGGTATAAGGAAAGCATTTAAACTTATGAGATTTGGAAATTACGAATGTTTTACTGTTGAAACAGGCAGGTTTGAATTAGACGGCGGCGCAATGTTTGGAGTTGTTCCAAAGATATTATGGGAAAGAAAAATCCCTGCCAATGAAAAAAATCTTATCCCCATGCAGGCAAGGTCTCTTTTAATACAGGGAAAAGGGAAAAACATTCTAATTGACACAGGAATCGGCGACAAATTATCTGAAAAGCTGAAAAAAATATATAAAGTCGATCTGGATTCAGCAAATATCAATATATCATTGTCTAAACTCGGATTGACATGCAGCGATATTACCGATGTAATAATAACCCACCTCCACTTTGATCATGCAGGAGGATCGACATCTGTCATGGATGGCAAGGCTGTTCCGAAATTTCCGAATGCCGAATATTATATTCAAAAAAAACAGTGGGAAATTGCGAATAATCCATCAGCGAGAGACAGGGCAAGCTATATGGAAGAAAATTTCATGCCGCTGGAGAAAGCCGGGGTTTTAAATCTTATTGACGGCCCGCAAGAAATATTCGAAGGAATCGATATTATCGTAACCAACGGGCATACACGCGGCCAGCAGCATCCACTTATAAAAGATAAAACAAAACCTCTCTTTTTTTGCGCGGATCTTATTCCAACATCAGCACATCTTCCTGCTGCCTGGAATATGGCGTATGATAATTTTCCAATGACTTTAATTGATGAAAAACAAAAGATTCTAACCAGAGCATTAAAAGAAGGCTGGATTCTTTTTTTTCAACATGATCCCTGCATCGCCGCTGCAACCATCAAGCAGACTGAAAACAATATTGAAATCGATAGTGTTGTCTCAATCTGATTTTACGTAATAATCTGCCCGAAGCAAAACAGTTTTTTCCCCACGCCGTTATATTTGAAGATTCCCAGCCGCCCCGCTGGAACTGAATCTCCGCTTTACTCCAGCCCTTCAGACGGTCTCTCGCAAGCATTTAATCCCGAAAAAGATAATAAATTGACTTGCATATGCAATTAATCTATATTGTTTTATATTAATTTCGGTCTGTTTTTTGAACCTCAAACAGGAGGATCAGGTGACTAACCATTGGATTGTAAAATAATAAAGCCCCGTTTCTTCATAAATATGAAGGATGGGGCTTTTTACTTTACAGGCATGAAGCTGAAACGGAAATATTGTTCTATTTTTGACGATACAAACTTATAAACTGAAGATCGTCCCCTGTTTTCTGATGATGTCTGCCCGTATGATACATGAGGAGAGTCTTTTGATTGAGTATGTTCCCTTAATCATATCCAGTCTTAAGAACTGCCATAGTATTCTCTTGACAATATGTTTAGTTATAGCTAAACTACATTTGGAACTGTGAATGACATATCGAATCGAATTTATTGCTGGAGAGCATCATCAAAGACGAGGGGTTTGTTTTTTAATTTCTGGAGATAAGAAAGTGGCGGCTAAGCCTATTTTTGATAATTTAAAAGGAAATATTGATAGTTTGTTGAGGACGAGATTTGATGCGTGGATAGACAACCAGCTCGGCAAACCTTCGCGTTATCACGGTTGGAATAAATCAGAATTTCACGGGCGATACACCAAATGTTTTGTTTTTAAAGCTAAGTCTCATCGGTTTTATGGTTTCTTATGCAATCCTAAACCGTCTAATAATAGTTATCAAGTTTGTATATTAGTTCGCTATGCATTTAAAAAGGAACATAAAACAGATGAGGCAGATTTAAAACAAGTAGAAACACTTAGAACGACAGTAGCCGTTTGGCGAGCTATAACTGATTATTTTGGGAGGAATCTATGACGCCTCACTGGACAGAGCGAAGCAACGAAGATTTTCTTTTCAGGATTGCTGCGGATTTCATTACTCAATTAGAGGATAAGATGGAATCGCTACCAATGTCTCAAGATGAACTTGCTCAAAGATTAAATGTAACAAAGGGGCGGGTTTCTCAGATACTCAACAATCCTGGTAATATTACTCTTAGCAAAATCGTTAAATGTGCAAGAACGCTTGGGCTAAAAGTGTCAATTGTAGCGTATGAAGATAATGACCCAAATAATGAAAACGGGCCTATTAATTCGGAGGTGTTTAGTATTTGCTGGGAAAAATCTGGCAAGCCGCGTGACTTTTGGGCTTTTCAAGAAATAGTAAGTACATCTTCAAATGTACAGAAAAATATAAACATTTTGACAGCAGCAGCTAACGAGGTTATCAGGACTTTAACATCGGGGAAAGCTGAAATAGCTTCACCTGTACGTTATCCTCCTTATATCGCACTCGCCACATAATTGATATATTTGATATAAAATTCTAAGAATATTTGGAGGATTTATGGCTAAGAGAAAAAAAGCACTAATAAAAGAAACTGCTCAAGAAGAACCCATGCTCATTAGATGGAATATACCAGAAACTATTATCACTCGGTTCGCCAGCAATATGGTAGTTCAGAATATTGAAGGGTATTTTAAGCTCTCATTTTTTGAACTCAAACCGGAGATCCACCTTACTACACTTAAAACGCCGCCAACTGAAATTGTTGCAGATTGTGTGGGGTCCGTCATGGTGCCTCCCGATAAACTTCCTGCTTTTATCGATGTTTTAATGAAGCAATTGCAAAAACACCAAATAACCCAAGATCAACTAAAGGTTGCTGTTTCCAGTGAGATAGGACAATCTTTATTATAACGAGTTATTCAAACCAGTTCCGCTTCGCTCAATGGGTTAATTCGTTGTTAAATATAACTGCTATAAATCAAACATTCAGCCTTATTCACAGACAGTTGCGATATTTATATGTAATTTGCGGCATTGGCATCTGTGTTATCTTTCTCTTCAAATCCGATCAGAGGTAATTGGGGAAATTGAAAAAGATGATACCGGGCGTCATTATGACAAAGAGGTCATGTTTGACAAGTCCTGGAACCGTAAGGGATATAAAAAGTGAAAAGGCCTTGGCCAACTGGAGAGCTAATGGTCAAGTCTACGTTTGACCCATTAATAATATTTTTGCGACGATGTGAACGGTTAAAGTAAAATCAAGGAATATTGTGAAGCCTAAGTCCATCTACCTTTTCGAAATGTGGATCGATGGTTAATATCTCATGGTTTCCAGAAAGCGCTACGCACGCAATTATCAGATCGGAGAGTGGTATTGTGATTCCTGTGCCCCGGAGGGATGCCGACATTTCACCGGCTGCTTCCCATATATCCCGCGTAATTTCCAGGTATGGTAGTTTTCCCAGGCTTTGTTTTACGAGCTTCGCTTCTTTTGGAGCTTTCACGCCTTGTAATATCTCGGCCATAACCATACCGACCATTATTACTTTACGTTCCCGCAGAAGAGCCTTGAGGTGGAGTGTGAGTTTGGATTCTGACTTGCGGAAAAACTCAATCCAAACACAAGTATCAACTATGATCCCGGTATTCATTAAGTTCAGCCTCTTCTTCCTTTTGCCAGTCTAAATCGATATCGATTTTACCGCTGAGGGAGATAAGGTCTTCAATGGATTTTTTTTCTATATACTCCCTGATAGATAATTCAACGGCTTTAGTTTTAGTCTTAGCCTTTGTGCTGGCCAAGAGTGCATCCATAAGGTCATCTTTTATGTTAATTGTAGTCCTCATGATATTCTCCTATAAGCATACATTTTTGATTAAATTATACCCCAAGGCCAGCATATGTCAAGATGTCCTTTTTCTAGTGAAAAGGGATTGATAGTAAAAAAATCATACTAAGATTCCGCATGGGCTATTAGAATAAAGGAAGCAGCCACTTCCAGATTGGCAAAAAAACAATATTTCCCCCTTTGATGGTTTCGTTGCCTTCAAAATCCCAAGTCCCCTCCAGGATCTAATGAAAGATATAAGAGCCGCCGTAGAAGAGAACCGGTTTGAGGCATTCAGGGAAGAGTGGCTTAGTGTGTATAAAAAGAACAGGAACAGGAATAAAGTGTGACCGCGAAACTCCAGCTCCCGTTGATCAAATAATAATCAATTTTTATTACAGATTTACACGAGAGCTTCTTTGCAGCGGAAATTCCTTCCCGGAATCGAATCCATCTAAGTCAAAATAAAATCTATGCAGAATGGTTGATGATGTCTCTTTTTTATGCTGTTGCTTCTGGTCAGCCAGCCTGAGTGGTGCATGGTTGCAAGCGAATAAATCGATATCCATGAGAGGCTTACAAAGACAAATAATCCGTACAGATAAGACAAAAGCGCGTCCGAGTTTCCGCATTGTTTCGTATATACTATTCCGGTTACGGTTGATGTTATTATTATACCGACCATGACACATAATCCGAACCCTAGAGGCTGCCAGTAAAGGCAGGCTATCGTCGCAAACAGGAAGAACGGAGACAGGATGATCCCTACCCAGTGCAGAATGAGATTTATGCGCAGCCCCGCTAAGGAATCGTTTCTGAATTTTTTAAATGCAAACCTCGACATTGCTATGGATTCCCGTATATGGCTGCGTGCCCAGCGGAGGAACATCTTGCAGAGGCCCGTATATCCTGTCGGCACATTGGTATATGCCACTGCATTCCGCTGGTATAAAACATCATAGCCTTCCCTGATGATAAGGTTCGTTATGGCGCGGTCTTCCCCGATATTTGACGGCTTTCCGAAAAAGGTCTGGTTCAACCATTCCTGAAGAACCGGCATGATGGCGTCCTTCCTGTAGGCTGCAAGAGCTCCGGGTGTGCACATCACCATGTTTACCATGCTCTGGCTTGCGCGTATGAAATCGAAACTGAAGACGAATAACACATCCAGCATCCTTGGAATTATGCCTTTATCATGGTTTAATACACGGATATTTCCGGAAACAGCCCCGACACGGAAGTTTTTTACCATCGGGCTTATGAGATTATGAATAGTTTCCGGTTTCACTTCCGAATCGCTGTCAACGGTAACAAGAACCTCGCCCCTGCTATGCTGAAATCCTGCATACAGCGCATGCCTTTTCCCTTTATTGCAAGGGAGCTTTAATGCCGTGACTTTCCTTCCAAGCCCCAGTTTTGCCTTGCATATCCAATACCACGTGTCGTCAGAGCTTCCGTCGTCAACAGCGATAATCTGAAGCTTTCCCGAAGGATAATTGCTTGCGGCAAGGCTTTTAAGGGTCATGTAAACCTGTCTGCCTTCGTTGAATGCGGGAACCACTACGCTGCATGAAAGAAGTTTATCATGGGAGCAGGGAGAGACCGGCCTGTATTTCCAGACAAGATAAGATCTCCATATCAATTCAAGTACGCTTATTGAAAGAAAGAACAGTGCAAAGAGCATAAAAGCAAGTCCATAAGAAATTTTCATCAATTCTTCGCGGACTTCGCCAAAATGTTCCATATATATTATGTCTGCCGCAATAATTCCTGCTATAGCCGCACAGATCAATATTTTAATAATTATATCAAGTTGTTTCTCTTTAGCAGGCACGGCATGACCGAGAGTATTAAAATATTGCCTGAAAATTACTGTAAAACGTGAAAGAACCGATGAAACCTGCACATTATTTAAAGACACTGACATATCTTTTATCCTGTTAAGAAGACACAAAAGCCTGCATGCCACCGGCAAAAAAACTGGTATGGTGACAATACAGGCTGTTTTTATTTTTTTTATCCCGAAAAAAATGACGGAACATCCGTCACCGGTAGAACCTGCGGGAATTTTCAAGGTTGAACCTCTATTCCTTCATAAGGTTAATGTCAACAAAAATAAAGAGACAAAGGGGGATGGGGTCGAATTTAGGCGTTTCTTTTTTCATTTCCTTGTTGTAATGAAGTCACCTGCCACGTTAAGCCAGAATAGATGCGCCGAGTGCGCTTCATCATATTATTGCCGCGAACAAGAACCACATCAACTTCCACCGTAATGCGCAGACATTTGTTACGTATAGCTGCTATGCATCAAACATTCAGTCTTATTCACAGACAGTTGCGATATTTATATGCAATCTGTGGCATTGGGATCTGTGTTATCTTTCTCTTCAAATCCGATCAGAGGTAATTGGGAAAATTGAAAAAGATGATACCGGGCGTCATTATGACAAAGAGGTCATGTTTGACAAGCCCTGGAACCGTAAGGGATATAAAAAGTGAAAAGGGATTGATAGTAAAAAAATCACACTAAGATTCCGCATGGGCTATTAGAATTAAGGAAGCAGCCACTTCCAGATTGGCAAAAAAACAATATTTTCCCCTTTGATGGTTTCATTGCCTTCAAAATCCCAGGTCAGGATCATGAGATTATGGCAACCGGTTTCTTCCGCCACTTTGATGAGAGAGTTTATTTCTCTGTTTCGTGTGCTTTTGTCGCTAATTTCATAACAGACCTGGACCAACTGTGCTATTGTCAGGCCTTCTTTTATTGCAAAATCAACCTCTTTGCCATCACGGGTCTTATAATAATAAAATTCTTCTTCTTTTCTCAGCAACTCGATGGCTACGAGATTTTCCAAAAGTCTGCCAAAATCAGGAGAAATCTTGAACTTTATTGAATTGATTATTCCGAGATCGTATGCATAGGCTTTTCTGGGACTTTTCAACGATTCTTTTGCTTTATCGGAGAATCTGTCAAGGTTGAAAATCAGATAAGCCTCTTTGAGATACTCAAGATAATTTTCAACGGTGTGTACACTCCTGATCTCTAATAAATTTTTCAGCTTGTTATAGGAAAACAGAGAGGAATGACTGGTTATCAGGTAGCGGCCAAGATCATAAAGTTTTTTAGCGTAGCGAACATTGTATCTTTTTACAATGTCCTTAAAAAGGATACTGTCGAACAAGGTAGCGAGGTAATGTTTCCCGTCCAGGTTTCCGGTTACAATCTCAGGATAACCACCGGTTGAGAGATAGTCCCTCAGATTCCTGAGCAACAACCCCTGCCGTTCCTTCAGTTCCAGGGTGTTATCAAGATCGAAGTTCCGGGCAATGAGGAATTCAGGAAAAGAAAACGGTAATACTTGAAATGGTGTGTATCTACCGGTTAGATGGGTGGCAAGTTCTCTGCTAAGAAGTTTTGAATTTGAGCCGGTTACAATTAGATTCTTCCCTCTGCGATGCAACCTGTTCACGAAAAGCTCCCAGCCTTTGACATTCTGAATCTCATCAAAAAGGAGATAGTCTGTTTCCCCGTATACTTCTAAAACAGACTTGAGAAGCTCATCAAAATCATCTGTATCCGCCAGCTGTTCATCGTCAAAATTCACATAGGCAAAATCAACGCCTTTAAGCATTTGAATGGCAAAAACTGACTTCCCGGCTCTTCGCGGCCCCATGATAACTTTAATAAGGGTGTTTGCCAGAGCTGCCTTCGCAGAGGGTACTCCTTCTCGCGGCACATAATTGCCTTTTAAGAAAGCGTCTCTTTCTGCTTTTTGACCAATAAGCGCATTTTTTATCATGGATCACACAAATTCCCGTAATTTTGTGCAGTATACAATATTTAATGCAGTTGTCAACGGGTAAATCTCAAGACAAAGAGGTCATGTTTGACAAGTCCTGGAACGGTAAGGGATATAAAAAACAAAATGGAAATGACCTCTACAGCATGATGTCTGTTTTTAAAGAAAGAAGGGACAGGGTGAATATCTGGTCGGTTATGACAGGTTGCTGATGGTGCTTTAAGAGGGTTACGAAACCATTATATCTCAATAATATCTTCGAGTTCCTTTAAGCTTTTTATATGAAAATCAGCGGAAATTGCTGTGTTTTTGTATGCGACTAAAGGAATATTTGCTGCTTTTGCCGCTATTTCATCAAGTTTTGAATCACCGATATAAATTGCATTATATGGCGCTATATTAAAATGCTCCAGTATTTTGACAAGCTGTTCAGGATGAGGTTTGGGGTGCTTAACATCCAGGGCGCTGATAACAAGATCAAAATAGTCTTTTAGTTTGTACTCGACGAGCACCCGGTTCATTGTGTCTGTCCTGTTGGTAGCAATGGCTGTCTTGTATTTGGGCCTCAGCCTTTTAAGCAAAGGTTTAAGATATGGTTCTATCTCCATATATTTTAAAAACGGCAGGTAGCTCATGGTTTTGCGATAGGTTTGCGCTGGTTCAAACATCTTTTCATCATCAAACAGGTACGCTATTGCCTCATCCGCGGTATGCATGTGGGAATAGGCAAACTGCTCAGGCGTCATATCCGGGTTGTTGAAATGGCGCAAAACATTGTTATAGTAAGCCGTGTTTGCTTTTGCCGTATCAAACATGACTCCATCGCAGTCAAAAATTACAACCTTTATATTCTTCATGTATAACTATCGCCTTTCCTTTTTACATCATAAAAAACGGATCCACATCAATAACCATTTTAACATCCCTGCTGCTTATTCTTTCCCTGTTTTTAACCAGCAGTTGATGAACAAACCCATGAAGATGTTCCGCACTTAGCCCTTTTATTAATATCTGCCACCTGAAATGTTTTGCTATCCTTGGAAGAGGGGCCGTGATCGGTCCTAATATCTCGACAGTCTTTACAAAGCGGTTGTTGTTTTTCAGCTCGCTGCAAAGATCACCAACATCCATAGCATACCTTTGTGTTTTTTTAATATCTTTTCCAGATATTTTTAGCAGGATTATCCTTGAAAAAGGCGGGTAATTCAGAGCTTTTCGAAAAACAATTTCCTTATTGTAAAATGCTTTAAAGTCCTGATTTTTTGCAGCCTCTATACTGAAATGATCAGGATTATAGGTCTGCAAAATTACCCTGCCGGGAACCGTTCCGCGGCCAGCCCTGCCGGACACCTGGGCTAAAAGCTGAAACGTCCGTTCACCTGCTCGGAAGTCAGGAAAGTTCAGCGAAAGATCGGCACAAATTATACCCACAAGTGTGATGTTGGGAAAATCATGCCCCTTTGCCACCATCTGTGTGCCTATAAGTATATCTGTGGTATGATCTTTGATCCCTTTTAATATGCTTAGCATGGCATGCTTTTTCCCGATCGTATCCCGATCCAGCCTGGCAACCCTTGCATCAGGGAAAAGATGCTTAACAGCCTCTTCCACCTTCTCAGTTCCGAGCCCCAGCAGCTTAATTTTGGAAGATCCGCACTTAGAGCAATTTGAAGTACCTGCCAGCGAATAACCGCAGTAATGACATTTGTATGCATTGGCTTTTTGATGCAGTGTCAGAGAAATATCACAATTTTTGCAGGTTAAAGATGCGCCGCATGACGCACAGACCGGAAAGCCGGCAAAACCCCGACGGTTTAAAAACAGGATGGTCTGTTCTCCACGGCTTAGAGTTTGCTTTAGTGCCTTATAAAGTTCAGATGTAATAAAATATCCGATTCCTCTGACATCCCTGGTTTTACGAAGATCAACTACTGTAATTTCAGGAAGAGGACGTTTCTCAACACGTTTTGTCAGGGTTAATTCAATAAATTTTTTTGTTTTTACATTATAGTACGACTGTATTGAAGGAGTGGCTGATCCCAACAAGGCGACTCCATTCATCAGCTTTGCCCTGACTATTGCAAGATCCCTTGCATTATAACAAAGACCGGTTTCCTGTTTGTAAGAGGTGTCGTGTTCTTCGTCAACGATAACGATCCCCATGTCCGCAAAGGGAGCAAAAAGAGCGGACCTCGCGCCTATGGCGATACGGACCTCTTGGCGCGCTATCCGCATCCATTGATCATATTGTTCACCAGCAGAAAGCCTGCTGTGGAGCAAGGCAACGCAATCCCCAAAACGGGCTCGAAACCGTCTTTCCATCTGAGATATAAGAACAATCTCCGGAACCAGTATCAGAACAGAAATCTTACGTTTTATGGCCTCGGCCGCTATCTGCAGATAGACTTCTGTTTTCCCGCTTCCGGTAACACCGGCAAGAAGGCAGGTCGCAAATCCCTTGCCAAGGAGATCTATAACTGTGGAAACGGCTTTTTCCTGCTCTTTTGTGAGATTATAAGGGTTGTCAGGTATTATAGATTCGCCAAACGGATCTCTGTATGTCCTTTTATTAAAAATCGAAATATAACCCGCTTTTTCTAAAGGTTTTATTAATCTGGTAGCAGTCGGAATAATCTCTGCTAATTTTTTTACCGATATTTCACCCTCATCTCTCAAAACATGGAGAATCTGCATTTTCTGCGCCGACAACTTGTCGGTAGAAATGCCCGGATTAATCATAGATACATACCGCTCCATCTTCGGGCCTGTTCTTTTGCCTTTAAGTTCCCGTTTGCATATAATCAGGTTCTGTTTTTCCATGGCCTGAATTAAAGAATTCGGGATCTGGCTTTTAAGTTTTGCGCAAAGGGTTTTCAGGCCGCATGATTTTAATTTCAGATGGCATAAAATTTCATTTTGCAAAGGGGTAAGGTTATCCTTAATCAATGCATTTTTGCCTTTTTCCGTAATGGCAACATCAACAAAGTCATAAAGATTTAAACCGCCTGGGAGAGCGTTTTTTATAACCTCTCCGATGGGATACATATAGTAATCGGCAATCCATCTGAAAAAGGGTATCATGGATGAATGGAAAAGCGGAGTCTCATCAAGGATATCCAGGATAAGCTTTATCTCGCCGTGATCCATATCCTCAGATGGACCCAGAATATATCCTGTAACCCTTCGCCGGCCAAAAGGGACCAGCGCCCTTTTCCCTATCTTTGCAAAAAAGGAAAGGTTTTCCGGAACACGATAGGTAAAGGTATTATAAACAGGAAGGGCTATTGCAACCTCAATATATTTCAAGCAGGCGCTTTTCCCTTGACACATAATTTCTTTTTCTTTACGCTGAATCATCTAAACTGCTTGTTAAAATTAAAGATTCTTGCGGCTCAACTGCCGCAAAACAAAATATTTCTGTAAGTATTGAAGATTCCCCGCCGCAAGCAGCGGGGAATCTTCGACCGTAAGGAAGTTTGCTATTTTTGTATTCGCTCCCTAACCTCGCCGCAAGCAGCGGGGAATGCGCTCGCTTTTGCGGTTCACAGCTTTAAAAGTTCACACTGAACCCTTGAACCCTGAACCTTAAAACCCAGACCGACAAAGTGTCCAATTTTTATCTAATTCATTGTGAATAAAGAACTTGGAGCCTATATAAAAAAATATATTTTAAATAGGTCTGTACATGAGTATTGCTACCACAATAATTCCAATATTTGCAATTATCATTCTTGGCTTGTTTTCCCGCCGCACAGGGTTTATTCAGCCGGCCTTTTTAGAACCCGCAAATAAGCTTGTTTATCATCTGGCAATACCTGCTATGATTTTCCGTTCTATCTCACGGGCTTCTTTGAAAACCCAGTTTGACATAACCGTCCTGACAATAACCCTGCTTTCTGTTTTGGCTGTTTTTATTGTTGCATGGGTGGTCGGCTCTATTGTCCGGGTAAGACGGAAACAGATCGGCACCTTTATCCAGAGCTCCTTTCATGGAAACCTCGGATATATAGGTCTTGCTGTTGCATATTACTATCTTGGAGATAAAGGATTCGTACGTGCCAGCATAATTGCAGGTTTTATAATGATTTTGCAAAACCTTCTTGCTGTAGTTGTGCTTCAGTTATATTCAACTGATATTTCCGGAAGAAAAAGCAAAATAAAGCTGATCTGGAAAATATTGGGCAATCCTGTGATATTATCGGCCATGGCCGGAATGGTATTTTCCTTTACCGAATTGCCGATTCCGGTTGTCATAGATAGAATCCTTGATATTATCAGCGGCCTGGCTTTGCCCATGGCATTGCTGCTCATAGGAGCTTCTTTATCTTTCAAGCCAATACGTTTGCAGGCTCTTTTGGTTCTTTTCTCAAGCGCAATGAAATTGATTCTATTGCCTGGTATGGGTTTTATATTATATAGATTGTTTCAAGTAGCGCCACAGGATTTTTTGCCGGGTCTTATTTTGCTTGCATCTCCAACAGCAACTATAAGCTATGTAATGGCAAAAGAATTAGGCGGGGATACGGATTTTTCCGTGGCAGCCATTTCGATCAGTACTATTTTGTCGGCGATAACTTTTTCCATATGGCTAAACATGATGGCGTCGTAAAAAGTCCCATCTACTGCGTTGCAGTGATTTTTCATCTTGGACTTTTTACGAGTTCGTCAAACATGATGGCGTCGTAAAAAGAATAATAAACTTATAAGAGGAAGAAAAACCATGGATATAAAATTTAACACAGTTCTTGTAACCGGAGCAGCCGGTTTTATCGGCTTTAATTTGACCAAGCGCCTTTTAGACAGCGGATGTCACGTTACAGGTGTTGACAACTTAAACAATTATTATGATGTCAAACTTAAGGAGGATCGCCTCGCAATACTGGCGCCTCATGAGAATTTCGAGTTCCATAAAATTGATCTCTCAGATAAAAACGGACTTGAAAAAATATTCAAAAACACCTCTTTTGATGTTGTCGTAAATCTGGCTGCCCAGGCAGGCGTGAGATATTCATTAACAAATCCTGGTGCCTATGTTGATTCAAACATTGCAGGGTTTGTCAATATCCTTGAATGCTGCAGGCATAACAATGTTAAACATCTGGTGTTTGCATCATCCAGTTCTGTATATGGCGCAAATACAAATATGCCGTTTTCGGTTCATGATAATGTTGATCATCCTGTCTCTCTTTATGCTGCTTCCAAAAAATCAAATGAGCTTATGGCTCATGCATACAGCCATTTGTTTCAGCTTCCCTGCACCGGCCTGAGATTTTTCACGGTATATGGCCCATGGGGCAGGCCTGATATGGCGCTTTTTCTCTTTACAAAAGCAATACTTGAGGGAAAACCGATCAAGGTATTTAATCACGGGAATATGGAAAGAGATTTTACGTATATCGATGATATCGTAGAAGGGGTGGTAAGGGTAATGAACAGACTGCCAAAGCCAAATCAAAAATGGAGCGGGGATGCTCCTGATCCCGGGTCATCATACGCCCCGTATAAACTCTATAATATCGGCAACAATAATCCTGTTAAGCTTATGGAGTTCATAGCGGCAATTGAAAATATTCTTGGCAAAAAAGCAAAAAAGGAATTTCTTGATCTCCAACCTGGCGATGTCCCGGCAACTTATGCGGATATTGATGATTTGATAAAAGATGTGGGCTTTAAACCCGCCACCACTATAGAGACAGGCATTACCCGGTTTCTTTCATGGTATAAAGATTACTACGGCCATAAGTAAAAAAGATGAACGAATATAATATTACAGCTAAGATAGAGGATCTGCAATCCCAACTTTATGACCTGCTCGAAAAGGCTCCTGGTGAAGCAATTGTCGCTGCCCGTAATCTTAGCCAAACAGATATATTGGATAAGGTGGCAATTGACGGGTTAAAGGCTTGCGTTCTGGTTGATGCTGGAAAGGCAAACAATGATAAGGAGGCTATAGAAGAGGGGGTTAAGATATTTCGCGGGATACTTCACGACTATCCGGACAGGCTTGATATCAGGTATAATCTGGCCAACGGTCTTTTTGGCCTTTCAGAAATTCAAAACAGCTCTGAAAGTAACTGGCATCTCGATACCTGGGAAATGCGCAGAGAAGCCCGCTGGCTTTATGGATTGACTGTAAGAAATTCAAAAGGTTCTAAGCTGGTAACGCAGGCTCTGACAAATATTGGAAATCTACTCTGGCGCTCCTATCGTTGGGTTGAGGCTTATGATTCTTATGAAAAGGCGCTAATGCATGATCCGTCAAACGGCATTGCCGCTGCTCGAGTCGCGCAGTTTCTTCTTTACTATGCTGATATCGGCATTGGGGATCCTGAAATGCTGAGAAGTATTGCCGCACGTCATATACTGATATTTAAAGATTCACCCGAAAGTATACTAAAATATGGTGGAAAACATGCACTTGAGACGTTTTCAAAACTTCTTGAAACAAAGCCTTCTAAAATTAAAAAACGGAATTTGGAAGCTTTAAGCCCGTATGAAAAATTTGTAGCAGAAAACAGGCTGGCTCTTTCAGCCACAATTGAAGGGTTAGACAAGTCAATTTCACGCTGGGATTCTCTGATAATCGGCAGTATAACCGAACCCGCGGCTAAGGGGCCGGGCGTTCCGCCTATTTTCGCGATGTTTAACACGATGAAGGCTGATTATCTGCTGGCGCGCTGGCTTGCTTATTATGCTTTGGAATGTAAACTTCCCGAAAGCGGTTTTTATTCCGATACTCTTGATAATGCGCATTATGGTATGGATTCGTCATTGATAACAGTGGCGCAAAAATCCTGTTTTGACATTTTAGACAAGGTAGCGGTTGCTACCGCCGAATATTTCGGTGTTAAGGATTCGGCCAAAGGAGTAAACTTTATCAACGAGTGGCGAATAAAAAGAAAAGACGCAAAGCAAATGGAATGGCAGCCGAAGATAGCTGATGAGATCAAAAGCGGTAACCCGGCGATTGTTGCACTTGCTGAACTATCAGACGATCTCGACAAAAAGGGTTATCTGGAAGTCAAGAAATCTCTCAGAAATGCAGCCACTCATCGTTTTATCGTACTGCATAAATCAGAGGTGGGCAATGGCCGTAAGAATAAACATATTGTTCATTATACCGCAGGCACAATTCGCAATGAATTAATTTCCACTTTAAAAACAGCGCGTGCCGCACTTTTCTATTTGGTTGAGATGATAGCGATACATGAGACATTGTTAAAGAGTGAAAACAGTTCGGCTTTGCCTGTGGATGTTCCAATTTATCGTTGAGACTAATTCGCACCTACCCTGTCAAGCTGAAAGACGACCGGATCATGGTTCAGATTACGGATAAAATGTAGGGGGTTGCCTGTCCCGTCCTGATACAGGGTTCAACTCAATACATAGATTTAAGGGGAGAGTGAATAGGGAAAACATGAATCCGGTTTACAGCAAATACTCGTTGGCAGCAGATGCAATCTTGTTGATACATTTCGTTTTTGTTGCTTTTTGGGTGATTCCTCCTAACATGTCTTCATTCTTGAGAAAGTGGCATTAAAAGTCTGCTTCAATCAAAGCACTAAGGATCATATTTCCAGCACCAGCCCAAGTGGACAGTGATCAGAACCGAAAATGTCATTTTCAATAAAGGCGTCTTTGATCCACCCCTTTTCCAGTATGTTCCGTGTCACAAAAAAGTAATCGATTCGCCATCCCGCATTATTTTTTCTGGCATTGAACCGGTAGCCCCACCAGGAGTATTTGATGGTGTCAGGATACAGGTGGCGGAAGGTGTCTATATACCCGTTTTCGATGATTTTATCCAGCCAGTCCCTTTCGATCCTGAGAAAACCGGAACGTTTGGCATTGGGACCGGGGTTTTTCAGGTCGATTTCGTTGTGGGCTGTGTTGAAGTCGCCCGTGATCACCAGGCTCCTGCCCTCATCTTTTAAAGCATCGGCATACGCAAAAAACGCAGCATAAAAATCCAGTTTGTACTGCAGCCGCATTTCACTCATCTGGCCGTTGGGAAAGTATATATTGAAGAAGATAAAATCATCAAAGGTCATTTCAATGATTCGACCCTCGTTGTCGAATCCGGGAAGACCGATGCCATACCTGACCTGTATTGGCGTAAGTCGGGAATAGGCTGCTACGCCGCTGTATCCCTTTTTGACGGTAGCATGGGAAAAACAGGACGCATATCCATCCACGTCGATCATTTCAGGGGTCAATTGATCGACCTGGATTTTGGTTTCCTGAATGGCCAGGATATCGGCGTCGAGTTTTGCAACAGACCGGTGAAAATCCTTTTTCAGCACTGCCCGGAGGCCGTTGACGTTCCATGAAACCAGTCTGATTGTTTTGGATGCCATTTTCATCTCCTTGCTCATATGGTAGGCATTTTTTGTAATTCTACTAAAAAACTAAAAAAGGGGCAATTTAAGCCGAGCGTATGCGTCCATTAATAAGCAAATAACTTGACGTATCGTTATATTATTGATAATTTTTTATATGTTTAGATTAGTCGGCTTGGTAATGGGCATGGCTCTGAACTAAATTTCTTCTAAATAATTCCTTTTAATCTACCGCATATTGATCTGATCCTGAAGTTTTCGAAGTCTTTAAAGACGACATAATTCTTGTATTTTCATTAAATACAAGATGATATATAGCATATATATTAAAATCAAGAAACAATTATGGGGTTTGACAAATGTCAATCACATTTGAACCGCAATAGCGAGCGCATTCCCCGTAGCTTGCTGCGGGGGTTACAGGGCTCTTCAATATTGTCTTTACAATTAATGGGCTCCGCCTATGGCGCAGTCTGATACAAAGCAAAAAAGGAGGTAATTTTATGGGTGAAAAGATTTAAAATAGAAAAAACATCATCTTAAGAGTAACTTACAAGAAAGGAATGAAAACCATGAAAAAAATTCTAATACATTTTATAGCCATTGCCGTCTGTGTTTTTGTTTTTAGTTTTCCTGTTATGACTGCTGAATCGGCTCCGATAGAAGGGGCTATGCTGCCGGAAATAAACCTTGCTGTGCCTGTAAAAGATAGCGATAGAAGCTATCTTGGCCTTCCAGCTTCCGGTTTCTTCAAAATACCCCAGATCAAGGCGAAGGTAGTACTCATCCAGATTTTCAGCATGTATTGTCCTCATTGCCAGGGCAATGCGCGCACCGTGAACAAACTATATAATGTTATAGAAGATAATCCGAAGTCGAAGGGTAAAGTCAAATTAACAGGAATCGGAGCAGGAAATTCTTCCTACGAGGTAGGAATATTCGCGCAAACATACGATATCCCTTTTCCTCTTTTTCCAGATATGGATTATTCCATCCACAAGGCTGTGGGAGAGGTCAGAACTCCATATTTCATAGGAATCAAAATCAATAATGATGGAACTCACCGGGTTTTTTATTCCAAGCTTGGCGGTGTCAACAATCCTGATCAATTCCTGGACATGATGCTTCAACTGTCCGGATTAAATTAAGGAGGTGCGAAATGAAAAAAAGTAATTGTCTCAGTGTCCTGATAGGAATCGTGCTGATTTTTTTTCTTGGTACAACTTCTTCCTACGGTCTTTCAGATGTCTTTAAGGATAATATTTATGACCCTAAAAAACTCAAGCCCACAGACAGTGTTTTGAAGGTAAAGACAGGAGATAGTGCTCCTGACTTTACGCTTCCCGCAGTTTCCGGGGGAAAAATTTCCCTTAGCCGGTACGTCGGGAAAAAGAACGTGGTCATATCTTTTGTTCCTGCAGCATGGACTCCGGTTTGTTCGGACCAGTGGCCCGGCTACGGCATTGTGAAAAGCATATTTGATAAAAACGATGCCATACTTTTAGGAATTACGGTGGACAATATTCCGACTCTCTTTGCATGGACGAACCAGATGGGGGACTTATGGTTTCCTGTTCTTTCCGACTTCTGGCCTCACGGCAGGGTAGCTGACACATATGGTGTGTTGCGTTCCGATGGAGTTGCGGAAAGGGCGCTTTTTATAATCGACAAGAAAGGCATCATCCATTATATCGACGTACATGATATAAATAAACGGCCGCGCCTCGAGTCCATCGTAAGGGAACTGGAGAAGCTCAACAAATAGTAGCGTGAAAACCCCGCTGTTGAGGTTTAAGTTTGTTAAGATTTCTTTCTTTGGTCAAAATGACAAATAGCGATAGTTTTGCAAAGGTTTCGTTAAGAAAGGAGTTAAAATGAAAAACTATTTAACCAAAAGCGTTTGGAGTCCTTATTTAGCTGGAGCTTTCGTAGGCATACTGGCCATTTTGTCCGTAGTTGTCTCTACGAAAGTATTATCAAAACCCATGTATCTCGGTGCTTCAACTACGTTTGTTCGCGTAACCGGACTTATTGAACAACAGGTTGCAAAAGAGCATGCCGATACTAACGAGTACTTCCTATATGAAAAAATAAAAGTAGATTGGCAGATGATGGTAGTATTGGGTATTTTTATAGGATCGTTGTTATCATCTCTTCTTGGGAAAAGTTACAAAAAAGAATTTGTTCCTGATATATGGAAACAACGATTTGGTAATAGCGCTGTTGTTCGCGGAGCAGGCGCTTTTATCGGGGGGATTATCCTTTTGTTTGGTGCGCGTCTTGCCGGTGGATGTCCCAGTGGCCATGGATTAAGCAGCATTATGCAACTTGCCGTAAGCGGGTTTATTGCTATGGCATGTTTTATTATTGGCGGCATAATTACTGCTAAAATACTATATAAAGGAGGAAAGTAATTATGGGACTTCTATTAGGTATTATTACAGGCATCCTCTTTGGTTTCTTTTTACAAAAAGCGCAAGCTATACGGTTTGAACGACAAGTTGGTTTTTTGCTGCTTAAAGATATGACTATCATTAAATTTATGCTTTCAGCGATTATGGTTGGCGCAGTGGGTATATACCTTTGCAAAGATCTTGGTATTATCTCATTTAGCATTAAGGCAACTGACGTAGCTGCTCAAATTATAGGTGGATTGCTTTTTGGCATTGGTTGGGCTATTGCCGGATATTGCCCGGGAACATCATTAGGAGCTTTAGGTGAAGGACGCATACACGCGTTGTGGGCTATATTGGGAATGTTAGTTGGAGCTGGTTTGTATGCTGAAGTATACCCGGCACTAAAAAGCAATGTTTTAGCCTGGGGTAATTTAGGTAAAATCACTGTGCCGGATATATTAAAAATAAACCATTGGGTTATTATTTTTATTTTTATTGTTGCGATTTTAATGCTGTTTAAATTTTTTCAAAATAAAAACATTTAAATATATTAGAGTTAGCTGCGCCGCTTTGCTTTGCGGCCAAACCGAAGCGGCGCATTCTGATTGTTAGCGTGCCAATTTAAGATATAATACACATGTTTAAGAATGAAATTTTAGAGGATCTGTTTTTTATCGAAAGAGGTTATCTAAGCGGAAATCACTTTGTTTATAGATCTAAAGCCCCGATTCTTATTGATACAGGCTATATTTCCGACTTCAACGAAACAGATAGATCAATAACAAGATTGGGGGTAAACCTTTCTGATATTTCCTTAATTGTTAATACCCACACCCATTGTGATCATATAGGCGGCAATAAAATCATTCAGCAAAAATCCGGGTGTGATATTGCCTTGCACAAAGCCGGTAAATATTTTATCGACACTCAAGATGATTGGTCTACATGGTGGAGATACTATAACCAGGAAGCTGATTTTTTTAAATGTACACAAGCACTGGAGGATGGCGAAATTATCGCTGTCGGGCCTCATAAATTCCAGGTAATTTATACTCCAGGGCATGCTTCTGATGGCATTGTCCTATATAACAGCCGGGAAAAAATTCTCATATCTTCTGATGCGCTTTGGGAGAGTGATGTGGCAGTAATGACACTACGCGTTGAAGGGAGCATGGCATTGTTTCACATGCTGGAATCTCTTCAGAAACTTGAATCTCTTGATGTGAAAATAGTTTATCCCGGCCACGGGAGACCCTTTGATGACATTAAAAAGGCCATATCAAAAAGTAAGGAAAAGATTGAAAGGTATTTGCTTTGTCGAGAGACTGTTGGTGATGATCTGATAAAAAAGATCATGGTTTATACACTTTTGATGAAGAAGACTGTTAAAGAAAACACCTTTTTCTCAGACCTTATGGATACCTATTGGTTTAAAGAGACGGTTGAGCTTTATTTTAATGGTGAGTACGAAAGGAAATATAATGAAATTATGAATACTTTCCTTGGAAGAGGAGTCATCAAACGGGAAAATGGAGGCCTGTTTACAACGATAAAGCCATGAGTATTCGTTGATTGCAACTCTTGCTATTAATAACATATTATGGCATTATTAATATAATTTTGGTTGTTTACCCTCCTTGAACCAGCTTTATTGATAGAGGTATTATATAGAAAATGGACAAGAAATACGACCCAAAAACTGTTGAATCAAAGTGGCAATCCTATTGGGATGAGAAAGGGCTGTTTAAGTGTAAAGAAGATCCTGACAGGGAAAAGTATTATCTTCTTGAGATGTTTCCCTATCCTTCAGGCAAGATACACATGGGTCATGTCAGAAACTACACAATAGGGGATGTGGTCGCAAGATATAAAAGAATGCGGGGATTTAATGTTCTGCATCCAATGGGATGGGATGCTTTTGGAATGCCCGCGGAAAACGCTGCTATTGCAAACAATACTCATCCCGCCGGATGGACATACAATAATATCAAGACGATGCGATCTCAGTTGAAGCAAATAGGTTTCAGCTATGACTGGGACAGAGAAATAGCCACCTGCGAGCCCGAATATTACAGATGGGAACAATGGCTGTTTTTAAAGATGTATGAAAGGGGGATGGCATATAGAAAAGAGTCCTTTGTAAACTGGTGCAATACCTGCACAACTGTTCTTGCCAATGAGCAGGTAGAGGCTGGTATGTGCTGGAGATGCGGAAAACCTGTTCGCCAGAAAAAGCTCTGGCAGTGGTTTCTCCGTATAACCGACTATGCAGAAGATTTGCTTGTTTATTGTGACAAGCTTCCCGGCTGGCCAGACAAGGTCATCACCATGCAGAAAAACTGGATCGGCAAAAGTATCGGTGCACAGATAAGATTTCCGATTGAAAAGGCCAAAGATAATTCAGAAAAAGTGATACCTGTATTTACAACCCGCCAGGATACGGTTTTCGGGGCAACCTTCATGTGTCTTGCTCCTGAGCATCCGCTTGTGTCTGAGCTTTCAAAAGGCACGGGCCAGGAAGATAAGATCAGAGAATTTGTGGAACAGATGTCAATGCAGGATAGATCAGACAAAGCTGTTGAAAATTATGAAAAGGAAGGGGTCTTTACAGGTTCATATTGCATAAATCCCTTAAGCGGCAGGCGCATGCCGATATATACAGCTAATTTTGCTCTCATGGGATATGGCACAGGCGCTGTTATGTCGGTGCCCGCACATGACCAGCGTGATTTTGAATTTGCCAAAAAATACGGGCTTGACATTATTATTGTTGTTAAACCTTCTGATAAGGACCTCGACGCTGCTACCATAACCGAAGCATATACAGGCGAAGGGGTTATGGTTAATTCCGGCCAGTTTGACGGCTTGGATAATAAAAAAGCTCTTGATGAAATAGCTTCTTTTCTTGATGAAAAAGGTTTTGGAGAAAAAACAGTCAACTTCAGGTTAAGAGATTGGGGTATTTCCAGGCAGCGTTACTGGGGCGCCCCCATTCCCATAGTTTACTGTAAGAAATGCGGGGTTGTTCCTGCCCAGGAAGAGGATCTTCCGGTTGTATTGCCTGAGAAGGCTGATCTTCTTCCCGGAGGAAGGTCGCCGCTCGCAGGTCTTGATTATTTTGCAAAAACCAGATGCCCAAAGTGCGGCAGTCCTGACGCAAAAAGAGAAACCGACACAATGGATACTTTTGTTGAATCATCCTGGTATTTTGAGAGATACTGCAGCGCAGATTACAATGGCGGCATGTTTGATGCAGCGGCTGTTTCCTACTGGATGCCGGTTGATCAATATATCGGCGGGGTTGAACATGCTATTTTGCATCTCCTTTATTCAAGGTATTTTACGCGTGTGCTTAAAGATCTTGGGCTTGTCAAATACAAGGAGCCTTTTACCAGACTGCTGACACAGGGTATGGTCTGCAAGGAGACTACCTCCTGTCCTGAGCATGGATTTCTTTTCCCTGAAGAAGCCGAAGGCGGTTTTTGCAAAAAATGCGGCAACAAGGTTATAATTGGCCGGGTTGAAAAGATGTCCAAGTCAAAAAAGAATGTAATAGACCCAAATATTATGCTAAAACAATACGGTGCTGATGTTACACGACTCTTTTGTCTTTTTGCGGCTCCGCCGGAAAGGGATCTTGAATGGAGCGACCAGGGAGTTGAGGGTGGATATCGCTTTCTGAATCGTATATGGAGCCTTGCGGCAGTCTGGATCGATTTAATAAAAGAGGCGATCCCTTTTAACGGCAATTCTGACGAACTGGACGAAAGCATACTGGTTTTATATAAAAAAGCCCATCAAACCATAAAAAAGGTTACCGATGATATAGAAAGCAGGTTCCATTTCAATACAGCAATCAGCGCTGTAATGGAGCTTGTTAATACCATGTACGGCATAGACCCTGCAGCAAAAAGCTCTAACGCTGCAGGGGTAATGAGATTTGCCATGGAATCGGTCATACTGCTTTTGTCACCCATAGTTCCACATTTTGCTGAAGAACTCTGGTATGCCCTGGGGCGTAAATCCAGCGTTCTTTTGGAATCATGGCCATCATACAGGGAAGATGCTCTTGTGCGAGACAGCCTTGAAATAGTAGTGCAGGTAAACGGCAAACTTCGCAGCAGATTCAGCGTGAGCGCTGATGCGGACGATGCTGCCATAAAAGAGATAGCCCTTTCAGATGAACGCGCAAGGAAATTCATAAATGATAAACCCATAAAAAAGATCATTGTCGTTAAAAAGAAGCTGGTAAGTATTGTAGTATAGAACTTAGTTCGCTTTGCTTACAATTGGTCGAGTGGTCAAGTGGTCGAGTGGTTCAAGGACTTTACGACTCGACAACTCGACTATTTAATTACTTGGCTAAAGTTAAAGGAGGAAAATGTTTTTCAAAGGGAAAATAATTTGGATTGTTTTTGCAATATTGTGCTTTTTGGTTTTTTTATCAGCATGCGGCTACAGGTTTGCCGGAGGCGGGACTCTTCCGTCAGGCATAAATAGTGTTTCCGTAAAAATTCTTGAAAACCGCACTTCTGAAATCGGAATTGAAAATACATTTACAAATGATCTTATCTATGAATTTACGAGAAAAGGCAAAATCGCAAGTATAGACAAGGCCGATGCTTTCCTTTCCGGTGTAATTCAATCAATGAGTATTGAGACGATATCCCACAGTGGAGTCCACACATCCCTTGAAAGACGGGTAACATTTACACTTGATTTGAAATTAACAGATAACAACGGCAGGATAGTTTGGTCAAAAGCTGTTTCCGGCGATGAGGCCTATGATGTGGTTTCTGCAAAGCTATCAACAGAGCAAAACAGACATGATGCAATTTCAACTCTTTCCAAAAGGCTTGCAGAAAAGGTTTATAATAGTCTGACAGAGGATTTTTAGGCTGTAGTTGACTTTACCAGGCCGGCAAGGCGTGAAATTTTTCGAGATGCATTTTTTTTATGGATAATCCCCTTTTTTGCTGCTTTGTCGATAACAGATTGCGCTTGATTAATTTTGTTTAAAACTGTTTCATTCGACTCTTTACCTGCGGCAAGACGCACATCCTTGACAATGTTTTTGATCTTGGTCATCGTTGTTTTATTACGCATGCGCCTTTCTTCACTCTGGAGCGCCCGTTTTAATGCTGATTTATGATTAGCCAATTTATATAACTCCTTTGTATGGGTTTAAAAAATTTTAGCTACATAATATTCAAAGCTATGTCAAGTTAAATTTGACGGTTTTATTTAAAAGCAATTAATGTCTGAAAATACACGCGTGACAAAAGCTGCAGGTGTTGTAGGCGCCGCAACCTTATTAAGCCGTCTGTTCGGCTTTATAAGGGATGTTGTGATTGCATGGTTTTTGGGGGCCGGGCTTAGTTCAGACGCTTTTTTTGTAGCATTCAGGATTCCAAACTTGCTGAGAAGGCTTTTTGCCGAAGGTTCGCTTAGTATTGCATTCATACCGGTTTTTACGGAATACCTGACCGTCAAAGGCAGAGAGGAAGCTTTTAAGCTGGCCAGAGCCGCCATATGGCTTCTTTCCATGATTCTTGCGATTGTCGCTGTTTTTGGCATTCTCCTTTCTCCTGTCATTATAAAGATTATTGCGCCCGGATTTATTGACTCGCCTGAAAAGTTTTCCATGACAGTCAATTTGACCCGCATTATGTTTCCTTATATTTTTTTCATCGGACTGGTAGCCCTTTCCATGGGAATTCTGAATAGCCTCGGTCACTTTGCCGCCCCGGCCCTGGCGCCGGTTTTTTTGAATATTGCAATGATATGTTCGGTGTTTTTTATTTCACCACACATGACCGACCCGGTAACCGGCCTTGCCATAGGGGTACTTATCGGCGGTGTTCTTCAGCTTGCTTTTCAGATCCCCTTTCTTATTAAGAAAGGATTGTATTTTTGGCAAAGGGTAAAAATATTTCATCCCGGGCTGAAAAAGATTGGCCTGTTAATGCTTCCAACCGTATTTGGGGCCGCTGTTTACCAGATTAATATTCTGGTCGGCACCCTTCTTGCCTCATTACTGCCTGAAGGAAGCGTTTCATATCTTTATTATGCAGACCGGCTGGTGCAGTTTCCTCTCGGCATATTTGCAATAGCGGCTGCTACCGCTATTTTGCCAAGCATTTCAAGGCAGGCTGCGTCAAGGGATTTAGAGGCTGTTAAAACCACCTTTTCACACGCAATGAAGCTGGTGTTATTCATAACAATACCTTCCATGGTCGGTCTTATTATACTCAGGGAGCCGATTGTTGCCCTGTTGTTTAAAAGGGGTGTTTTTGATTCCGAAGCTACACGATTGACTGCATACGCTCTTTTGTATTATGGTATAGGTCTGTGGGCATTTTCAGGTGTGAGGATAGTTGTTTCTACATTTTATGCTTTGCAGGACACAAAGACACCTGTGCGCATAGCCGTAATATCGATCATTGCCAATATAGTGCTTGGGATTATTCTGATGTGGCCGCTCGCTCATGGGGGCCTTGCTCTTGCCACCTCTCTTGCTTCAATGCTGAACTTCGGGCTTCTTGTTCGAGCGTTAAGAATAAAGCTTGGTCCATTAGGATTAAGAAGTATTGCCGAATCTGCTTGCAAAAGCTTGCTTTGTGCCGCAATAATGGGCGTAATTATCAGAATTTTTTCCATTTTTATGATTCCGTTAGCAGACAGATCTCTATACGGCCTTTTTTTCGGGCTTATAGGAACAATAATAATAGGTTTTCTTCTTTATGGATTCTTTTCCTTTTTAATAAAAAGTCCGGAACTGGAAAAGATTTGGTATATAATTGTTAAGGGCATAAGAAAAAGTTGACTACCAGGCAAAATATCACGCTGTCCATAGTAATATTGATTCTGTTTTCCCTGTTTTTGCTTATAATATTTGGAGACGACGGACTTTTTGATTTCGTCCAAATAAAAGGTGAAAAAGATAGACTGGTTGAAAAAAATGAAAAGCTTAACCAGAAGAACCTTAATATGTATCGTGAGATAGACAGATTGAAAAATGATCCCAAGTTTGTCGAAGATGTAGTAAGACAGGAATTAGGAGTAATAGGTAAAGATGAGGTTATATTCAAAACAGGCAAAAAACAGGACAGCAAAAAATGACAGATCATCCTGATTTTTATACAAAAACCATGGCAAAGGTTTACGCCGACCAGGGTTATTTAGACAAGGCGGCTGAAATCTATAAATTACTTTTAAAACAGGAGCCCGACAGAAAGGATCTTGTTGATGAGCTTTCCAAAATTGAAAAACAGCTTTCTGAAAAAGCTCTAAGCGACCCTGTTTTATTGCTTGGCAAATGGATTGATTTTGAGCTTAAATATAATAACTTGAAAAAGCTCAAAAATATTAGAAACGCATTACATAAAGTGCCTAAAATGAGCTAAAGTGCCTAAAATGCCTAAAGTTGTGGTACGCTTTCGGCGTGCTATAGATTTTCGGGGCTTGGTTATAAGTTCAGATAGAAACAAAGTGAGCAAAGTTGTATCGTGAAAAAAAATTAGAATTGGCAGCGCCAAAGGCGCATTCCTTAACTTTAGGCACTTTAATATACTTTAGCTCACTTTAGGCACTTATGTACGCACCGAAGGTGCGCTAACTTATAACTCATATAGGAGGTAGGGTTATGGCAATAATAAGGCAGAGAAAAAAGGTTCTGGCATTTATCGGAATAGGTGCTGTTTTTTTTCTCATAATTTCCGGATGTGCAGGAGTAAAATCGAAAAAGAGCGGCTCCGAATCGCAAGCTACAACACCTAAGGAGGAAGGACCTTCCCCTCTATATTATGATTTCGGAGATGTGCTTATACCAAACGAATTAAGTGTCAATAAGAAAGAATCCTTTGTATACAAAACCCCCGGCTTTTCCGCAGGTGTTCTTGTTTTAAGCGGCAGGGTCGCAACAAGCACCCTTATCGCCTTTTTTGAAAACAACATGCAAAAGGATAACTGGAGGGCTATAAGTTCATTTAAGTCTCCGCGAACTGTCATGCTGTTTCAGAAAGAAAGCAGATGGTGCATTATAAACATGTCTGAGAAAGATTTTAAAACCTATGTTGAGGTGTGGGTGGCGCCTACAATTAATGAAGCTGAGGCAGGGCTTCTTAAATGAGACCTTTGCAAAACGCCCTCTTTTGCCCAATTACTGCGTCAGGCTCAAATTTTAAGCCTCGAAATACTCAATGTATTCCTACGTTTAAAAATTTAGCCTTCCTTGAACTTGAACAAAATTGAACATTTTTCAAAGGTCTCTAAAAAGACTATTATGCAAACCAAAATAGAAAATAAAAATATCGTTCTTGGTGTATGCGGCGGCATTGCAGCATATAAGAGTGTAGAATTATTAAGGCTTCTTAATAAGCAGGGGGCAAAGGTCAGGGTAGTAATGACTCAAAATGCCAGGTCTTTCATTGGGCCGCTGACCTTTGAAGCATTATCAGGGAATCCGGTCTGCTTTGATCTTTTTCAAAATATTGATAGAAAAAATGATGCATCCATAAGGCACATTGATTGGGCAAGGGATGCAGATGTGGTGATTATTGCTCCTGCAACAGCCAATATTATCGGCAAGATCGCAAACGGCATAGCTGATGACGCTTTGACCACATTAATGCTTGCGGTGACAGCCCCTGTTCTTTTGTGTCCTTCAATGAACACTCAAATGTATGCGAACAAGGCGTTTTGCAGAAATCTTTCCACGTTAAGGGATGATGGATATTTTATCGTTGAGCCGGAGGCAGGGGAGCTTGCATGCGGCGATTCCGGTCCCGGACGTCTTCCTGAACCAAAAGATATACTGGACAGGCTTTTATACCGTCTTGCCCAAAAGGATCTGAAAAATAAAAAGGTTCTTGTAACAGCAGGCCCGACACGGGAACCAATTGATCCTGTGAGATTTATCAGCAACCCTTCATCAGGCAAGATGGGCTATAGCATTGCAAAAGCAGCAGAGCACAGGGGCGCCAAGGTTGTGCTGATTTCCGGGCCTACAAATCTTCTTGATCCAATTAATGTAGAAGTAATCAAGGTGGAGACGGCAAAGGAGATGGCACGAGCTGTGTTTGAGCGTATGGAAGATGCCAATATTATTATAAAAACAGCAGCTGTTTCCGATTACAGGCCTGTTAAGTTAGAAAAACAGAAGATAAAGAAGGGAAAAGATGAAATTTCTTTGTTTCTGAAAAAAAACCAGGATATTTTAAAAGAGCTTGGCAGGAAAAAAAAGGATCAGATTCTTGTTGGTTTTGCTGCGGAAACAGAAAATCTTGAAATCAACGCAGAAAAAAAACTTGCAGAAAAAAAACTTGATATCATTGCGGCAAACCTTGTTAACCGTTCTTCTTCAGGATTCGGATCAGATACCAACAAGGTCGTCCTTTTGTATAAAGATAAGACCAGGGAGGCTCTTCCTGAAATGTTAAAGGATGATTTGGCACATATACTTTTAGATAGGATTGTGAAAATATTGTAGCAGGTTTTATTTCTGTGATCTTAGTGGTAATTTTTGGTGGCAACTATAAAATGACAAATAGCCGGGGATTAAATGTTGTTGTTGAAGAGGTGAAAAACTATCTTTGTTTTCTGGCTGAAAACGGGTGCACTGGTTTTGACTGCAAAAAGAAAAGCCTTGAGACCATTGAATGTTGGGGAAGAGACAGGGCATTTATACCTGAAACCCTGGAGAAAATACGCGCTGATATCGGAGACTGTCGCTGCTGTAAACTATCAAACAGCCGTAAAAACATTGTCTTTGGAGCGGGGAGCCCAAAAGCAAGCCTTGTATTTGTGGGCGAAGGGCCGGGTTTTGAGGAGGATAAAACCGGCGAACCTTTTGTTGGGGCGGCAGGCAAGCTTCTTACCAAAATAATTCAGGCTATTAAACTTGCACGTGAGCAGGTATATATTTGCAATATTATTAAATGCCGTCCTCCGGGCAATAGAAATCCTGAGCCCGATGAAATTAAGGCGTGCTTCCCTTTTCTGGAGCGCCAGATCGCTACTCTAAAGCCGGATTTCATATGCGCTCTCGGGACTTTTGCGGCACAGATCCTTCTTGACACAAAAGAGCCTATCTCGAAGCTCAGAGGGCGTTTTCATGATTACAAGGGGATTAAGCTTTTGCCTACATATCATCCTGCATATCTTCTTCGCAGCCCGGATAAGAAAAAGGATGTCTGGGAGGATATGAAGAAGCTGATGAATGAAATGGAAAAATAAAAAACGTAACCGTGAACGGTTGCTGAAAAACTTTGGTTGTTGTTGCGGAGTATTTGATATGAAACACAAACTTTTCATAATTATCCTGTCGGCATTATTGCTGTTTTTTTCCGCAAATGCTTTTTCAGGAGAAAATGAAATCTATATTATCAAGGCATCCGGCGCAATAAGCCCTGCCACGGCTGATTTTTTAAAACAGGGGATTAAGAAAGCATCAGATAATAATGTTTCCTGCATTATCATTGAGCTTGATACCCCGGGAGGTCTGGCTGAGTCTATGCGTGATATTGTCATGGCCATACTTGCAAGCAGGGTTCCTGTTGTGGTCTATGTTTCTCCGGGCGGAGCAAGGGCTGCTTCGGCAGGGGTTATGATTACCATGGCGGCTGATATTGCCGCAATGGCTCCAGGAACAAATATCGGCGCTGCGCATCCGGTAGGAGCCGGAGGAAAAGAGATAGACAAAACCATGTCTGAAAAGGTGGTTAATGATATGGTGGCTCATTCCAGGAGTGTTGCAAACAAACGGGGGCGGAACGCGGAGTGGGTTGAAAAGGCTATTCGTGAAAGTGTTTCCGTAACGGAAACCGTGGCCCTGAAACAAAATATCATAGATATTGTGGCAACAGATATGGATGATCTGATCAAACAGATTAACGGCCGTAAAATTAAGGATAAAGGAATAATTAACCTTGATAATCTCAAAAGGACGATACTGGAAGAAAACATAAGAACAAAGATCTTAAAAATAATAAGCGATCCTAATATTGCATATATTCTTATGATGCTGGGCCTTGCAGGGATTTATTTTGAACTGTCACATCCAGGCGCTATTTTCCCCGGAGTGGTCGGAGCCATAGCAATTGTATTAGCATTTTTTTCCTTTCAGACACTTCCCGTCAATTATGCGGGCATACTCCTCATTCTACTTGCGCTGATATTTTTTATTATGGAGATGAAGATTGCAAGCTACGGTCTTCTCAGCGTAGCAGGGGTAGCCTCGCTTTTTTTAGGCTCCCTGATGTTGTTTGAGAACACAAGCCCTGAACTAAGGGTATCGCGGCAGGTGTTTTTGCCGACAATCGTTATAGTATCAGGTTTTTTTGTTACACTTGCGAGCCTGGTTTTTAAGGCGCAGGTATCAAAGCCTAAAACAGGCGCAAATGGCCTTGTCGGTGAAATCGGAGTTGTAAAAGAGGATATCATGCCTGAAGGCAAGGTCTTTGTGCACGGTGAGCTCTGGAATGCGACTTCAAAAAACAGGATAAGCAAAGGGACAAGGGTAAGGGTAATAAAGGTGGTAAATCTCATGCTCGATGTTGAGCCGATCAGTATTGGCCGACAGGATAACCAATGAACATGATTTTCAAAAAAAGGAGAATAAAATGTATACAGTAATTGCAGTTGTTATACTTGTAGCCTTTTTTCTGTCAACAGCCATACGAATATTAAACGAGTATGAACGAGGGGTTATATTCAGACTTGGCAGAGTTATAAAGGCAAAAGGGCCCGGTCTGATTATACTTATTCCAATTATAGATAAAATGGTAAAGGTAAGCCTGCGTCTTGTAGCCATGGATGTAGATCCCCAGGATGTTATAACCAGGGATAATGTTTCGGTAAAGGTTAATGCTGTAATCTATTTCAGGGTAATCGATCCGATAAAGGCTATAATTGAGGTTGAGCAATACAACTATGCTATGTCTCAACTTGCCCAGACAACCCTGAGAAGTGTATGCGGTCAGGTAGAGCTTGATGAGCTTTTGTCTGAAAGGGAAAATATTAATGAACAGCTTCAGACAATACTGGACACACATACAGATCCGTGGGGTTTAAAGGTTACAACCGTGGAATTAAAGCATATTGATTTGCCACAGGAGATGCAGCGCTCTATGGCTAAGCAGGCTGAGGCGGAAAGGGAACGTCGCGCTAAGGTAATCAATGCAGAAGGGGAATTCCAGGCTGCGGCAAAGCTGGCCGAAGCATCGAAAATAATTGAAAATCACCCTACGGCCTTGCAACTCAGGTATCTCCAAACAATGCGCGAGATGTCGGCAGAGCAGAATACAACAACAATTTTTCCGTTTCCGATTGAGTTGTTCAGCGCGTTTATCAAACCTCGAGAAAAGGAAGACAAATAAATATGGTTACCGTTCACGGGTTCAGAGGTTCAAGGTTCAAAGGTTCAGGATAAAGCTATTAGCCATCAGCTCTTAGCTGAAGGTGTTAACTGTTTGATTTTTTAAGCTAAAGGCTAATTGCTAAAAGCTAACTGCTAACAATCTTCGATTTAAAAATATTGGTGCATAGCAGTTGCCCGGCGCTCCAAGAAAAATAACCCTGAACCTC
>JAUSPN010000002.1 GCA_030656555.1 Candidatus Desulfaltia sp. | reverse complement strand
CAGTCTCGTTCAGGCGGCCAAGGCAAAGGCGAGAGGCTACAGAACCTTTAAGAACCTTAAAACCATGATCTATATGCTTACAGGAAAACTGGACTACAGTAAGGTGGGGCTACCCACTTAAAATGAGAAAGAGCCTATTTTGTTGGAGATCATTCATTCTGAAATCCTTCCTCGTATTTGTGAGTTCATGAACATTTTATAAGGATTTTTTTATTTTGCTTTTTTACTGAATAATGGGGCAGTATATAAATAGTTTTTCTGAAAGGTCCTCATCCCAGCCAAGTTCAGACAATGCCAATAAGAAAGATCGAAGATGCTCCGAGCAAAGATGTGTGCTGAAAACTTAGGAATACGTGATGATTGTCGGCAATTATTTTAAAGGAGATACTAACGAAACGCTTAAACAGGTTCAGCATGATGCCTATGCAGAACTTATTAGCTATCTTTTTGTATATCCCAAAGAACACTATCTAAAAGCAGCAAAACTGATCGGCATAGAAACCGTTTTGGCTAAAAAGGTAAAATCTGTTCAATCTTTCGATCACCGCGTTCTTCAGATGCCGCATGATATCCTTGCCTCTTGGTTTCGTTACAAGAATTATCCTGATGGTCAACTGCTATTGTTCCCTGATGGAAATTCCTATAAGAGCCACCTCCTTGGCAAATGGGCTGCTTTTTTTCACAACACGGTTCGGGAACTGGCGGAAACATGCAATGACTTTGTTATTTCTTCATTGAAAGCCGTCTGTTATGAGAACACGGCACTTGGATATCTGGCAGAAGATCAACTCCTTGATAGCATAGCTACTTATTGTTCCGTTGGTGACTGGTTAAGCAAAAGCGACGTTGCAGCTATCAATGAAGCTGTAAAACAGCAAATTTCTGATTATGGAAAAGAGTCGGAAACAATTTTAACAAAAGCAGAAGTCCAATTAGTCGTTTCTGATTATATTGTAAACTCCCTTTTGAAGAAAGAATCGCCCATTGAAGACATCACAGATAAACAACCATATGGTATTTCAGCATATAATCTTCCACAAAAAGACTGCTGGTATGTTGTATACCCAACGCATGAAGGAATAACTTTATTGGATGGACCGAAGCGTTTAATTTGTGTGTCTAAGAAAAACGCAAGGATTATATATGACGAAATTGTACAGAGCGGTTGATAGCCGTTGTCTTTGGATGTGCAAAAACCATAAAATAATTATTTTGAGGTTTGGTGGCTTGCTTGCTTTAGCAGGAACACGAAGCGTAACTGATCATGGCAGATTTTCAACAAGGATCACTGTTTAGAAACGAATTGGACACCGGCGAATAAAGCTGAATGTTAAATAGCAGATATTTTTAACGCCGCGGGTGAGGAACTTGCCCCGGGTACCGGGGCGTGTCTGTCTCAAATCGCTGGTTGGCTTGCGCTTCGCACGCCCTCAGCTCCTCATCCTTTTGTTGGGCGTCTTATTCGCCAATGTGGTGCCATTGATCTTCAGGCAACTCCCGTAAAAAAGAAGCAACCTTCTCAAGACACCCCTTGTGCCTCTGCCCATTCAATATGTTCTCGAAGACGCAGCATTTTCGATATTGCAGGCGTTTCCGACCACGCGGCCAATATGAGCGGTAGCGATGGCTCCCAACCAACCCCCTTACGTTTTTTATTTGGAAGCATTTCATAAAGTTGTTGCCACTTTTGTGGTTTTGGGCAAACGCGATTATTCTTTCGCACCACTGCAAGTATTTGTTCTATATTTTCCATGCCTTACCACTAATAATTATGTTGGATATTCTCCACTTCGTTCTGCTGCTTCTGGTGGAGGCACGACACAAAGATCAAGTCTTTTTAACTTGTTCCCGGCCACCTTTGCCAGGACAATGCCTACCAGATTGTTCTTTTCATTTTGCGCCAGAATAACACATGGTTGTTCTCTGCCATATGCGGCTACAGTTCCCATTTCGGCATAAACGGTAGCTTTGGCACGAGCAATTGTTTGTAGTTTTGGAACCATGTAGCCGAGAAATTCTTGCTTAGATTCAAGTGCCTGAAAAACATTCTGCGATTCATATACAAAATCTTCTGCAAGCAGGGGCTCAAGTGGCTGTGTACTCAGAGTATTCATCATCTTTGCATAGGCCTGCAAGGCAGCGAGTTCGGTCAGTTTCACGGATTGTGCTCCTTAAACGCCCAACAAGTTATTATATAGTTTCTCACTATTCCCACAGCATTCATGATTGTTGACCAAAAATTGATAATAAAACGGTTTTCTAACTGTATATCACAACAATTTGGATATTAAACAGAATGCCGGATAACCCCCATTGAAGGCTATTTCGCCAGATGTTTTGAAGTTGTCGATACCTTGCTAACTGCGCAATTTGTGATGGTCGTCAATTGCATCCATTAGTTCGCCATCAAATGTCACTGCCAGAACTGCCACCAGCGCTTCCGTGCAGGTTTAGATTCATTCACACCATGATCGGTCTCTTCCCCAAGCGCTTCCGCGATAGTATGACAGCCGATGTCGTTTGCTTGGATCAACTCTGTCTGGTACTCCATGATCCGGATGACGGTGTCTTCCGTTTTGGTAGCCTTGCTTTCTTGGATTACCTTAGCCGCTTCATCTAATTCCCCCGCTCGACGTAGAAGATCGACAAGGATCGTTGTAATTGCCCCAGGTTGATCAGACAACGTCTGACCACTTGCTTGTGCCTTTCGTAACATGGCAGCGGCGCGTTTGCGACACGTCACGGCCTGCGGTGACTGACTGGCATCATCGCACGCCCAGGCAGCATGGATGAGTGCCCATGTTGCGGCTGACCATTCGCCATTGGACTCATGGATCATAGAAGCGCAGACAAAGGAATTGGCAAGCTCTGGGAAATTCGAATCACTCAATTGAGTGAGGTACTCTGACGTCTGAATGACATCCTGAGCGTGTGCACTCGTTTGGCTTAGGCACGACGCGCAAGATCCGCAAACAGAACATCGCTGAACCCACTTATGGATTGTATATCGCTTTATTTCTGGCGGACGTGTGTCCAAGTCAGGCGAACCGAAGATACTCGTACTTCCAATGGCAGTTTGCTCCGATTCATCTCCACATACTGAGCAACGAATGCTCTTCTTATACAGTGTTGTCATGATGTATCTCTCCGGCGAACGATTGAACTGTGCGGTGGCAAAACGCCATCCGCATGAGTGTCTTGTGTATGCCAGGCATGGGCGTGAACTTATGGGGTGAAAATCTCCCCTATCCGTGAACCCTGTTAATGTGCTAAACACATTAACAAAAGTATTAGCCGAAGGCAAAAGCGGAATTGTGAGTGCTGCCCCACAAGCCGTGGCGTTGTGGGGAGGGGGAGAGAGAAACTCCCCCTTACCCGATTATGTTACTTTTTTATTCTAAGAAACAGATCAATTCCTTCAGGCTATTACTCAATATCTTTTACCTGGAGTAAGAACTAGGTTTAGGAAAGCCACCCCGAACAACAACCACGACAATTACAATTGGTGACTTGCCGGTCTGATGAACAAAAACCTCAATATCGTCTTCTATGATGCCGACGGGTGAAGATTTCGGTGAGGCTTCGAGAACGGACAACACTCCAATTCGCTTCCCCAGTCCGATTGCATAAGCAGCTGTCTGATCAAAGAATTTAGAGAAATCCTTTGGAAACAGAACTTTGCTGTTCTCGACTTTCAATTCGATCGGGATGTCCCGGAATATGAGATCAGTGATCCCTCCCGCTGCTGAGATATAATCAAAAGTTGTGTTTAAAGGATTAGGTGGTGTATCCTTCGGGTAATTGTTTACAGGCAATAACCCGATCATTTTGAAACATCAAAAAGGAAGGATACACACACCATGAATAAAGATAACTTAATTGAACTAAAAAATCCAGAACCATTTGTTGATGACCCTATTACTGAAATATTACGCAATGGAGCAAAGAAGTTGTTAGCTGAGGCATTAGAGGCAGAAATAGCAGGCTTTTTATCTCAGTATGCCGATTTTAAAGATGATCAGGGGCGTATGAGAGTCACTCGCAATGGCTACCTGCCTGAGCGTGAGATTCAGACCGGAATAGGCCCTGTACCGGCAAAGGCTCCTCGTATTCGAGATC
>JAUSPN010000101.1 GCA_030656555.1 Candidatus Desulfaltia sp. | reverse complement strand
CTATTATTACTGGCAAATAATTTTATTGAAATGTTCTCAGTATTAAGGCACACTGTAAAAAAATAACTTTCCTCGTCATGTTTTATCAAAAAACGCCATCCTAATTGCGCCTAACTTTGTATCTTACTGCGGGGTTCGTGGGCCATGACGCGCAAGAAATCGGCGCGCGAAGCGCGGCTATTTCTTGTCGCTGTCCATGGCTTTGTTGGGTTTCTTCACCGATCGCAGTTTCAGCATCAGGTCTTGACCCCGGGCAGTGAGAGACCAGAACAAGGCCATACCGCCCTTCGTGGTCTGTGTGTAGTCAACACTGATCAGTTTCAGGGCAGCAAACTGAATCTTTACGGTTTGGAAATCGTCATGAACCAGTTGAGCAAGTTTCTCATGCCCAGGGTGGAGTCGACGGTAAAGAGCAGCCCCCAGCTTGTAGTTCGCACCATCATCACTCGGATGTTGCATCAGCTCTGGGGCTACACAGGTGAACAATTCGCCCCATGAGACGCTCTGCTTCTCGGTTTCTGTGTAGTAACGATCGTATTTTGTGGTTCTGTATGAGATCGTCAGCTCGATCGTGTCGTCCAGCGAGGCGAGTTCTGGCTCCGGTTGCGTAACCGTCGCTTGAAGATTCAGCAAGGTTGAGTGGAGATGCTGATTCTCCTTACGAAGCATGTTGATGTCGGCAAGGAGTCCGTCGTTGGCTACATTGTTAGCGCGGACCCAGCCGATGGCTGGGTGGACCTTGATAGTCTTTGATAGGCTGAGGGCAACAAGGCCAGGCAATTCCTCTGCCTTCGTCCAGAACTTGACAAGGCGGCCCTGACAGGCCTTGTCGCGGAATGCTGCCAATTTTTCTCGAAGATCAGGTTCAACATCTGACTTCCCGACAGGAATGTCGTCCGGTGCTTCGTGCACGAAGGCTAGAATTTTGAGCTCAACAGATATCGCGTAGTCATACTCCTTCTCGGTATAGCTGATTCCCTCGGGGGTGAGTGACCCATATCGTCCGCCAATGATAAGGATATAGTAGTCACAATCATCAACAACGCGCTTAATGAATTCCCACTGCTCTTCATCTGCTGCAGGGAAGATCTCCATTCCCGCTGGAATGCAGTCCATCTCCATTAGGGCCTGAATGACTTTTTGTCGTTCTTGCTTCAAGTCGGCATACGTTGAACTGACAAAGACCTGGTAGCGTTTATCCATGAATCCTCCAAACCCAACATTTACATATAAGGCAATTTTGCCTGATATCCTGATATTGAACTGACAAACAGGCAAATTTGCTTGTTTTCAATATTGAAGCCCCCCGCCGCAAGCAGCGGGGAATCTTCGACCGTAAGGAAGTTTGCTATTTTTGGATTTGCTCGCTAACCCCGCAGCCCCGATGGGACGGGATCTCCGCTTTGCTCCGACAAGCAGCGGGAAATGCGCTCGCTTTTGCGGTTCAATATAGTATATTCTTTCTGATTATGAAAAACACTATAAAATAGGGAAAAAACCATGTCAAATAAGATTCTTGATGATATGCGTGATGTGATGCGGCGGCCCAGGATTGTCCCTTTTCATAACCGGGGTGATGCATGTTGAAGGCTTGCCGGTTGCGCAATTTTTACCACGGTTCGTTGCAGTATTTTATCGTTTTTAAGTTTATATGACATTTTTACGGTTTGCAGGCGGCCCTGTGCGAACAGTTGAACGCATTCGGGGTAAAGTTCCCACTCCAATTTTAGGCCCTTTTCCTTGATTGAATCCAACGTATCGTCCTCCTCGATCTGAAATGCCTTCTGGCCTATTATGGGCCCGGAGTCTTCACCATAATCGACAAAGTGTACTGTGCAGCCTCCGACCTTGCATCCATACCTGAATGTATCTCCATATCCATCAACTCCCGAAAACGACGGGAGCAGGGCAGGGTGGATATTCATGATGCGCTGAACACCCGGATCAGTATTTACCCTGTTAATGAAATATGGGGTAAAATTTCTCATAAAACCGGCTAAAACAAGAAGGTCAAATGGATAAGATTTCATCTCTTCAAGAAGCTTTGCCTCGGCAACAGCCCTTGTAATAATAAAGGATCTTATCTTTTCAGTGGCTGCATTATCTGAAAACAGATGCTGTTTGGAAATTATATCATCCAGATCAAAATCATCCGGCAGTATAACCTGCTCAGGCTCTTTCTTATAATCTAGTATTATCGATTTGTAGTTAACAACAAAGGTAGGGATTTTGTGTTTAAGACCCCTTTCAAGCCCTCGCGCTTCAGGGTTATCCGATCCCACAAACACCATTTTTCCATCTATCCTGCCTGATTCGCATGCATCAATAATGGCCTGAAGGTTTGTGCCACCCCCTGAGATTAGCGCGCCGATACTTATTTTTTTGCCCATTTATTATTTTCCTCCTTGAACCGCAATAGCGATTGTGTAACAAAATCGATTTCATGTGTCAATTGTAAGGATTTTTCCGATTGGAAATCCATAAATATTGACAATGATTATTTATATTACTATATTTAACTTTATTGTTAAGATGCCTTATTAAATTATCTTGTAACCACACAAATAAAAAGGATATGTTATGGCAGCAAACATTGTGGAAGTTGACGATGACAGTTTCGATGCCGAGGTATTGGCAGCGGATAAACCTGTGCTGGTAGATTTCTGGGCTCCGTGGTGCGGGCCATGCAGGGCGATCGGTCCGGTAATAGATGAGATATCAGGTTCTTTCGGCAAGCAGGTCAAATTTGTAAAATTCAATGTTGATGACAATCCAGCCACACCGGGAAAATACGGTATCAGATCAATACCAACATTAATGTTTTTCAAACAGGGTAATGTTGTTGATCAGATAATAGGTATAGTCGCGAAAAAAAAACTTGAGGAAGTTATAAATAAAATACTGTAAGAACCTTTGAAAAAATACCCCCTTTTGCTTGATTTAGCGCTAAAGGTTAGCGCTGATGGTTGGCACTAATGCTTCACTGTGTGTCACTAACGTGTCTGTGTCAGGCTTAAATTTTAATTCTCGAAATATTAAAGCTCCCCGCCGTAAGCAGCTGGGAGCTTCAATATTTTTTTAAAGAGTTTTGTAGAAGATTTTGTGATGAAAAAGGCTGATTTCGACCTTGTAATAATAGGCGGTGGTCCAGCGGGGCTGACCGCCGGTCTTTATGCGGCACGAGCCAGGTTAAATGTTATCCTGGTTGAGAAGGCCATTCCAGGCGGACAGGTTATTACAACCGACTGGATCGAAAATTATCCGGGTTTTCCCAAAGGTGTTAGCGGAGCCGATCTGGTCCAAAATATAACACAGCAAACAAAGCGGTTTGATCTTAATATTGAAAACAACGAAGTAATTTCAATTGATTGCTCCGAAAAAGTCAAGGAAGTCAGGCTTTCCGATAGAACCATTACCGCTTATACAATTATCATAGCTACAGGAGCTTCCCCAAGAAAACTGGGTGTTCCCGGTGAAGATAGATTTTATGGTAAAGGGGTATCGTTTTGCGCTACTTGTGACGGGCCGTTCTATAAAGGTCTTGTAGTCGCTGCAATTGGAGGAGGAAATACCGCTGTGCAGGAAAGCTTATTTCTTACTAAATTTGCCGACAAGGTATATCTTATTCATCGAAGGAACGAACTCAGGGCAACAAAGATTTTGCAGGAACGGGCTTTTGCCAACAACAGGATAGAAATTATCTGGGATTCAATAGTAACAAGCATTAACGGCGGCTTAACCAATGTCGAAAATATTACGGTAAAGAATGTTAAAACAAACGACACAAAAGAGTTGAAGGTTGATGGATGCTTTGTCTGGACAGGCATACATCCAAACACAGGATTTTTAGGTGGCTGTGTCAGGTTGGATGAATCCGGATTTGTTATAGCCGATTCAAACATGGAGACTTCGGTGCCCGGGGTATTTGTTGCAGGAGATGTGCGCAATACTCCGCTGCGACAGATTGTAACAGCAGTGGGTGACGCTGCAATTGCGGCATTTTCAGCCGAGCATTATATAGAAAATATAAATTAGAAGAAAACCAACCATTCTTGCCACGGAGCACACAGAGACTACAGAGAAATAGAAGGATAAAAAACAAATTAATTTACTTTGCGTGCTCTGTGATCTTTGTGGTAAATGTATTACAAATACAAATAGTTTATTTTATAAGGCTAACATATTATAATGAAACGTATATTAATATTTTGTCTAATTTCTTTTTTTGTTTTTTCCGGTTGCGCGTGGTTTGAAACAAAGGAAGAAAAATCGGCTCAGGAACTTGCAAGCAACGGAATGGATGATTTCAAAAGCGGAAATTATAAAAAAGCGATTGAATCGTTTGAAAAGTTAAAAGACTGGTATCCTTTCAGCAAATTTGCGATTCTTGCGGAACTAAAAGTTGCCGACGCTTATTACTGTTTAGAGGAATATGAAGATGCTATTTTTGCTTATGAGGAGTTTGAAAATCTTCATCCCAATAACGAGGCCATACCTTATGTAATATACCAGATCGGGCTGTGTTATTTTGAACAGGTGAGCACGCCGGACAGGGACCAGAGTTCGGCGGAAAAGGCAAAAACCACGTTTATACGCCTGATAAAACAGTTCCCGCGTGATAAATACGCTCATATGGGGAAAGCATATATCAATAAATGCGATAAAAGCCTTGCTGAAGCTATGTTCGAGGTGGGGTTGCAATATTATAAGAGCAAACACTACAAGGGGGCACTGGCCAGATTCAAGTCGGTTATATCCGATTATCCTGATGTCGGGGTGCATTATAAGGCGCTTCAATATATCGTTCAATGTGAAGTCTTGATAAAAGAAAATAATCAATAAAGGATATATGTTAATGGTGGCTGCAAGTGCGTGTCTGCTTGGTTATAACTGCAGATATGATGGAAAAAGCAAAAAAAGTGCTGTTGTCTTTAAGCGGCTGGCAACGGAAAGGATTCTGCCGATCTGTCCTGAACAGTTAGGAGGGCTCACAACTCCGAGAGATCCGTCCAGACTTGTTGACGGAGATGGTTTTAATGTGCTGGATGGAAATGCAAGAGTCGTAAACATTCATGGAATAGACAATACAAAGGCTTTTATTGACGGAGCCTATGCTGCTTTGAATCGGATAAAAGCGCATAATATCAAGTTTTGTTTTTTAAAAGATAAAAGCCCTTCTTGAGGGGTGGGTATGGGGGAGCGGTCGCGTCCTGAGATATCGGGCGACACGGAATCAAACGCTATAACCGGAGTTGCGGCAGCTCTTTTAATCAGGCAAGGAATAAAGATTGAAGAAATAAGCTGAATTTGTAATACTTTAATTATTTGAAAAAAACCAGACAGGATAACAGGATAAGTTTTGATGTTTTAATCCTGTCAAAGAAGTCTTTTTTGAAAGACCTAAATTGCTAACTGAATTTTAAATCAAGAAAACGGAGAAATAATCATGTCTAAAATGTGCGAAATATGCGGGAAAAAACCTCTAACAGGAAACAATGTAAGTCATGCCCATAATGTTACAAAGCGGCGTTTTAACCCAAACCTTCAAAAAGTAAGAGCATTATATAACGGGAAGGTAAAAAGAATGGTCGTGTGCACAGGCTGTATAAAGTCAGGTCTGGTTGTCAAAGCTCCTTAACTTTCTCTGCTGGCATCATAAACAAACTTTACTTTTTTAATCGCTGATAGAAGCGTATTTAGATGGTCGATGTCTTTAACATAAATTGTAAAAAAAATTTCGACGTTGCTGCTTTCCATAGTTTCTGTTTTGGCGCTGACAATATTCGAACCATGTTTACTGATGCTGGCTGCGATGTCGGCCAGCAAACCAATCCTGTCGTTTGAACGAACGATTATTTTTACCGGATAAGTTTCTGAAATATCCTTATCCCACTCCACATCTATCCGCCGTTCCGGATTCATTTTTAAAGCATTTAAACATGTAGTGCGATGAACTGTTACGCCGTAGCCCTGTGTAATATAGCCGATTGTAGAATCTCCTGGGACAGGTTGGCAGCACTTTCCAAATTTTATCAGTATGTCATCAATACCATGTACAATTACACTTGCGTTTGGCTTTTTCTTTTTAACGTGACCTATGATTTTGGTTAAAATAGATTTTTCTTCGTCTAATTCAGATTTTGGAACAACCTTCCTGATTATCTGCAAAGGTGTGATTTTACCGTAACCAACGGTTACAATAAGGTCATCAACCGTCTTAAAACCAAAATCCTCTACTACCTTTTGCATTTCTTTTGATTTCAACAGTTCATTAAAATTAAGGCTGTATTTACGAAAAGCCTTTTCACACATCTCTCTGCCAAGTGTAATGCTGCGTTCTCTTTCCTGAGTTTTTATCCACTGCCTTATTCTTGAACGGGCTTTGACCGTCTTGACAAACCTTAGCCAATCCTTGCTTGGATGATGGTTTTTTGAAGTAATAATTTCTACTATATTTCCGTTTTTTAATACATACTGCAGCGGCACGATATGCCCGTTAACCTTAGCTCCAACACACCGATCACCTACCTCTGAGTGAATTAAATAAGCAAAATCAACAGGCGTGGCGCCCTTGGCAATCGATTTAACTTCTCCTTTTGGCGTAAAAACATAGACTTCGTCAGGAAAAAGATCTATGCGAACACTTTCCATGAATTCATCCGGATCTTTTATCGCCTGCTGGTTTTCAACAAGTTTCTGAATCCATGCAAAAGTATTGGTTATCTTCTCGTCAATACGCTTACCCTCTTTGTACCCCCAGTGAGCCGCTATACCTGATTCTGCGACCCCATCCATTTCCCATGTCCTGATCTGTATTTCAATACGTTCGCCATAAGGTCCGATCACCGTTGTATGGAGAGACTGATACATGTTTGGTTTGGGGACCCCTATATAATCCTTAAATTTTTTAGGAACAGGTTTCCACAATGAATGTATGTGCCCGAGCGCTTCGTAGCACTGGGGTATTGTATCAAGGATTATCCTGAATGCTATAATATCGTAGATTTCTTCAAAGGATAAATTCTGATCAACCATTTTCTTGTAAATGCTGTAAAAATATTTATATCTGCCTGTAACTTCACCTTTCAGACCATTTTCATCCATCTTTTTTTTGATGTAATCTTTGACTGTTGCAACATATTGTTCGCGTTCCTCCTTATCTTTGTGGATAAGACTTTTTATTTTATAATATTCTTCAGGCTGAAGATACATAAAGGAAGTATCTTCCAGCTCCTTCTTCATCCAGTAAATCCCAAGACGCGCGGCAAGCGGCGCGTAAATATCATGGGTTTCCTGTGCAACTTTTATTTTTTTTTGATTATTTGTGTGAAAATGCAGGGTTCTCATATTATGAAGGCGGTCAGCCAGCTTAATCAGTATAACTCTGATATCATCCGCCATGGCAAGAATCATCCTTCGGATACTTTCAGCCTGACGGGCCTGTGAAGTGTCAAAGGCAAGCGAGCTAAGCTTGGTTACGCCGGATACAATATGCAATACATCAGGGCCGAATATATCTGTTATTTCTTCTGAAGTAGCGTGGGTATCCTCGATTACATCATGTAAGAGAGCGGCTGCAATGCTGACGGAATCGAGTTTCATATCTGCCAGAATATAGGCCACTTCAAGTGGGTGGGTAAGGTAGGGCTCGCCCGACAGCCGCATCTGTCCGTCATGTACCTTGGCCGAGTAAATATATGCCCGGTCTATAATGTCCAGATCTGCATCAGGGTTGTTGTCGGCGACCTTGTCAAGTATATCGGTGATTCGAATCAAGGGTTAATATGCCTTTGCAAATATTACACGGTTAGTTGCAGGCTGTCCGCAGTAAACACACTCGCCTTTTTCCTTTATATCGAAAAGCGGAACACATCGTATCGAAACGCTAAGATCCTGCTTTATTTTTGATTCACACTCTTTTGATCCGCACCAGCATGATGATGCAAATCCACCGTGAATTTCGGGTTTTTCACTATTTGCGGGTGTAAAAAAATCAACAAATGTTTTTTTGTCTTCGATTGTAACACTATGCTCTTTCCTGAACAAGAGGGCGCGTTCAAAAAGAGATATCTGTATTTCATCAAGTATATCTGTTACCTGGTTGATAAAATCATCTCTTTTAAATGATTGTTTATCCTTGTGAGGCTTGTCACGCCTTCCCACAAATACGGAATTATCATCAATATCTCTGGGTCCTATTTCAACCCGTAGAGGAATACCTTTTTTAATCCAGTCCCAGCCTCTTGCGCCGCCGATTTCACGATCGTCAATTTCAACTTCCAGCCTGCGGCCGCAGAAAAATTTATCTTTAAGCTCTTTTGCAAGGCTTTCAGTAAACTCCATCACCCTTGATTTGTCATCAGCCTTTCTTATAATAGGCAGCAAAACAACGTGTGAGGATGCGATTTTAGGGGGAAGCACAAGGCCGTCATCATCGCTGTGTGTCATTATAAGACCTCCGATAAGACGCGTAGATGTTCCCCATGAAGTCGTCCACGCATATTCCTCTTTTTCTTCGGCAGACTGAAATTTGATATTGGATGCTCTGGCAAAATTCTGCCCTAAAAAATGTGATGTGCCAGCCTGCAAAGCCTTTCTATCCTGCATCATAGCTTCGATGCAAAGAGTATCAACAGCTCCCGGGAATCTTTCCGACTCGGATTTTTTCCCTCTCATTACAGGCATAGCAAGGTATTGTTCAACAAAATGCGCGTAAAGATCAAGCATCATGTGAGCCCGTTCAATTGCCTCTTCTTTTGCAGCATGGGCTGTATGCCCTTCCTGCCACAGGAATTCACTGGTTCTCAAAAATATCCGGGGCCTCATTTCCCATCTGACAACATTTGCCCACTGGTTGATGAGTATCGGAAAATCACGATAACTGGAAATCCACTTTGAAAAGGCATCTCCGATAATTGTTTCTGAAGTCGGTCGCACTATCAAAGGTTCATTGAGCGGACCTGCAGGCACCAGGCCGCCGTTTGGGCCTTTTTCAAGTCTGTGATGCGATACAACTGCGCATTCCTTTGCAAACCCCTCAACATGCTCGGCCTCTTTTTCAAGAAAAGAAAGGGGAATAAATAGCGGGAAATATGCATTTTTCACCCCTGTTGCCTTAAATATTTCATTAAGGATGCGCATAATATTTTCCCAAATGGCATATCCCCACGGCTTTATTACCATGCAGCCTCTTACGGGTGAATTCTCAGCCATATCCGAGGCCTTGACCACCTGCTGGTACCATTCCGGATAATCTTCAGCTCTTGTCGGGCTTATTGCGGTTTTAACTTGTTTTGCCATATTGATCCTTTTATAATACTTTAATATTATACAACAAATTATCTACAGTTGTAAACATTTACCACAGAGAGCACAGGCGAGGCGGCCGGGCATCTATTCTTGATTGGCGTGGCATGCAAACCAGATATCATAATAGTTCAATTACCCCGCCAACTTATAGACTAATGTCCCGTATATTCCACCTTATTTTTCAATGGCTGTTCCCGTGGGGTTCCTTCCTGACGATATAAACTTATAAACTGAGCTACGCCCTCTAATCCCCTGTTTCATCTGCCTTACAAGTTTAAAAGTTGAGAATGTCCCGTAAGTCCCACGGATACAATCATGCTATACCTCCATTGCCCTCTACGTAATTACGCCAACTACATGATATATGTTAGCCAAAGGTAGATTCAATTTGTTTTCTGTAATCTAAAATGAGGCTGTCAGCAGGGACGCCACCCCAAATGAGCCATTGGAGTAAATCATCCATGAGCTCCATGGCATTTTTGCTCAGCTTATATTTGGCCAATTCATACGAATTGTAATGTGTTCCAACGGGTTGAATGTGATCAAGTCTCAATATCGACTCTTTCGGCCCGAAAATAGGAAGTTTATCCCAAAAAAATTGCGGATATTCTGCGTGTCGTATTCGCTCAACAAGCTCAGGATTATATCCGGCACGCGTGCCATCATGGTCAGAACCATAATAGGGTGCAACAATCACCGTTGGTGCCGTCGATTTCTTTGGCATACCCCATCTTAATTTATTGTCTACAGCTGGGACAGCACTTCCCAATACAAGACACGGTCTTTTCTTTGCCCTATAAGCTGCCCACAGCTCATCATCATGAAGCGCCATTGCAGCTACAGGCAAATCTTCTTTTTTGCGCCTGTCTTTATCCTCAATGGAGCAATATCCAGCTTTGCGCTGTCATGCCGTTCTGCCTGTGATCTTCCGACAAGTCTTATAGTATAAGGCACTTGGTCAACATGTGGTATAAAGGCATAAACAAGGCAACCCCTCTCGAAGTTTTTTGTTTTGGTTTCTTCCCACCATAAAGAAGGGCTAATAATGGACTGGACCGAATCATCAGGAAACATCTTCACCCCTTCTGCTACTTGACTTCCAGACAGAATCGGAGAAAATGGCTTCTTTTTCCCCTTCAGGTAGCGGGGGACCGGCAAGGCTGTCAAGCCACTTCAGCCCGTCATAATAGACATCGTCATATTTAGGATGCGGAACAGGATTTACGAGTTGTGTTTTCCTGCGATCAGCGGACTGCCTTTCGAAGTTCTTTTCACGTATTTTTTGCATGCCTTCTTTGAATTTTTTCTTTTCCCTGGCAGTCAAGCTCTCTTTCTTTAACGGCAAAGGCTTTTTTATATCTTCGCTTTTTTGATTCAAGTGCGAGAAATCGAGATACTCATTCGGGGCGGCCAAAAGCATCGGGGAGGTCAGATAGACATAGCTTAACAGTGAAGGAGTGTCTTGACCAAACTTATGAATATCTCTTTTAAGGCGCGATGTAACAGGAAAAGGTAGCTTTCGTTCTATATCATCCAGCAAACGATCATCTGTAATCTGCCACCTAAACCAATCATTTTTGTCGTCAAAGTTGCTGGGAAATGTTTTTTTGTTTGCTCCAATTGCAGCAAGAGCAGGTTCAATCCGCTCGTTAACTGCTTCAGACCAAGGCCCGAACTTATAAAACTGCCAGGCAATTCCTGTAAAAGTCTCACCGCAATTACGCTCAGCATATGCCAAATCCGCCAGATAGACGTATTTTATCAAGTGGATTGGACCAAGCTGGCGGTCAAGATACTCATCTTCCTGACCGGCAATTAAAATTGCGTATTGTATGAGGATGTCAATTTTACTGGATTTCATTATAAACAACCATATATTTAAATTTTCTCATCATATTACTCTTTCTCGGAATCTTCTTTTAACGGCGAAGACTGTTTTCTTATAAAGAGTTCATTGAGGTCGCATCTTAAATATTCATATTTAAATTAAACAGCTATAATATCATGTTTGCTTTTATTTAACTGGGGTCAACTACGTTCTTCAGTTCAATTACCACATCAACTTATAAACTAATGTACTGCATATTCCCCCTTGTTTTTCAATGGCTGTTCCCATGGGTTTCCTTCCCGACGATATAAACTTATAAACTGAGCTACGTCCCCTAACCTCCCGTTATAATCCAATGGATGTCCCCAAGGCACGTCCCTAACAGCTTCGAACTTCTCAATGTCGGTTGTTCTTCAAAAAAGCAAAGTCAGGAATAAATGTGAGCCTGCTTCCGATTTCACTTACTTTCCGTTACTACTTAATTCCTGCATCAATCCGGATTTCCAGTTTTTATACCGACCATCACGAACAGCCTGAAAAAACTCTGTTCTGTCTTCCGGCGATAAAAAGTAGAAATGGTATTTCCAATCAATGCCATTTTCCTTCAATTTCTTGTTCAACGAATCAAAATGCGCCTTTCCGTCCCGATATTTTGCTTTGTTTTTTTGATTGGTGTCGCTGTCCGCCTTTATCTCTACCACCAGTATTTCATTTTTATCTTTCAGTTTGATGAAAAAATCAGGATTAAAATTTTCCCTCTTAACGTGAGTGCTTCCTTTCTCGTCCGGTTTATAAGAATAGGGGAACCAATAAAAGCCCTTATCCGGTGATTTGAAAATCGAGTCAAACAAATTAATATTATTAAATAATGAGTTGGCAAATCGATGTTCCGGCTCATAGGAGACAAAAAGCATATTTAACGGCGTTTTGAACTCATCATCCGTTCTTTCAAAGAGATTTTCCTGTAAAAATTTGATTTCGTCTTCGTTGCCACCATACCTGACAACCTTTTCTCTAACCTGATCATAGTTTTCTTTATCTTTTAAAAAGTCGCCAAATAAAATTTTCTGCTCGGCTGAAAGAGAATTGACAGAATCTTTTGTATAATAAACGTAACTGTTCTCCTTTATTGCACTCTCATTGAAAGACTGTAACGACATCTCCTCCCAGATTAACGGATAGAGCGAATCAGGCCGCATTTTCATCCTGGGCGCTTTCTTGTCTAATTCCCTAAACATCGGCCCAAATGCCTGTTTTGCTTTTGATAAATTTTCATTTGTAAGAAATGACGAATCGTAATCATCTTTCTCAAGGTTCTTAACAATAAAATCCTTGATTTTCTTAATCGACCACTGCTTTGAAATAGAGGCGTCTTTTTCCTTTAAAAAAAGTTTGATCTGGCGCGCGGCCTGCTCGATGGTCAATATGTCCTTATTCTCAACGGTGAAACGAAAAGAACCTGTTTCCGAATAGCGGCTGGTTTCTTCCCATTTTCTGCTCTGTGGCGAAAAATCCACCTTTCCCGGTTCTTTTGCAGGCTCTTTCTTGATCTCTATGGTGTCCTGCAGGGATGCATATTCTAAATTGTAAAGCGGGAAGGCATAGCGTTTTTTGGATTCATCATAAAACCATGAGATCTTATTTTCTATTTCCAGGACTTCGTTATATAGATTAACAATCTTTGGCGTCCATTTTTCATGATTATTGATTTTTACAAAGATCGGGTGTTCCAACCCTTTCGGTATTCTTAACCCCCTGCCCAGAACCTGTGAAATAAGCAATTTGGAATTAAAAGCCCGTTGTTCATGAGGCACAATCTGAAATACATTTTTAACATCCCATCCTTCGGTAAGCATACTTACAGAGACAATCCATTCTACGGGATTCTCCTTTTCATCCACAGATTTCAGCAATGTCAGGTTTTCTTTCCGCACTTTTTCACCGTTGCTTAAAATACCATCAACAACCGTTCTTTCATTTGCCGAAGATGGCAGGCCGGAAGTCACCCAGATGACTTTTTTTGCCGCCTGGTCATAGGACAGGTTTTCTTTTTCAGAGATATATTTAACCAGATTGTTCCACACCTGGATACAGGTAACGATCCTGTCGGTTATGATAATAGTGATGGGCTTTAAATTGCCGGAATACATTTCCTGTATGGCTACGTGATTCTGATATGTTTCATCAAACCCCTTCTCTTTATCCGACTCCTCTTCGACCTTATAATCAATTTTTTTGATGATCCCGTCTTCCATTGCCTGTTTCAGGCTGTAACGGTAAATCACGTCGTGAAAATATTCATCACCGATATAAGGTGTGCCTGTTAGTCCAAGCAGATAATGAAAATCGTAATCCGGGTTTATCAAGAAATCGTACCACTTCTTCACATTAGCGTCTGCCTTACTGTATATGTGATGGGCTTCATCACTGATGACCAGGGTTCGCTGCCCTTTGCCTTTAAAGCTGTCAGGAATGGAAGAGCCTGTTCGCTGATAGGCGGCGTGGATGTTCTCGATACAAATATCACCGTTCAAGATTGGGACATTGGCGCTCTTGATGGCAGGAGAGGGATAAGCCGCATCCAGTTCAGTCAGAATCTGTGTCAATACGTTATTTCCGCTGAATACTTCAAATTTAATTTTTAGCTCTTCTTCGATAGTCAAAGACGGACATAACACCAGCACCTTGTCCACCAGACCCTCCGCCAGCATAATCTGAGACACAGCGTATATAACCCAGCTTTTCCCAGTGCCTGTGGCCAAGTCGATGCTGAACGATTTCTTATCCCTGATCTGAATATGCCCCAAATAATCATTCAATCTATTATAGCGGATCTTAAGTTTTGGGGATTGGTTATAAGTATGGACTGCAACCTGCTCTGTATTTTTATATTTATCGGAGACAAAAAATTGAATGGCCATTCTTGTCGCTTCACGAATATGCCCAAAATCAGCGGTAGTCAGTGCGTCTAAAAAGGCATCATACTTATTGACTACAGATAGCACTTTTTCAGAATAGTCGTCTGTTCGGAGCAAGAAATCATCATTTTTATATTTAAGGCTCATTTGAAATCCCCTTTTGATTTCAAAACTTTGAGTTCATTTCCATACTTATCCATAAATATTACCAGCATCTTTTTGCCGGCAAATTCATTTTGCGGGATTCTTATAACGGCTTTGGTTTTAGCATCATCAAGTATTTTATCTGCCCAGAAGGCATTATCCAGATTGAAATACCCGCCGTTGTAATTGGTATCGATCAATACCATTGAAAGGGTTTCAAAATTTTCAAAATCCTCCGGATCGTAGACAAGAGTATTGGACTTGAATTGAGTGATTTCAATGACAAAATCCTTATGATCCTGGTTAAACAGATTCCGGTTTTCCGGCGCTTTCCGGCAGTACCTTGCAGCAACCACGGGCTGGGAGATAAAGTCAAATCCAACCGCGTCGATTACTTCGTTGACATCATTTTCACTAACCGGCTGTTTCAGACTTCCCGGCTCGCCCTTTTCAATGAGCGCCATCAATATGGATAGAGGAACTTTCAGAAAAACGTAGGTGGTTCCGTCGATTGGAATTTCATCTTCCATAAATCCCATCGAGATAACAGGGGCAATTACATAGAATTTATTGCCGGCCCTGCCACCTAAAACCGTGTGCAGTGTTTTGACATATCCTGTATCAAGGATTAAATTTTTCTGATTCGGATAGTCCCATATATAAGCTGAATGAATGCCGATATAGCCGTCTGCCATGAAGCCGTGTATCTTGTGAGATTCGGGGCGAAGGCCAAAAAGCTGGGTGACAAAAGGCTTATAAGACTCCCAATCCATATTAAGGATCTGTTTATTATCGTAGATGCCGGCGTTGTAGAGCGTGAATTCTTTTGCCTTCAGTGGTTTTTCCTTTTCGGTCTTTTCTTTTGACAGGATAAAGGAAATTCGAAATCTGACTTTGCCCACCGTTACAATCTTTTCCCCCGCTTTTCCGTCTTCGTTTTCCGTTACTTTCAGCTTGTGGACTTTGAACTTGTCTTTAGGACAAGCCAGCGAAAAGGATTGTTCTTTATTGCCGGATAGATTTTCTGAAATAAAACCGGCAAAGTTTTTGAGGAATGTGTCGGTAATTGCCAGATCACCCCTGCGGGCTTTCTCATAGACAAAAAACAGACCGCGGGAATTTTTGGAATGATCTTCGAAATCATCCACCCGTTCATAATCCCGGCGGTCATCATTTTTCGCGGAACCGATTCGGGTGGTGAGATTGAGCATTCTTTTCTGGATGGTGTAAATAGCAAGTTTCCCGCAGTCCATTCCGATCCAGCGGCGGCCAAGTTTTTCTGCAACGGCAAGGGTGGTGCCGGAACCGGCGAAGGCGTCGAGGATGATGTCATTTTCGTTAGATGAGGCAGATATTATTCTCTCTAATAATTGTTCCGGTTTTTGGGTTGGATAATTTCCAGTTATTTTTCTTTCTATCGCAGTAGATACTATATACGGAATTTCCCAAACATCATTAGACTTTACACCCCTATTTTCATCTTCAAGAAATACTTTATATCGTTTTCCCTTTACAGTATGCCATCTCCATCGTTTACCACTTTCTTCATCAAAATATTGATAATCCTTTTTTATCCAATCACCATAAGGATCATAGGGAAGATTAAAAAAAGAATTTTCTGATTTTGTATAAAAGAAAACTGTGTCATGCATATTTTGAAATTTTTTATCTCCAGCTGTCCACAGCCTATAATGCCAAATAACTTCGTTTTGAAAATTATGCTCTCCAAATACCTCATCCATTATGGCCTTGATATAATGCCCTTTCTTCCAGTCCAGGTGCACATAAATAGAGCCGTTGTCGGCCAGAATCTCCCGCATGAGAATCAAGCGTTTGCGCAAAAATTCAATAAACTGCGCCCCGATAATCTTGTCACGGTACGCCTTTTCCCGGTCTTTCATGAAATCCTGTTTGGTGGCAAAGGGGGGATCGATGTAGATGAGCTTTATGCGGTTTTTTGTCTTATATCTGTTTTCGTTTCGCTGATCATCATAGATGGTTTTAAGGGCAAGAAGATTGTCGCCGAAAATGAGCATATTCCGCCAGTCTTCATCAAAGGAATTGTCGCTGTTAAAGGAACGGACTTTCTGAAAAGGTGCGACAGGCGTGCCTGCAATAATATCCTCTTTCCGTGTTTTTCCCTTATAAACCAGCCTGTAGTCTTTGGTAGCCTCGATGAATTCCGAATCATCTGAATCAAAAAGCTTGTTTTTGTAAATTACAGGGATCGGCTTGCTTGCCTTGATCATTTCAATGATTTTCTGCTTTTCACTTTCGGTAAGTTTCAAAATATTGCCCTTGGTATCATACTGTTACTCTAATTTTCTAACTTATTCTCTTTCTCGGTTTTTTCGACGGCTGCATCAATTGCTTGATTGTTTCAATAATATGTCCTCTGATTTCCCCTTCGATTCCTTTTCCCCACATATTCAAGGGTGACGACCTTAGCCCTGTCCAGTTTCGCCACATCGAATTTTTCCGCCAGTCCCGGAAAGAGTTTTGTCATTAGCTCCGAAGGCGGTTCAACATTGTTATTCAGCGTCTCAATTATTGTTTTCTTTTCTTCGTCTGTAAGATCGGTCTTTGCCATGAAATACTCCTGGATTCTAAGTGGTCATAGACTCTAATGAAGAACACTGTTGCAAGTTGCATGGACCAACAAAAAGATCAGCAGCACCCTTTACCACGTCCGCTGGATTGATTGGTAGGCCAAGTACTTAACTTTGTTCCATGTCAAGGCCGCCCCCATTTTCCGGTTCATGCAATAGCTTATGTAATGACTTAACGAGCCTGATGAAATAAGGATGGTTCGAATTGTGGAAGTCGAACCTTGCAAAAAATTCATGTGCTATTGCTGACTTATGAAATGCTATCCCATAAGCCCTAAATATCCCCTTTAAGTCAGGTTTTATAGGGTCTAAATTGCCGATTAATTTCTCAAATCTTTCGTTGTCAGGAATCTCTTTCCCTGTTTTTTTCCTATACGTCAAACGAAATACTTGTTTAAAGATATCCAAATCGGCAAGATATACGTGTTCTAATGTATATTTGGCAAAAATAGGCTTTGTACGGGCCTCTGGTAATTCTGGACAATAATCGTTCAACTCGTCTTTTAGCAGAGTGAAACAATCTGTAGTTTCTAAATCCCTTATAATTATTATTTGCTCATCATTTTCATAGTAATAAGGAGTTTTAGCAATACTCGGAAAGACATTTCCATCTCCTTTACAATCATAAAACAGGATGCAATTCTGGTCTATTGGTGCGTCTAAAAACTCTTTATAATCTTCCGTACGAATAATGATTTGAGAGGATTTATATAGAAGATGATTAATCATTTTTCTCTCGGAAGGGCCTTCATAGTATATGACTGCCTTCATTACTTAATCCTATATAGTTTCGATTTAGCAATATGCCTTCGATAAAATTCCCAGTTGTCTTTTTTAATCTTCCGCCTCTCAGTTTCTAAATTCTCAACATTGGAAGGAGAAAAGACCTTAACTTTTACACCTTTCCTTTTCATTATCAACCAGTTATCTGCTCCAACCATATTGCAAACCAAAGGTGAATGAGTCGCTATTACAATTTGAATTAAACTACTATATGATTCATAGTATTCTATAACTTTAGCTAATACATTAAAATCAAGCCCGTTTTCAACTTCATCAACCCCAATGAAACTTGGTCTAATTACTGCATCAGTTTCGCTTTGGAATTGAGTGCTAACTACGATAAAATGACCCAAAGCCCTTAACATACCGTCACTCCATGCAGTTTGAATAATTTTTCTATCTATATCTTTTTCTTTTATGTACATCATCGGAGAATCGGGTATTCCAGGTACAAATGCTTTTTTTTCGATAGAAATATCTTCTATAAAAGGGAAGCAATCTCTAAAAACTTCAACAACTTCATTGTATAATAACGGTTTCTTTTTCTTCCAATTATTCAAAACACAGCCGATATTTTGCCCCTTCGTGTCTAAAGTCATGGCAGCCATATCAATTGATAATTTATCGGGTGCAAAACGGTTTGCTTCTAAGAAGAGCATTCGAGAAAAGAAATCTTGTATCAAATTTATAGTTATATATTCTTTATCTTTCACTGCTAAGGCCACCGGCGCATTGCTTGGCAGAAAAAATTTACCAACCTGTTCATTGTTAGTTTCATCAATTAGCATCTTTTTTGATCTGTCAAACAGGACAATTTCATTTCTTTTTACAATTTCATTGAAAACAAGCCCATCGCCTTTTGGCTCTCCGGCAAAAGCTAAATCATAAAATATCTTATCTTCACCTGATTCAAACCAAAGAGTAGCCTTAGCTTTGTAATTAGGATTATTGAATTTCCGTCCAACTGTGTGAATATCCTTTAGAAATCTCAATATGTTAAACATTCTAGTTTTGCCTTGAGCATTATCACTTAATATTATATTAAATTCTCCTAACGAGAATTTTTCAATGCTCCAATCAAGATGTTTTTCACTCTTTTCAGAAAACTCAAATTCTTTCAGTTTTAACTCAATGTTTTTCATTTTCATTTTTCCTTGGGTGTATATTTTAGTTTTTGTAATTCCAGGTACAGTACACTTATTTCCCGAAGAAAAAAGGCAATAATATGTATACCATCCTCCGATTCACTTTATCCCGCTGACATCATTTGTGTTCTGTATTGCACCATGCAGGTTTTGCCTCCGGCCGTTTTTGCGCTAATTCAACCGCTTTGTGAAACTTCTGCTCCAGTAGTTCGCGTTTCGGGAGTTCGGTCATGTATTTGGCCACTTTGATGCCGCTTTTATCTGGTGAATAAAAAAGGGGTAAGGTCTGCCTTTGACCCTTAATGATATTATTTTTATTGAATGTTGTCTTTTTCGGTATCATTTCTTTTTTCTACTTCCCTTTGTCATTTTGCCATAGGCAGCTTGCTTTTCCTTTACTATAAAGCCAATCTTCTTGCGTGGTTTTGCAAGCGGCGTCATGAGCTGGCGAATAGCTTCAAAGACGATCTTAAACTGTTTATCATATTTCTTTTCCATTTGTTTCAGCTTACCGGCAAGCTCCACGTTAGAAGCCAGCATTTCGCGGAGTTGCACGAAGGCACGCATGATCTCAATATTAACCTGAACCGCACGCTTGCTTTTCAGAACACTGGAAAGCATTGCAACCCCTTGTTCTGTAAAAGCGTATGGTTTTGCTCTGCGAGGGCCGCCCCAACTTGAAGTCACAATTTGTGATTTCAAGTTAGCAAACTCATCATCTGATAACTGGAACATAAAGTCTACTGGAAACCTATCGATATTTCGCTTTACTGCCTGAACCAGAACGCGCGGTTCAATGTTCCGCCAGGTGAGGGCTTAACATGACCTTTTGAGCGCGTATCAGAAAGATAATGCTTTCAATCTGATCAACCGGAACAACTCCATTTTTACTCATAAATGCTCCTTTCATTCACCCCAGACTTCACCGATTTTCTCCGTGGTCTCTGTGTGCTGCGTGGTGAAAATAGTTGGTTTTTCCTGCCATCTGCTCAAGTTCTTTCAGTAGAACATCAACGAGTTTTTCCTGAGGAAACTTTTTTATCACCTTTCCTTTTTTAAACAGTATCCCAGCGCCGTCAGCGCCTGCAATTCCGATATCCGCTTCCCTTGCTTCTCCCGGGCCGTTTACAATGCATCCCATTATGGCTATCTTAACCGGCATAGGATTTGACACAAGGGCGCTTTCAACCTGTTCTACAATATTAAACAGATCAATATTGCACCGACCACAGGTCGGGCATGATATTATATCAGGGCCATGCCGGCGAATATCAAGAGCCTTCAGGATTTCATAGCCCACACGAACCTCTTCGACAGGATCTCTGGTCAAAGAAACACGGATCGTATCACCTATCCCTTCTGCGAGAAGCATCCCTATGCCGAGTGATGATTTAACTATTCCCGGATAAAGAGGACCGGCCTCTGTTATACCCACATGAAGAGGGAAATCGGTTTTTGATGAAAGCAGCCTGTAAGCCTCAACACTGCGGAGCACATCCGATGCTTTTATAGATAATTTTATATCATAAAAGCCATATGATGTTAATAATTCTATATTACGGACGGCGCTTTCAACCATACCCTCAACAGTAACGCCTTTATATTTTTTCAAAATATCTTTTTCAATAGAGCCGGAATTAACTCCTATCCTGATTGGAATATTAAAATCTTTTGCGCAGTCAACAACTGCCTTTATTTTTTTGGCCCCTCCTATATTGCCTGGATTTAACCTCAAGCCATCAGCTCCGGCCATAGCCGAGGCAATTGCCAGGCGGTAGTCAAAATGGATATCTGCTATAAGAGGAATCGATATTTTATCCTTTATTGCAGAAATTGCCTCGGCTGCCTCCTTATCCGGAACAGCCACCCGGACAATCTCACACCCGGCTTTTTCCAAACGTTTTATTTGTAAAACCGTGGCTGTGACATCCTGCGTAAAGGTATTAGTCATGGACTGAACAGCAACTGGAGCCATTCCTCCGACCTTTACTTTTCCGACCATGATTTGACGTGTTTTTTTACGTTTTATTTTCATAATTAAAAATATTAACAAAGGCTTCAACTTTGTTCAAGCAAATAGAAGTGCTATGCTTTATAATTGTGTTTTTAATTGAATTGCTGTATAAAATCGCCAGCTCAACATCAAGCCATGTTAACGAAAGGGATAAAATAATGATCGATCAGAAAAACAATAAATTTGCAGCAAAACATCAAAACAAAACACAAATAAATACTATTATTAAAAACGAGATTTTAAAGCAGAATAAAGACGGCAAGCTCCCATGTCTTGTTACATTTCAGATTGCAGATAGCCTGCAGGTTGCAGCTGCTGAAGTGGGAAGGACTGTCGATCTTCTAAATTTCAGGCTGACCAAATGCCAGCTCGGCCTGTTTGGTTATAAACCTGAAAAAAAAACCATTAAAGCTAAAGAGCCCGAAGACCAGAACTTAAAAACAGCAATTAAAGACAGGCTGATTGAAGGAAGACTGTCTTGCATAAGTGCATGGGAGATAGCATCCAAATTTAATGTTCCTAAGATGATAGTAAGCTCTGCCTGCGAAGCCCTGAATATCAAAATAATCAAATGTCAATTAGGAGCTTTTTAATTTTAAATGGCCGAAAATAGCTTCAATAACATTCTGAAATCTCCGTTCAATAAAGCAATTGTTCTTTTGTTTATTTCCTGCAATCTGCTTTTTGTATATATAAATTCATCCGGGTTTCGTGAGCTGGACAATATCCTTAACGCAGGCAAAATCACTGTAATAACTCGTAACAATTCACATTGTTACTATTTATACAGAGACCAGGCCATGGGCTTTGAATATAAGCTTGCAAAGCTTTTTGCAGATTATCTTGGAGTCGCTTTAGAGGTAAATGTCATTGAAAAATGGGGCTCGATGATTTCGGCTTTAAAAGATGGAACAGGTTCGTTTATAGCCGCCAGCATGAATATTACACCTAAAAGGCAAAAAGAGGCTGCTTTTTCCGACGGTTACATGCCAACTCAACAATATGTTATCATCCGTCGTAACAATATGGACATTAAAAAAGCCGCGGATCTTGCAGGCAAGACTGTTCACGTCAGAAGTGGAACATCCTACCAGGAAAGGATTGAAGCTCTTAAAAGAGATGGAATAGATATTAAAATTAAACTGTATGACAATATACCTACAAATGAATTGATAAAACAGGTGGCGGAAGGAACTATTGAAGTCACTATTGCGGACAGAAATATTGCCCTGCTTAACCGAAGATACTATCCTCAGATAGCGCTTGCATTAGCGATAAGTAACGAAGAAGATTTGGGTTGGGCTGTAAAGCCTGGTGAAACCAGACTTCTAAAAAAAATCAATCTCTTTTTTAAAAAAATAAAAGGAAACGGCAAGCTCGCCGAAATATACAATAAATACTATACGGATATAGATAATTTTGACTATGTTGATCTTAGAGAATATCATATAAGGCTTAAAACCAGATTGCCCCAATACAGTCAACTTATTAAGGATGTGGCAAGTAAATACGGGTTTGACTGGAGGCTGATAGCTGCTCAAATATATCAGGAGTCTCATTTCAATCCTGAGGCAACAAGTCGTTCAGAAGCCTTTGGCCTTATGCAACTGACAGTTCCGACTGCGGACAGTCTTGGCGTAAATGACGTGTTTGATCCGGTACAGAATATTAATGCAGGAATTCGTCATTTAAAGAATCTATATGACCATTTTGACAAGGCAGATTCTTCAGACAGGTTATTTATCGCTCTTGCCGCATATAATATCGGGCAGGGGCATATACTGGATGCAAGAAATCTTGCGAGACAAAGGAGCTTTGACCCGGACAAATGGTCTTCTATGGAAAAAACCCTACCTCTTTTACAATATGAAAAGTATTATAAAAACTCTAAATACGGTTATTGCAGGGGCGAAGAACCAATAAAATATGTTAATCAGGTAATGATTTATTACGATATTCTTAGACGTCGGAGTTTAGACTTTACCTCAGATGAAAAAGCTTATCAGAACAGGGGGGTTAAAGGGTAAAAGGATCCCGGCTGAGTAGTTCGTTTTTTGGTGCGCCCGGCTGGATTTGAACCAGCGGCTTTCAGCTCCGGAGGCTGACGCTCTATCCCCTGAGCTACGGGCGCATATTTTCCAAAGGTTTCACATGATAATTATTTAATTAGTGCTGACAAGTCAAGAGCCTCTTTTGCTTCTCCAACAAGATATAGAGATCCCGCGATACAAATTGCATCATTAAGAGATGCTGTTTTAATTGCATATTTAATAGCTTTGCCGACGTCAGGGATAATTTCTATGTCCTGAATGATTTTTTTTGCTGCATGGAATAATCTTTCCGGAGATAAAGCCCGGTCAATCTTAGGGCGGGTTAATATCGCCTTGTTGCAAAGAGGGAGAAGGCAGGCAAGCATTGCAGCATAAGGTTTGTCGTCTAGTATGCCTGTAACAAGCGTTATCTTCCGTTTAGCCAGATTTTCGGACAGAAATTTTGCCAGATAGCGGGTGGCAATTAAATTATGTGCTCCGTCAAGGATGATAAGAGGAGACGAGGAGACTATTTCCAGCCTTCCGGGCCACTTATTTTGCGCAAGGCCATGTTTAATGTTCTGGAAGAAAAGGTTTGCTGCTTTATTCTGGTTGAGTATTTCGCATGCGGCAAGGACAATGGCTGCATTATCAATCTGGTGGTTGCCGAGCAGACCTGTGCGCATATTTCTCCATACTGTGTTAATCCCAAAATAGGAAAAGCTTTTATCTTTGTTTCTCCTGATACGGAATTCATTGCCCAGGCGATAAAAAGGAGCGGATTGTTTTGCGGCCATCTTTTTTAAAACCGAGGTTGCTTTTTTTTGTTTTACGCCGGCAATAACAGGAACCGATTTTTTTATTATACCTCCTTTTTCAGATGCTATTTGGCTTATAGTGCTTCCCAGATATTTTTTATGTTCAACAGATATATTGGATATTATAGAAATAACAGGTTTTATAATATTTGTTGCGTCAAGTCTTCCTCCCATACCTGTTTCTATTACAGCCCAGTCAACTTTTTGCCTGCTGAATTCATAAAGGGCCATTGCGGTTGTTAATTCAAAAAAGGTTGTTTCAAGGTTTTTTGGTATAACCTTATTTACAGCCTTATAAGCTTCTATAACTTTTTTATCTGAGACAGGGATATTGTTTATGCGGATCCTTTCGTTAAAGCTTACAAGGTGAGGTGAAGTATATAGACCGACTTTATATCCGGATAGTTGCAGAATTAAGGAAAGAGCAGAGGCTATTGATCCTTTTCCGTTTGTTCCGGCTACATGTATGCATGAAAAACCATCCTGCGGATTATTCAGACTTTTTAGAATACCTGCGATGGTTGAAAGACCGAATTTTATTCCGAACTTTTTGAGGCTATTCATAGCCTTCATGCAATTAATATAAGAATCTTTTGTATGCATATTAATAAATACGACGCCATTAATAAAAAAACCCGGCAGAATTTATATTCATGCCGGGTTAATTTTCCATACAAATTTGTATTATCTATATCTCGAAGCTGTAATTCTTCGCCTTCTTAAGGCTTCACGCTGTTTACGGCGTTTATGCTCACACGGCTTTTCATAGTTTTTTTTGAGTTTTAATCTTTTAAAAAGCCCGTCGTTTTGAATCTTTTTTTTCAAAATGCGCATAGCCTTTTCAAGATCATTGTCGAAAACTTTGACCTGAATTTCCTTCAAACTCGCTCGCCCCCTTCTTTCCATCAGATGAATATGGTTTTAAGCTTTTGCAAACCGCCTTAAACCATTAATATTTTCGATGGTTATTAACAAATCTCAATATTAAAATTAAATAGTTTAGTCTAAAACATATCTTTAAGCAAGAAAAATATTTCCTGTAAATACAAAATATCAAACACAGGGCAAGAAATAGAAGAGTTTTCTCGCATGGTCAGGCTTGCTTTTACAGCTTTGAAACAAGCTCTGCCGTAACATCTGTTACGCTTGGTTTGCCGTCAAGCGTTATATATTTAATAGAGCCGTCTTTAGCGGCAAGATCTTTAAAATAGTAAGATGCCGCAAGTGTGCCGTTTTCGGTATTATAGTAAATACCGTGTCGTTTGCTTATTGCTTCCTCATCCTGGTCATCAGCCCTTTTGGTTAATTCACCTCCGCACACTCTGCATTTGTTTCCATCAGGTTTAATGGCATCAATAAAGATATTGTTTGGATGATTATTGTTGTTAACACAAAGCCTGCGTCCCATAATCCTGTTTTTGGCGATTTCGCTGTCAAGAATTATTTCAACGACAATATCGAGTTTCATGTTAGCCTTCTTAAGCGATTCATCCAGTTTTATTGCCTGTGTCTTGTTTCTTGGAAAACCGTCAAGAAGCCACCCGTTTTTACAATCATCCTGCTGAAGGCGGTCGAGTATCATAGGAATTGTAATTTCATCGGGCACCAGATCCCCTTTGTCGATATATTCCTTGGCTTTTGCCCCTAATTCTGTTCCTCCTTTAATGTTGTCACGAAATATAGCTCCTGACTCAACATGAGGAGTGTTGTATTTATCCTTTAGAATAGTCCCCTGAGTTCCCTTGCCGCTGCCGTTTGGTCCAAAAAACAAAATGTTCATTAAATTCTCCTTTTTCAATTATAATAAGTTCTTTCCGATAGTTCCCTGATGTTCTGGTTTTAACCACAAATACCCGATCATAAGCGGCCGGATAGATTAAGACCTCTGCGAAAGCTCCCTTTTGCCCAATCTCGGTGTCAGGCTCAAATTTTAAGCTTCGAAATACTTAATGTATTCCTACAGTTAAAATTTTCGCCTTCCTTGAGATCGAACAAAATTGAACATTTTTCAAGGGTCTCAGATTAAGATTGTTATTTTTAGCTTTACTATTAAAATAGCTATATTTTGTCAAGAACTGATGAATATGATGAATTTAATTTTTTAAAGGTTTGTCAAAAAATCTTTTACCAGCCTGAGGGCTTCCTGTCTGGTGTTGATTTTATCAGAGAGCCTTTCTTCTCGAACAATCTTCAGTATTTTTTTAAATAAAGGCGAAGGTGTCAGGCCAAACTCATGAATCAGGTCGTAACCTGTTATAAGTGGCGCCTTTGTTCTTTTCTGCATAAAATCCGAAAAAAAATCGTGAACCATTATTTTTGCAAACTCGATAAACGCCGCGTCTCTGCCTGTGCGTTGCACGCAGACAGGTCTTACATCCTCTTTGTTCCCTTTTCCTTGAATGTCGGCAATTGTATGAAGCAATAAAGCAGGGGCATTATCGCCACATTTTATAAAGAATCGTGTTATACTTTTTTTTGTTAATATTTTTTTTTGGTGAGAGGTAAAAAGAAATAACGGCCTTATATGGTTGCGGATAACAAAATCTATATAATATCTTTCATCATTTGAAAGCTTCAGCCTTTTGCTGATTTTGTTTGCCATATCAGCTCCCTTTTTACCGTGGCCGTAAAAATGAATATTGCCTTGACTGTCGATACTTTGCGCAGCAGGCTTCCCAATATCATGCAGAAGGATTGCCAGTTTTAGAAGATATCCTTTGCTTTTATTAAGCTGCGTTATGTTTTGGTTGTATGTTTCAGGTATATAATCCGAATAATCATTAAGGATTCTTTCAAGACGGCAGAAAGCCTTCATTGTATGGTCAAAAACATCATAAGAATGATACCTGTTTTGCATGCATCCTTTTAATGCGTCGAGTTCAGGGAAGATTTCACTAAGAAGCCCGGTGCTGGACATGTGGGATAGATAGTAATATGCCTTATACGATCGAAGTATCTTGAAAAGTTCTGTCCTGACCCGTTCTCCGGCTGAGTTTTTAATAAGCTTTGCATCTTTTTTAATTACGGAAGCTGTTTGCGGATCGATTTTAAAATTAAGCATTGCACATATCCTGTATGCTCTTATCATTCGTATCGGATCCTTTATAAAGGCCTGTTTTGATACCATACGAATTTTTTTGTCGGCAAGGTCCTGTATGCCGCCGAGAGGGTCGATAATTTTACCCGAAGACAAAGAATATGCTAAGGCATTGATTGTAAAATCTCTTTTATTAAGGTCTTCTTCAATCGAGGCATCATTTATTGATGAAATGTCAAAAATTTTATTGCCCGAGACCACACGGATTATCATCTGCCCTGGTTTCCCCATCCTGACAATCCGGCCTGATATTTTAGAGGCAATATTTTTTGCGAATTGTTCTGGATTTCCTAAAACAGCGATGTCATAATCAATTGGAGATAACCCTAAAAGAAGATCTCTGACTGAACCGCCGACAAGATATGCGTTTTTTGTTTTGGGAATAATATTTGAATTGATTTGAATCATAAGATTATTAAATCTCAACATATCTTAAAATTTAATTTTTTTCAATAAACCATAATAAACAAAAAAATCGGGTAAAAATTTATGCTTAAAATTGCCGTGACAGGCAGCGCCGGTTCCGGAAAAACATCTGTTTGCAACCGTTTCAGAGAGTTAAGTGTAAAGATTATCAGCTCAGACGTTCTCGCAAGAGAAGCGGTTGCAGAGGGTTCGCCTGCTTATAATAAGATTGTTAATTATTTCGGTAAAAAGGTATTAACAGAGGATGGGAGTTTAAATCGTCGAATGCTGCGCAGAATTATCATTAATGATAATTCTGCAAAAGAGGCTCTTGAGAGCTTTGTACATCCTGAAATAATAAAACTGATGCATTCACAGATGATTAAAGCAGAAAAGGACGAGAACCATGTTGTACTGGTAGAGGTTCCACTTCTTTTTGAGTTAGGCATAGAGAGTCGCTTTGATGTAGTTGTCGTTGTAATTTCAGACCGTAAACTGCGTGTAAAAAGGCTTATGGATCGTGATGATGTTTCCCGCGAAGATGCCGAAGCCCTCTTGAGCCATCAATTACCGGATGAAGATAAGGCGACGCGGGCTGAATTCGTAATAAAAAATGATGGTTCATTTGCTCAGATGATACGATCTGTTGATCATCTTTACAAAGATTTGGTTCAAAAATATGTAAAAGAGTTTGAAAATGCTTGACAAATACAAAATTATAATTTAATTCTTTCTAAATTAAAGCATTAAGTTTACTTGTTGGAGAGAATACCTCGTTAATTTCTTCAGTTAAGACCTTTGATTTTATCCCGTTTTAAAGCCTTTGACAGATTCCATTTTCTGTTTGCTTTTTGCATAAGCTAGCTAGATTGTGATATTTGACTTGAGACCTTTGCAAAACACCCCCTTTTGCCCAATTAGTGCTTTAGTAAAGCGCCTCTGTCAAGCTCAAGTATAATTTTGAGCTTTCAAATTTTAATTGTGAATGAAGAAGAAAACCTTATGGCCCGGCCGCCCCTCTTAAACATAAAAAGCATAGCATGTAAAATTAACCATTTTTGAAGCTTCCCGCCGCAAGTAGCAGGGAATCTTCGACCGTAAGGAGGTTTGGCTATTTTTGGATCCGCTTGCTAACCCCGCAGCAAGCAACCGGGAATGTGTTCGCTTTTGCGGTTCAAAGGTCTCTAACAGGAAGGATAAAATATTTTGAAAGGTAAAGATTTAATGAATGTAGTTAAACTAAAAGACAAGAAAATAAACGAACTTATGGAGATGGCCAAAACATTTCAGATTGACAGTGCTGCAGGAATGAGGAAGCAGGAACTTATTTTTGCATTACTTCAGGCACAGATTGAGAAAAACGGGCAGATATTTGGAGAAGGCACGCTGGAGATACTGCCTGACGGTTTTGGATTTTTAAGAGCGCCTGATTACAACTATTTGCCGGGGCCTGATGACATATATGTGTCACCATCACAAATACGTCGATTCAATCTCAGGACCGGCGATACCATATCAGGGCAGATCCGTCAGCCAAAGGAAACCGAGCGGTATTTCGCATTATTGAAGGTCGAGGCTGTTAATTATGAAGATCCGGAAAAGGCCAGGGATAAAATACTTTTTGACAACCTGACCCCGCTTTATCCGGACAGGAAGATGGATCTTGAAAACTCTTCCGATAATTATTCTATGCGTATTATGGACCTTATGACCCCTATCGGGTTTGGCCAGAGAGGGCTGATCGTTTCTCCACCCAGATCAGGGAAAACAATGCTGCTGCAAAATATTGCTAACAGCCTTATCGCGAGTCACAAAGATATTGTTCCGTTTGTGCTCCTTATTGATGAACGGCCTGAAGAGGTTACTGATATGGCCAGATCGGTAAAAGCTGAAGTTATCAGCTCCACTTTTGATGAACCTGCGGAAAGACATGTCCAGGTCGCTGAAATGGTTATTGAAAAAGCAAAGAGATTGGTAGAACATAAAAAGAATGTGGTTATCCTTCTTGACAGCATAACCAGACTGGCGCGGGCCTATAATTCCGTTATGCCGCCAAGCGGGAAAATCCTGTCAGGCGGGGTTGATTCAAATGCGCTTCAGCGTCCCAAACGTTTTTTTGGGGCTGCCAGGAACATCGAGGAGGGCGGAAGCCTGACTATTATTGCAACTGCTCTAATTGATACGGGAAGTCGCATGGACGAAGTTATTTTTGAAGAATTCAAAGGTACAGGAAACTTGGAGATTGTATTAGATCGCAGACTTTCCGACAAACGGCTGTTCCCTGCGATTGACATCAAGAAATCGGGCACACGGAAAGAAGAATTACTTCTTGATAAGGAAACACTTACCCGCGTATGGATATTGAGAAAGGTTCTTTCTTCATTAAATTCTGTTGACAGTTTGGAGTTTTTGCTTGAAAAAATGAGCGGAACAAAGGATAATAAATCATTTTTGTCTGCTATGAATGCATAGAATTAACGTAAAGGTTCAGCTACTAAGGCATAAAATTAACAAACAGGGGGTTTAGAAAACATGAAAACCGGGATTCATCCTGAATATTATGAAACATCAATAAAGTGCGCATGCGGAAATGTCATTGAGGTTGGTTCTACCAAAGAGGATATTCGAGTTGAAATCTGTTCAAAATGCCATCCTTTTTTTACAGGTAAACAAAAGCTCATAGATACAGAAGGTCGAATTGAGCGTTTCCGCAAAAAATATGAAAAATTTAATAATCAAAAATAATAGCCTTTTTCTGTATACTTTATATTAGAAAATCACACCATGAGGGACACGAGGATAGAACATTGGTTAACTACTTCTTCGTGTCCTTTGTGGTTTAATTGAAGATTCTCTGTAGTAAGGGTTTTTCGACCGTAAGGAAGTTGGCCATTTTTAGATTCGCTCGCTAACTTCGCAGCCCCGCTGGAACGGGATCTCCGCTTTGCTCCGACAAGCTACGGGGAATGCGCTCGCTATCGCGGTTTACTTGTTTTTGTTTCCGTATGGGGATATGTAGTTAAACTTATGCTTGATAAATTAAAAGGGGTTGAAGAACGCTTTGTAGAGCTTGAAAAACTTTTAAGCGATCCAAGGATATTGCAGAATCGGGATGCATACCAGAAATATAGCAGGGAGCATGCTGATTTAAACAAGATTGTCAGGGTTTTCAGGTCATACAAGCAGACATTGACGGATCTCGATGGCAGCATGGATCTGTTAAAGGATGGAGACTCCGACATAAAGGATATGGCTCGTGATGAGGTCGATGCTCTTACACTTAAAAAGGAAGGTTATGAGGATGAACTAAAAAGACTGCTTATTCCCACGGATCCTCTTGACGAGAAAAATGTTATCATTGAAATACGTGCGGGCACAGGCGGTGAAGAGGCAGGTCTTTTTACGAGCGATCTTTTCAGGATGTACAGCAGGTATGCTGAAAACAGAAACTGGAAAGTCGAGATCATGAGCCATCATGCAACAGGTGTCGGCGGTTTAAAAGAGATTGTTGCGATGATTCACGGCAAAGGGGCATACAGCCGTTTTAAATATGAAAGCGGCACTCATCGTGTTCAGCGCGTTCCAACAACAGAGGCTCAGGGAAGGATACATACATCTGCTGTTACTGTTGCGGTACTGCCGGAAGCAGAGGATGTTGAAGTTAACATTGATCTTGCTGATATTAGGGTCGATGTATTTCGGTCGAGCGGTCCAGGAGGCCAATCGGTCAACACAACAGATTCTGCAGTACGCATTACCCATCTTCCCACCGGGTTGGTGGTTACATGTCAGGATGAGAAATCGCAGTTAAAAAACAAAAACAAGGCGATGAAGGTACTCAGGGCTCGTCTTCTTGACAATATCATTAAAGAACAGGATGAACAACGATCCGAAAATCGGAAAAGCCAGATAGGCAGCGGAGATCGGAGCCAAAGAATCAGGACTTATAACTTTCCCCAGGGAAGGGTTACCGACCACCGTATCGGGCTGACCCTATACAAACTGGAAAGTATTTTGCAGGGTGATATAGACAAAATAATAGACGAACTTTCAACATTTTATCAGAGCCAGGCTTTACAGAATGCAGGATCAATTGAAGACCAGCGCCAAAGAATGGACCATACTTAACACCATTAAGTGGACCACCTCCTATTTTCAAACCCACGACATAGACAGCCCAAGGGCTGCAGCCGAAATACTTCTTGCGCATGTCTTAAAATCAAACAGAATAGAGCTGTATCTGCGTTACGATCAGCCACTTTCAGAAAAAGAGCTTGCGCTTTTTAAGGCTTTGATAAAAAGGAGGATAGCTAAAGAGCCCATTGCTTATATTGTAGGAGTTAAGGAGTTCTGGTCGATGGATATTGCTGTTACAAAGGATGTTCTTATCCCCCGCCCTGAAACCGAACATCTCGTTGAGGCAGCACTTTCTCTTTTGCCAATAAATTCAGCTCATGATTCTTGCAACATCCCAAAACGTATTTTAGAGCTTGGTACAGGTTCCGGAGCAATAATTTGCGCTCTTGCATTGCATCGCCCTGAGAATGTTTTTATTGCTTCAGATTGTTCAATTAAGGCTGTTGAACTGGCCGAAAAGAATGCAAAACATCATAATCTTAATAAAAAGATCATGTTTTTTTCAGGTGATTGGTTTATGCCGTTAAAGGAGGATACCCATCTGTTTGATATGATAATATCAAATCCGCCGTATATTAATACCCGGCTTATCAATAAGCTTCAGCCTGAAATCTCCATGTATGAACCGGCCATGGCTCTTGATGGAGGTAGGGACGGACTTTGCCAGCTTAGGCATATTATAAGCGGTGCGCATACCTATCTTAAGCCAGGAGGCAGTCTTTTGTTGGAGATAGGTCATGACCAGAAAGAGGATGTCAGCAAGATCGTCAATTCTTGTGGTCAGTATGAACAGGTCGTGTTTACAAAAGACTACAGTGGATACTATCGTGTGGTTCAGATAAAAAGGTTGATTGGTTGCTGATATGCTTTTTACGAAATTCTCAAATTTATATTGCGAAGTTTATTTAAGTTTGATACAAAAAATAGTTTAAAATAATTCACAGACCTTTGGACCTGTTTCTTGGTGCCTTCATTTTTTTGAGGGTCGGAAGCGGGGTTGATGGAGGTTAAAGGAAAAACCGATTAAAAGAGAGGAAAAAAACTATGGCTTATCTTAAAATGAAGGAGCTTCTTGAAGCTGGGGTACATTTTGGGCATCAGACAAAGCGTTGGAATCCGAAAATGAAACCATACATCTTTGGAGCAAGGAACGGTATTTATATTATCGATCTTCAACAAACTGTTCGTATGTTTAAAACAGCATATGATTTTGTAACCGGTATTGCCGCAGAGGGGAAATCGGTTCTTTTTGTCGGCACCAAAAAGCAGGCCAGGGAATCTATTTATGAAGAGGCTAATCGATGCGAAATGTTTTATGTGCACAACAGGTGGCTGGGCGGAATGCTGACAAACTTTCAGACCATTAAACAGAGTATAGATCGTCTTAACTATCTTAACGATATAATTAATGATGGATCTATAAATTTGTTTCCCAAAAAGGAGCGACTGAAGCTTGAGAATGAAAGGGTAAAGCTCGACAACAATCTTGGCGGAATCAAGACAATGAATGGGGTTCCAGGCGCTATCTTTATTGTTGATTCTAAAAATGAGGCTATTGCAGTGCGTGAGGGGAAACGTCTCAACATACCTATTATTTCTATTGTTGACACTAACTGCGATCCCGATGAGATTGATTATATCATACCGGGAAATGATGATGCCATACGGGCAATACGGCTGATTACAGCCAGAATTGCCGATGCCTGTATCGAGGGCCGCCAGCAAATGATCGAGAAACAGCATGCAGAGGCCGACAAAGAAATCGAAGAGCAACCTGAACCAGTATCTTTTGGTGAAGAATTAGAACCAGGTCAAAGGAGAGTTGTTTCAGATGGTGCAGATGGACCGGTTGTAGAGATAATAAAAAAAGTAAAATCTGCAACTTCGCCAAAACCTGTGGATGATTCTGTAAGCGAAGAATTGGCAAATATTACTGAAGCAGAATAGACAAGAGGGCTTTGAAAAGCGCTAATCAGGCAAAAAGTTGTGTTTTTCAAAGGCCTTTACAGGAGAAAAAAATGGCAACAATTAGCGCAGCAATGGTTAAACAGCTCCGTGAAAAGACAGGAGCAGGTATGATGGATTGTAAAGAAGCTCTTAAAGAGTGCGATGGTGATATAAGTAAATCCATTGATTTTTTAAGAAAAAAAGGATTGGCAACGGCTTTAAAGAGATCCGGCAGGGTTATGAGTGAAGGCATGATAGCATCTTATATTCATATGGGCAGCAAACTTGGCGTGTTGGTTGAGATTAATTGCGAGACCGATTTTGTTGCAAAAAACGATGATTTTATTGAGTTCGCAAAAAATATAGCGATGCATATTGCCGCCATTAATCCTGTTGGGATCAGGCCTGAAGATATTCCCGAAGATATAATTAACAGGGAAAAGGAAATCTATCGTGCGCAGGCCATAGAAACAGGCAAGCCTGAAAAGGTTATAGATAAAATAGCAGAAGGTAAGCTACAGAAATTCTATAAGGACAGCTGTCTCATGAGCCAGGCATATGTTCGGGATCCCAATATAACTGTTGAGGATCTTTTAAACGGCTTGATTGCAAAGATCGGTGAGAATATTACGATTAAGCGTTTTGTACGGTTCCAGGCAGGGGAGTCTTGAAACTTTGACATTAACTCGGTATAAAAAAGTTTTGTTAAAGCTTAGCGGCGAAGCCCTTATGGGAGATATGGACTTTGGAATCAGCCAGGAAAGGATAAAGTATATGGCTGATGAAATCCGCTCGGTATTTGATCTCGGGATTCAGATTGCTATAGTTATCGGCGGCGGCAATATATTCAGAGGGGTTAGCGCAGGTTCATTCGGCATGGATAGAACAGCTGCTGATCACATGGGAATGCTTGCTACGGTGATCAACAGTATTGCATTGCAGGATGCTCTTGAGAAAAGAGGGGTTCAAACCCGTATACAGTCGGCCATATCAATGCATGAAATAGCTGAACCGTATATACTTCGCAAAGCTATACGCCATCTTGAAAAAGGACGTGTTGTGCTTTTTGCAGCCGGTACCGGCAACCCGTACTTTACTACGGATACGGCTGCCGTATTAAGAGCCCAGGAAATTCATGCTGAAATTTTACTAAAAGCTACCAGAGTTGACGGTTTTTATGATTCAGATCCTGAACTTAACAAAGATGCTAAATTCATAAAAAAAATCACTTACATGAAAGTTCTTGAAAAACAGCTCAAAGCCATGGATACGACAGCTATTTCTCTGGCCATGGACAATAAACTACCAATTATTGTTTTTAATCTTAAAGAAAAAGGAAATTTCAGAAAGATTGTATGCGGTGAGGAGATCGGGACTATGATAAGTAGTCGAGGAGTCGAGTAGTTGTTATTCACGCAAGCAGTTATGTTATCATAAGGTTTTATGCAAACTGCCGGTCCGTTAAGACTTCTCTCTTTGGTCGAAACGACAAATAACGATGGTTTTTCGAAAGTCTCAAGTTATTAGGTGAAAGAGATGATTAATTCAATTTATCAGGAAACAAGAGATTCAATGGGCAAGTCGGCATCAGCCCTGAAAAATGAAATAAAAAGGGTCAGGACAGGGCGTGCCTCCCAGTCTCTGCTTGACGGCATACGGGCTGATTACTATGGCACTCCGACTCCAATTGCCCAGATGGCATCTATTTCAGTTCCTGAAAGCAGTCTTATTACAATACAGCCGTGGGATAGCTCTGTAATCAAGGAGATCGAGAAGGCGATATTGAAATCGGATCTTGGCCTAACACCTTCAAACGACGGTAAGATAATAAGAATATCAATTCCATCTCTTACAGGGGAGAGAAGAAAAGAGCTTGTAAAGATCGTGCGTAAAATGTGCGAAGATTATAAGGTTGCGCTGCGTAATATAAGGCGTGATTCAATAGATCTGTTAAAAGGTTTAAAAAAGGACGGCGAGATTGCGGAAGATGATGCTTTCAGGGCTCAGGATCAGGTCCAGAAAATAACAGATGAGCATATCAAGCAAATTGACGATATCTATAACGAAAAAGAGAAAGAGATCCTTGAATTTTAGTGAAGACGGCCATGTTTATACAGATCGTAACACTGCAAATCCTTCTCATGTGGCCATCATTATGGATGGAAACGGCAGATGGGCGAAACAGCGCCTTTTAAACCGGATAAAAGGTCATGAAAAAGGAGCTGAAACAGTTCGAACAATTGTTGAGTGCTGCCGTGAAATAGGAATTTCCATCCTGACCCTGTATGCTTTTTCCACAGAAAACTGGCAGCGACCACAAGTGGAAGTTGCTGCTCTTATGACCCTTCTTGCAAACTTTCTTAAATCAGAGCAAAAAAAATTATTGGATAATAATATCCGGCTCAATGCAATAGGGCAGATTGAGCGTTTGCCGGAAAATGTTCGTAATGCGCTATATAAGACCATGGCTTTAACGGAAAAAAATAACGGTATGCTTCTAAACCTTGCGTTGAGTTATGGGGCCAGAGCTGAGATAGTCAGAATGGTAAAAGATATTGCAATAAAGGTTAGAAAGGGCATAATCGATTCTGATTCAATAACAGATGATGTTATATCTGATTCCCTTTATACAAAAGGGATGCCGGATCCTGATCTGTTGATAAGAACCAGCGGCGAGATGCGCATAAGCAATTTTCTTCTGTGGCAAATCGCTTATACTGAAATTTATGTTACAGATACATTGTGGCCTGATTTCAGCAAAGATGAGTTTATGCAGATTTTGAAAAACTACCAGCACCGAAAACGCAGATTCGGCAAAGTTTAAAACACGACAAATAATTGAGGGATTGAGGAATTTGGGATTAAAAGCATTAAAATACCTTCAATTCCTAAATTCCTAAATTTTCCAACTCCTAATTTGAAAAACAATATGCATTTTAAACGTTGGATTACAGCTATCGTGGCTCTTCCCCTTCTTGTCTTGCTGACTTGGAAAGGGGGATCAATTCTGTTTGCTATATTTATTTGTATAGTATGCATGATGGCGCTTGTAGAATATTTTCGCATAGTGTTCAATAAAGCTCAAAGCTCAAAGCAAGAAGTTAAAAACCTTTCAGCTTTCAGCTTTCAGCTTTCAGCTTTTATCATAAGTCCTATCATTATTATGGCCGCATATATAAACTCGTTTAATATTGTTTTTGGCCTTATTATTTTAAACCTTATTTTTTCCGGACTGATTTCTCTGCGCTACTTCAAGACAAATCCCTCGGTTGTAGAGCTAATTGCAAAGCAGATCCTTGGCATTATATACATTCCATTATTTCTTTCCTGCATGGTGTTAATACGAAATGATGCTGATGGCGCAGTCTGGATTTTCTTTCTGCTGGCTCTTGTTTTTGCGGGTGATACAGGAGCATTCTATGTTGGCCGCCTTTTGGGGCGACATAAACTTTGTCCTGCCGTTAGCCCTGGAAAGACTATTGAAGGCGCTATTGGTGGACTTATAGCGACTTTGGGGGCAGGTCTTATCTTTATGAATTATTTTTTAAAATCATTGCCACTGGGGCCAAGCATCCTGTTTTTTCTTTTAATCGGAGTTGCCGGGCAGGTTGGCGATCTGTTTGAATCCGAACTTAAAAGATATTCCGGCGTGAAAGATTCAGGCTCAATTCTGCCCGGTCACGGCGGTATCCTTGATCGAATTGATGCGCTTTTGTTTGCAGCTCCTGTCGCATATTTTTTTAAGGAATATATACTGCTGTGAAACAGCTTTCCATACTTGGGTCTACCGGATCAATCGGTTGTAATGCTCTTGCAATTATAGAAATGTTTCCTGAGCGATTCGGTATTAAAGCTCTTGCGGCTGGAACCAACATTAAATTGTTAGCCGGCCAGATCAAGAGATTTTCTCCTGAACTTGCCGTTGTTATTGATGAAAACAGGGCTCTTGAACTGAAAAAAATACTTCCTCCAAAGACCCGTGTTGAAATAATGTATGGGGAAGATGGATACAGGGCCGCAGCCACACATGGATCTGTTGATATGGTTGTGTCCGCAATGGTGGGTGCAGCAGGTCTTGTGCCGACTCTTGCAGCAATAGAGGCAGGCAAGAACATTGCGCTGGCCAACAAAGAATCCATTGTAATGGCAGGCGAGATCATTGCGAAAAGGGCTGATGAAAAAGGGATAAACATACTTCCGATCGACAGCGAGCACAGCGCTATTTTTCAATGTATTGTTGGTCAGCGAAAAGAGGATCTTGACTGTATTTTACTTACAGGCTCAGGCGGCCCATTTTTGAACCGGCCGGCAAGTGAATTTGCAAGCATAACGCCGGAAGATGCTCTTGCGCATCCAACCTGGCAGATGGGCAAAAAGATCAGCATTGATTCGGCCACGCTTATGAACAAGGGGCTTGAAGTAATAGAGGCCAAATCCCTTTTCAAGGTTTCTCTGAATATGGTAAAGATTGTGATTCATCCGCAAAGCGTGATTCATTCAATGGTTTCTTTCAGGGATGGAGCAATAATTGCCCAACTTGGCATACCGGACATGAAGGTGCCGATAGCATATGCCATATCATATCCGGAGCGTCTTTCTCTAAGACAACCGATACCTGATTTTGTAAACATGGAACCTTTGACATTTAAAAAGCCTGATTTAGATAGGTTTCCCTGTTTAGTCCTTGCTTATACGGCAGGCAAGGCAGGTGGAACCCTTCCCGCGGTTTTAAATGCATCAAATGAGATGGCTGTGCAGGCTTTTTTAGACAGGCGCATTTCGTTTGTTAAAATACCAGAGGTTATAAGCAGGACAATGGAGATTCACTCTGTTGTCGCAAATCCTGAGCTGTCTGATATTATCGAAGCTGACAAATGGGCCCGGGAATACGCAAAAAAGGAGATAATCGGCGTCTAAGAGCTCGAACTTATAATTATGTTTACTACCATATTTTCATTTGTCATAGTTTTGGGGATACTTATTTTTTTTCATGAACTTGGCCATTTCCTTGTCGCAAGGTTTTTTGGAGTGGGAGTGGAAAAATTTTCATTAGGGTTTGGCCCTAAACTGTTTGGAAAAAAGATAGGCAGAACCGATTATATTGTTTCTATAATGCCGCTTGGCGGATATGTCAAGATGGTGGGGGAAGAACCAAACGCAGATATATCTCCTGTTGACATGCCTTTTTCATTTACACATAAGCATGTTTTTAAACGGATTTTAATCGTTGCGGCAGGTCCTTTTTTTAATTTTCTTCTTGCTGTAATAATATTTTTCGGAATTTTTCAAAGTTATGGCACCTTTGTTTTAAAACCTACTGTCGGAGATGTTACCGAGGGTTCGCCGGCGTATCAGGCAGGATTGCAAAAGGATGATGAGATAATAGAAATTGATGGGTTTGCTGTCAAGAGTTGGGAGACGATGGCCGGAATTATTACCGAGAGCAAAGGTAAAAGCCTTGCCTTAACGGTTCTCAGGGGAGGATCGATCCTTGTTTTCAATGTTATTCCAAACCAAATTTCCACAAAAAGTATATTCGGCGATGAAATTAACCGATATGTGATCGGAATTAAATCCTCCGGTGATATGTTCGCAAGAGAGTTGAATCCGTTTCAGGCTTTTTCAGAGAGTATTATCCAAACCTGGAAAATTTCCAAATTAGTTGTAATTAGTATTGGTAAAATGATACAGGGAACTATCTCTATAAAAACCATGGGCGGTCCGATAATGATTGCCGAGATGGCAGGGCAACAGGCCAGGGAAGGAGCGACAAGTTTTGTTTTTTTCATCGCTCTGCTTAGTATCAATCTCGGTATTTTAAACATACTTCCCATACCGGTTTTAGATGGCGGTCATCTGGTTTTCTTTTTTATCGAAGCCGCAACAGGACGTCCGGTCAGTATAAAAGTTCGTGAAATTGCTCAGCAGGCAGGGATTTTAATATTAATATTGCTGATGATCTTCGTGTTTTATAACGATATTTCACGTATATTTTTTAGTTAAAAGGAATGTAACTATTTAGGTTCACAGTTCCACGGTTCACGGTTCCAAGTTAGAAAGAAATGAACCCTGAACCCTGAACCCTGAACCCTGAACCATTATGCCGTATCGACTCGAAATAGCGCTTAATCAGGATCTTATTGATGCTGAAGGGGAAGGGATTCGCCGGAAGGCGTTTGATTATTTTGGCCTGAAGCTTTCATGTGTACGCACTATTAATGCGCTTACTATTGATGCCGACCTGACCGCTGACCAGTTAAAAACCATTCAGAAAGAAATCTTTACAAATCCTGTAACACAGACATCGTCTTATAATTCTCTTTTAATTGATTTTGACTGGATTATCTGGGTTGGTTTCAGGCCGGGTGTCAAGGATAATCCAGGCAGCACCGCTGTTGAGGCGGTAGAGGATATTTTAGGAATAAAGTTTAACCCCGGAGAGGCGATTTATACTTCAAAACGGTATTGTCTGCAGGGAAAGGGTTTGACAGCTGAAGATGTTGATAAAATCGCCGGTGAACTATTAGCCAACAACATTATACAAAGATGCAAGATATATTCAAAGCGCAACTGGGACAATAAAATCGGAACTGGAATTATTATTCCCAAAGTCAGGCTTGATCATAAGCCGGTTGTTATGCCGATCCCGATTGACACCGATGAAACACTGAAAAGAATAAGCGATGAACGAAACCTTGCTTTGAATCCAAACGATATTCCAACCATCAGAGCCTATTTTTTTGACAGCAAGGTTCAGGCAGAGCGCGCTCTGGTAGGTCTTGCAGAACCCACAGATGTTGAACTTGAATATATTTCCCAGGCAAGAAGTGATCATTGCAACCATAATACCTTCCAAGGGCTGTTCCATTATCAGGATCTTTCAACAGGCTATGCAGAGGTTGAGGACAATATTTTTGAGACCTGTATCAAGCAGCCGACACTCTCGTTAAAGGAAAAAAAGCCGTGGGTTGTGTCTGTGTTGTGGGACAATGCCGGCGCAGGACAATTTGACGACGAGCACTATTACGTTATTACAGGTGAGACTCACAATTCTCCATCCAACATGGAGGCTTACGGCGGAGCAATAACCGGCATTGTCGGCGTGTATCGCGATCCCATGGGAACAGGCAAGGGCGCAAAGCTGATTATGGGGGGCTATGGTTATTGTGTCGGGCTAAGGGATTATAATGGAGATCTTATCCCGCATCTTCATCCAAGACGCCTTCTGGATGGGGTTATAGAAGGTGTGCGGGACGGCGGCAACAAGAGCGGTATTCCCACAACTTTTGGGCAGCTCATTTTTCACCATGGTTATATGGGGAAATCTCTGGTTTTCGTGACAGCCGTCGGCATAATGCCCTCGCAGATAAAGGGAGAGCCTGCACAGCAGAAAACAACATCACCTGGAGACCTGGTAATTATGTGCGGCGGAAGGGTCGGCAAAGACGGGATTCATGGTGTGACAGCTTCATCCGAGGTTTTTTCTGAAAGCACTCCAGCTGGTCATGTACAGATAGGAGATCCATATACCCAGAAAAAGATGCATGATTTTATATTAGAGGCGCGCGACCAAGGGCTTATAAGATTTATTACAGACAACGGAGGAGGAGGGCTTTCATCCTCTGTAGGGGAATCTGCTCGATTTTCAAATGGATGTGAAATCCAGCTTGAAAAGGTTCCTTTAAAATATAAAGGCCTTGATCAATGGGAAATATGGATTTCAGAATCCCAGGAGCGTATGACTCTGGCCATAAGGCAGGAGGATCTGGACTGTTTTCTTACACTTTCAAAAAAGCATGCTGTTGAGAGCACTGTTATTGGTAAATATACGGACTCAGGGAAACTTCATATCACCCATAACGGGAAGACGTGCGCCTATATTAATCTTGATTTGTTAAGCGCTGGTTTTCCACAGTGGGAATTTGATGCGCACTGGCAGGAGCCTGGTCAAAGAGGACTCTTTGAACCGGTTATAAGGGAGCCCCGTGACTATGAGGTATTGCTGACAGATATTTTGTCGCGTCCCAACATATGTTCCAGGGAATGGATATCCAGACAGTATGACCATGAAGTACAGGGAACAAGTGTTATTAAACCTCTTGTAGGCGCTGGCCGTGATGTTAACAGCGATGCGTCCGTTATAAGGCCTGTGCTTGATTCAGAGAAGGGTCTTGCTTTTGCCCAGGCGCTGTTACCCACATATTCGAAAATAGATGCTTATCATATGACAAGTTGCACTATTGACGAGGCTGTTCGCAGGCTAATTGCTGTCGGGGCAGATCTGGACGCGATAGGTGGTGTGGATAATTTTTGCTGGCCCAACATTCAATATCATCCTGAAGATAATCCTGACGGCAGATTTAAGGCAGCGCAACTGGTACGTTCATGCCGGGCGCTTAGGGATATCTGCCTGGAATATGGGATACCGCTCCTTTCAGGTAAAGACAGCATGTATGTTGATGGATATCTTGCAGGCCGGTATGGTGAAACCCACAAGGTATCTGCTCTTGAAACCATCCAGTTTTCAACCATATCTGTTATCGACGATATAAACAAATGCATTACAATGGACTCCAAGATACCCGGTGATCTGGTTTATATACTTGGAGAAACAGGAAATGAGCTTGGAGGCTCCGAATACTACGAACATTATGGATATGTCGGCCTGAATGTTCCGCAGGTGCATGCCAGACAGTTCGCCAGGCTTTACAGGGCGCTTGGCAGCGCTATTGAAAAAGAACTTGTTGCATCTGCCCATGGAATATATCGCGGTGGTCTGGGCGTGCATCTAACAATGGTTGCCATTGGCGGAGATCTGGGCATGAAAGTTGATCTTGCCCTTGTGCCTGCATGTGCGCCGCACGCAGACAGGGCTTCAATCCTGAGTAATCGTATTGACACCATTTTATTTTCAGAATCAGCGGGTCGCTTTATAGTAACAATAAATCCTGAAAACAGAAAGATATTTGAAGATATTTTTAAAGGGCTTCCTTGTTCCTGTATAGGGGTTATAACAGATAAATCCGGTGATTTAATTATCAGCGATTCTAAAAGCAAAAAGAAAAACAAGACCATTATTTCCATCCCTGTTAAAGACTTGAAGTCTGCCTGGAAAAAACCGTTTGGAGATTTAATATGAAGATGGTAAATGCTCTTGTCCTGGCCGGATACGGCCTGAACTGTGATAATGAGACAGCTTATGCCCTTGAACTGGCTGGCGCTTCAGCCAGTAGGGTGCATATTAACTCGCTTATTGACGGTTCTGTGACTCTTGATAATTTTCAGATAATGGTCTTTGTGGGAGGGTTCAGCTGGGGAGACGATCATGGCGCCGGTGTGATTCAGGCTGTGCGCCTGAAGACAAATATAGGCGATAAAATACTTGAATTTGTTGACAAAGGGAATCTTGTGCTTGGAATATGCAATGGATTCCAGACGCTTGTCAACATGGGGCTTTTGCCTGGCTTTAAAGGCAATTACAAGACACGATCCATTGCCCTTACATTTAATGATTGTGGAAATTTCAGGGACGACTGGGTAATGCTGAAGGTTAATCCTTTATCTCCATGTGTATTTACAAAAGGATTTGATACCCTGGAGCTTCCTGTAAGGCATGGAGAGAGGTCAGAGGTCAGAGGTCAGAGGTCAGAGGTCAGATTTGACAAGATTGAGCTTCCCATAAGGCATGGTGAGGGAAAATTTTATTCGGATAAGGACATAATCCAGCGCCTAACAAAAAACAACCAGGTCGTTATCCAGTATGCCATGCCGGACGGAAATCCCGCAGAGGGCAAATTCCCGTTTAATCCAAACGGGTCAATAAATGATATTGCCGGTATATGCGATCCCACCGGCCGGATCTTCGGCCTTATGCCTCATCCCGAAGCCTTTAACCACTGGACAAATCATCCGGACTGGACGCGCGATAAGGAAAAGATAAAGCGCCGTGGAGGCGCAATAAATACAGGCGCTACAGCCGGCATACGCATGTTTCAAAATGGTGTGGATTTTATTTGCAGCAGGTAGTTGATTTTCCCCCGGAACTGGTTATTTTCACTGTTTTTTCTTTTAGATTTAGCCACCCTGGTTAAATAGTCCTTCGGAATTTAACAGGGCAGGCAGACTCATCCCAGTACGATTGTTCCGACCTACGGGGTCGGCGTAGACAGGCACATAGCAACAACCACTTGATCAGTTAACTACTCGACTACTTGACGAGGCCTGAAGTAGTGGCTGGCGCAAAATTTGCATGTAAATCAATTTTAAACCCCATTCTTCAGAGGCTCTATGAGGCTTTGCAATAAACAATCCGGCTTTACACTTATTGAACTGATCGTTATCATTGCTATTCTGGCGGTTTTTGCGGGCATTGCCGTTCCAAATTTTCTGTCTTACATGCCGAAACACCGATTAAACGGAGCGGCCAGGCAGGTAATGGGAGATTTGATGGCAGCGAGGATGAAAGCGGTTAAAGAGAATAACAGGTTTAAGGTTTTCTTTCTTAGCAATAATCATCAGTATAAGATATTAGATGATGACAACAATAATAATGCAGAAGATAGCGGTGAATGGACGAACACCAAAGATATTCAAAGCGAATATTCTGAGGTAACATTTAGCGCAACTGCTAATCCGATTTTTTATCCCAGAGGGACTGCTTACGGGTCAACTATAACTCTAACTAATTCTGTTGGTTCAACGAAAGATGTCTGTGTTGCTTTAACGGGACGCGTTAAAATTGAATAATGGCAATTTTAAAAGGAAAAACTTCTTTAATGCGCAAATTACGCGATAATAATAGTGGTTTTACCCTGATGGAAGTTCTGGTCGCCATGGTTATTTTGACAGTGGGACTGCTTGGAATGGCAGCTCTGATAGCAGGGATAATTAACAGCAACAAGCTAAGCAACAGGATTAGCACTGCCACAGTTCTGGCGCAGGATAAGATGGAAGATATCAAAAGGACAGGATATGCCGGCGCAGCAGACGATACAGAAGACTATAATACCATTTCAGATTATACTTTATACAAAAGAATCACAGACGTAGCTGCCGGTGATCCAGCGGCAGGCATGAAGAAGATAACTGTTACAGTATATTGGGATTCTGATGACCATTCGGTTGTTTTAAAGACGATCCTTGCGGAGTGAGGCTATTGTATTATTTGTCTAAAAATAAAGAAAGCGGGTTTACCCTGGTAGAACTGCTGATTGCCATGGCAATAGGTTTGATTATCCTGGCGGCATTGTCGAGCACTTTCCTTATGCAGCGCAAAATCTATGACGTTCAGGAACAGATTGTCGAGATGGTGCAAACAGCAAGAGCTACTATGGATATGATGACCAGAGAGATCAGGATGGCGGGATATGATCCAGCAGGCGCAACTTTTGATGGTATTCCGTATAATGCCGGTCAGCTTCAGATACGCGCAGACCTGGATGGTGATGGTAATATTACGGGTCAAGAAAATATCATATATATCTATGATGCCACAGATCTTCAGATTGACAGGAATATCGGTTCTGGCGACCAGCCATTTGCCGAAAACATCCAATCATTTACCTTTGTTTACCTGAAAGCTGATGGCGTGACGGAAGTAACTACATCTGCCGAAAATGGCGATATCCGACAGATAAAGATTACAATAACTGCCAGGACATCCAAAGCAGATGCTGATTATGGCGGATACAGGACACACACTTTAACTTCTTTGATAACGCCGAGAAATCTTAATTTATAAAAAGGGTGTAGATCTCCAGTTCAATAAAGGCAGTTCAAATGTCAGATATACGCTTAATACATAAAAATGAAAAAGGAATGGTTCTTCCTCTCGGGCTTATGTTTCTGGCTATTATAGCGATTCTGGGAACCACTGCGGTTATAGTAACAACAACAGACCTTAAAATCGGCAGCAATTACAGGGCCAGCGAACAGGCATTTTATGCGGCGGAAGCAGGGATAGAAGAGGCGAGGGCGCGGCTTAAGGGATCCTCCACGGCTGGCAATTATGCGGGAGACCCCTCTTCTTATGACGAATGGTGGTCTGCTTACATATTAACATCAGGTTCATGGCAGACATCCGATGATCCGGGCTATGACACAAATTATGACAACTATATTCCAACTCCGACTTCCCACACCAACACGGCCATAACGGTAAACAGCCTTCAGACAGATATCTCATATTTCGTTAAAATCAGGCACAAAAGAGAGCATGATGCTGAACAGGCCGGGCATACAACCTCGTCACCACACTACTATGATGGTGACGGGAATACAGGAACCAATCCTGCTTCTGCACCGGGAAATATTGTTTATTACGGTTATGGAGACCCCTCTCAGCCCACAACTGCGGTCCAGTTTACAACATCGGGAGCAATAGAGCACAAACCGGTTGAGATCATAACAGGTTATGGACAAAGCAGCAACAGCCTTAAAACAGTAGAGCTTGAGGTGGTTAAAAATCCTGGTCCTCTGGTAAATTCCGCTCTGTATGCAAAGGGTGATGTTACGGGCAACGGCAGCGCTCTGAGTGTTGACGGAAACGATAACTGCGGCGCAGCTCCTGCCAAGCCACCTATTTATACACTGACCCTATCTACAACAAACACAAGTGGCAGCCCAACATTCTTGGGAAATCCTGTGACACCTCAACAGGGAACAGACAGTATTGACATTGCAGCTTACGTTAACGACCTAAAGGCTTCTGCCACCGAGACAATAACAGCAGACACGAGTGGCGCAAACTACGGAGATGCCGGCAATTTTGTTACCTGCTATTCTGATACTTCGAATCCTTTTAATGTGCAGGGCCTGAAGCTTTCGAATGCGACCGGCTACGGAACTCTTCTGGTAGAAGGCGATTTAACGCTGGGGGGAGGATTCAGCTGGAACGGACTTATCCTTGTTACAGGCACACTGGTCTTTAACGGAGGCGGGTTGGGCATAAATATTAAGGGCGCTGTACTTGCGAACCAAACCGTTGATATTAACGGCGGAATAGACATAAAATATGACAGTTGCATGGTGGACAATTCCTTGAATAACCAGTCATTGGACATCATCAGATGGAAGGAATCCTATTGACCCCTCGACTTAATGACAGTTTCCAGTTCATCGCCCATTGCGTGGATTTCGTAGATCTGGTTCACATAAACATGACCTAACCGGCTTTTGTGTATTTTATCTCTGAAGTTGGTTAAATCTTTCGAAAACTCATAAAGTTCAGGTGTTGGTGTGCTTTCGATATTTTCGAATCTTTTCTTAAGTGCATTAAATTCTTTTATAAACAGATCGTCTTTCTTTACTGCAGCTCCGGCGTCCCGTGTTTCTTCAGTCTTTGCGTCATCCTCTGGCTTAGCCTTAACCGGAGCTGTTTCAGGCTTTTTTTCAGAAGAAACCGCCTTTTCTTCGTAAACCATATCTGCTTCTTCTATTTTTCTGATTAAGTTTTTGCTGATCCCCACGACTCCGCCGCGATAGTAGAACCTTATCTGCCGCCCTTCCTTCCAATAGTGGTTAGTTATAAATGTAGAGCCGTTTTTTAACTCTATAAGATAAGAGGAAAGGCAGATAGAGGGATATATGAAAAAGGTGATGGTTACAATTATTAGAATAAACTTTTTCATAAGATCCTCCAATCATCCCATCACTTCATCACTCCGTGAAGGGTTACAACCAGACTAATTAATCCGTTTTATAGCACAGCAGTTCGTATATCTTCATGTCTCCGAGTCTGTCATCAACATCACGCAGTTTCAGGCGTGACCGTGCGGAATGGCGGGTTTTTTCACTAATCAAAATACCGTTCGGAATGGATTTGGTAAGTTCCTGAAGCTTAAATACATCATTCACAGAATCGCCGATAACAGTATAATCCATTTTCATATCAAAACCGAAATTGCCTACAACTACTTCACCAGTATGAACACTTATACCTATGATTATAGAAGCGTCAAATTCCCTGGTAAAATAATCATTTATAGTTGCAAGCGAGCTTTTCATTTCAAGCGCTGCCAGCACAGCATTATCTGAATCCATAGTGCTTGAGACAGGCGCTCCGAAAAGCGCCAGCAGCCCATCACCCAGATACTTGTCAACAATACCTTGATATTTGAAGACTATGCCTCCCATAACGGAAAAGAAATGATTGAGCAGAGAAACTGTTTTCTGAGCTCCGATTTTTACTGAAAGCCCTGAAAATCCCCTGATATCAACATTCAGCATGGTAAGAGTCTTTACCTCTTCAGCCATTTCCCTTCCTGTTTCTGAATTGTGGATGATCTTATCGACTACATACTTGGGTACAAATTTCTGAAAAACGCTCCTGATACCACGCTCATGCTCGGCCATTGAGACGGTTTCCTTGTAAAGCCGGGCATTTTCAATGGCAATACTTACCGATGATGCTATAGACTGCAGCAGATCCTCATCGTTGGAGTCAAAATCCCCCTTAATTTTATTGAGAACTTCAAGAACCCCGATAACTCTTCCCTGAGAAATCATAGGCACACATAATGCCGACAACGTCTTAAAACCTATAGTTTTGTCTACACTAGGATCAAAGTGCGGTGACTTGTGTGTATCATTCATAATGATAGATTCTCCCCGTGTCGCCGCATAACCTGCAACTCCCTGACCCATTTTAAGTCGCAAATTTTTCAGATTGTTCATAGATTCAAGTTCAATATTAAATCCAACAGCAAACTCAAGCTCGTTTTCCTTCACAAGAAATAGAGTACCCGCTTCAACGTTCATGATTACTTGAATCATATCCATTGTATACTTAAGAACCTTGTTCATGTCAAAAGTTGATGAAGCAAGAGCGCTTCCAATTTGTTTGATCGAATCCAATTCTTTATTGTGTTTAGCAACAGATTTAGACAACCTGTTGCGCTCTATGGCAATAGAAAGCGCATTCGCCATCCATTCTATCAGCTGCTTGTTATCATAAAACACAACCGACTCTTCCGCAGTTAACGCAACCAATCCATTCATAACACCGTTTATCTTCAATGGCGCAAGAATGCATGACTTGAAACCCTGATTCACAAAGAGTTTTTTCTCAATCTCACTAGAAAGCACACTGGTATCATCTACAATAAGAGTGTTTCCCTGTTTCAGAATCTTATCAATGACACTACCCTGCTGGTATTGATAAAAGGCTTTTTGGGTAATATCTGTTGGCTCATTGACCAGCAAATCAATAATTTTTATCTGATCAGAAATGTTTTCAACTATGGTTATCACCAGAGCCATACTAAACGGAACAACGGCTTGAATCTCATTTATAATAGCATGTAAAAGTTCACTGTCCCTGAGACTTGAGTTCATTATCTTGAAGATTTTCTCAACTGCCCTTAGAACGAGCTCTCCCTTTTCATTATACTTCAAAAGACTGAGGTTTTCATATGTGAAAGCAGCGTTGCTCAAAAGGGGAGTCAAAACATCCACGTCGTTCTGCGTATAAATTTTATCATTATTTCTATGCGAAATTGTAAGCACTCCGACAATCTCTTTGCTGGTTTTGATCGGCATACAAACGAAGGATTTCGAGGCATATTGAGGACGGTTTGCCCTTCCGAACCGGGTATCCTTTTCAATATCTTCAACCACAATAGGCGATTTATTGATTACAGCATACTTAGCGATGCTTGTATTAAAATCAACCCTGTCATCTATCTTGATGTATTCTCCTGCTCCAATGGTCGACTTAACAATAAACGAGTCGCTGTAACGATCCAAAATCATGACTGAACCCACGTCTGAAACAGTTAATGCCAGGGAACGCTCCAGGGTGATATAAAGGATTTCAGTTGGATCAAATGTAACATAGCAAAGTTCGGAAAGCTCCTTTAGTATTGATATTTCAGAAGACTTCTTTTGAAGCTGCTCGAAAGTCTTACTGAATTGATTCTCGATTGAGTTAAAAGATTGGATAAGGCTATGTATTTCATCCGTGCCCGGTTGAATTTCTCCTCCTATCCGTGCAATACTTTTCTGAGAAATATTTTTGGATATATCCGCTATCTGACCAAACACATTCTTTAGCATTATATATCCTAACAATGAAAAAACGAAAACGCCCAGAAAAAACAGCAAAACATATTCGTCATTCATTAAGTTATATCTGATTCCAAACATAACAAATCCCAGTACAGGAAACAGAAAAAAGAGGCCAAATATTATAATGAGCTTATAATGAAGATTTTTATTTTTAAGGGAATTCTTCCCAAACAACTTCTCAAAATTCATCTTAAAACTCTTCCTCCGAAATTTGCATGGTAAATGTTTTGGTACGCAAATTGTCTTGATTTCTGTTCCCCGATCTGAGTTGAGAACAAGCTTCGCTGGAATGACAAAAGCATGTGTTTTTGATTTTTTGCGAAGTCATCAGCTTTAATGGCCTCATTTTTTAGGTAAAGGGCTGCAGATTTTAGTGCCCGGAGTAATGCTTTTATCCGACCTTGTAATAAGAACCGTAGATGTGGCCTGTTCGGTGCGCAGGACAAACAATGTTCCAAAATCTACAACCGAAAGAAGGGTATATTTTTTACTTTTGGGATCGAGCCGCTTTTTTTCCTGGTAATATATACTGTAGTACTGCCCCGGCATTACGCCGTCCGAACTCCCCCTGTCAATAAAGGCTATTGCGCTGTCTCCGATGATGGTTGCTTTTTCTTCCGAGCCTATAATTGATCCTTCAAGCCCTTTTTTGCTCTCGGTAATTAATATTTTCTTTGACAGCGGCTGATATGGCATTAAAAGATCATTAACTGCAATAGATCGAAAAGATTGAACAACCTTTGCTACGGAAAAATCAGGATGCTTTTCTGTGATTTCAAGTATGCCTGTAAGATGGTGCTGGAATCCAACAGGATCCTTTGTTTTTTTATTTATTGCATGTTCTATGGTTCTATATATTGTATATTTTTGTCCTGGAATAAGTGATGCGTTATTGCTTTGCCTTATGTAAACCTTATCTCCATGACTGATAATAATTTTATCGTTATATGACTTGAATATATATCCTGAGGGGGCAACAGGTTCTTTTTTGATAAAACCTATTTTGTCAATTGCAGTATAAAGAAGATATGGAAGTTCTTTTTGCGGCTTTTTTTCTTGCAAGGATTTTTCAGTCACATCTGTTTTAACGGTTATTTTCATCCATCCTTTATGAAACAGGCGTATCCTTTCGCCCGGATAAACCAGATGGGGATTGGAAACCTGGCTGTTTTTTTCCCACAAATCAGGCCACTGCCATGGTGAATCAAAGAATCGCTGCGAAATATCCCAGAGTGTGTCTCCCTTTTGAATAGTATAATAAAAGCCTGTCTCATGTTCGATCCCCTTTTCATCTTCAGCAAAAAGATATAAGGGGCAGGCAATTATTGCTATAAATATGCATAGGCAGATAATTGCTTTTATAATTTTATTATAATTCATGGGTTGCTCCGATATTTGATGTTGGCTTGTTTATTTAGTTTTCAGCCTGATCCAGCATGTAGATTTTTAATTTTATATCCTTCCTGTTATTTGTTTGTCAAGGTTTTCAACGAAGAAAGCCCTCATGCTGTAACAGCAAGAGGGCTTTCTTCGTTTTAAGATGATTGGTATCGTTATAAAGACGGCTTTATTTTACATCATTCCGCCCATTCCGCCCATTCCGCCCATTCCGCCCATTCCGCCGCCTGCCGGCATGCCGGACTCTTTTTTATCTTCAGGCTTTTCAGCTATCATGGCTTCTGTTGTCAGCATCAACGCAGCAACACTTGCCGCATTTTGCAGAGCAAAACGAACCACCTTGGTAGGATCGGCAATGCCTGCTTTAATAAGGTCTTCGTATGTATTAGTTGCAGCATTGTATCCAAAGGCGCCTTCGCCATTTTTAACCTTTTCAATCACAACAGAGCCTTCTTCACCGGCATTGTTAGCGATCTGGCGCAGGGGCTCTTCTATGGCGCGCATAACAACCTTTACGCCCAGCTTCTGCTCTCCCTTGATTTTAATTTTGCTCAGAGCGTCCAGGCAGCGTACCAGCGCCACACCGCCGCCGGGCACAATACCTTCTTCAACAGCAGCCCGTGTGGCATTTAATGCATCCTCGACGCGTGCCTTTTTCTCTTTCATCTCGGTTTCGGTTGCTGCGCCGACATTAATAACAGCTACGCCGCCGATTAATTTAGCAAGACGTTCCTGGAGTTTTTCACGATCATAATCAGATGTTGTATCGTCTATCTGAGCGCGAATCTGTTTTACGCGGCCTTCCAGAGCGCTGCGAGCGCCGGCGCCGTCAACAATAGTGGTGTTGTCTTTGTCAATGGTAATCCGTTTAGCTTTGCCAAGGTCTTGAATCGTAATGTTTTCCAGTTTGATTCCAATGTCTTCTGATACAACCTGGCCTCCGGTAAGAATCGCTATATCTTCAAGCATGGCTTTTCTTCTGTCGCCAAAACCAGGAGCTTTAACCGCGGCAACATGCAACGTTCCTCTCAGCTTGTTTACAACAAGAGTGGCAAGGGCTTCGCCTTCCACATCCTCTGCAATGATTACAAGAGGTTTGCCCATTTTAGCGATTTGCTCGAGTACAGGAAGAAGGTCTTTCATGGTGCCGATCTTTTTCTCGTTGATGAGAATATAAGGATCTTCAAGTGAAGCAACCATCTTGTCCGGATCTGTAACAAAATATGGAGAAAGATATCCACGGTCAAACTGCATACCTTCGACCACCTCAAGTGTGGTTTCCATGCTTTTTGCCTCTTCAACGGTGATGACACCCTCTTTGCCTACCTTGCCCATTGCCTCGGCAATGATATTGCCTATTGTTTCATCGTTGTTTGCAGAAATGGTGCCTACCTGGGCTATTTCACGCTGATCTTTGGTCGGTTTGCTCATTTTTTTAAGTTCACTGACCGCAACCTCAACGGCTTTTTCAATACCACGTTTTATGTCCATAGGGTTGTTGCCTGCGGCAACCAGCTTTTGTCCTTCTTCATAGATACTTCTTGCCAGCACTGTAGCAGTTGTTGTTCCGTCGCCGGCCATATCGCTTGTCTTGCTGGCAACTTCTTTCACCATCTGGGCGCCCATATTTTCAAACTTGTCTTCCAGTTCGATTTCTTTAGCCACAGTTACTCCATCCTTTGTAACCGTGGGAGAACCCCAGGATTTATCAATAACAACGTTTCTTCCTTTTGGCCCGAGAGTCACAACCACAGCATTAGAAAGGATTTTAACTCCGTTAAGCATAGCTTCACGGGCCTTCATGTTATATTTTATAATTTTAGCCATCTTGATCAGTCCTCCATTATAGTATCAATTTATTTTTCGATTATTCCAAGAACATCATCTTCACGCATGATGAGATATTCTTCGCCGTCAATCTTCACCTCTGTGCCGCCATACTTGCTGAATAGAATTTTGTCATCCTTCTTTATCTCAAGAGCGATTCTCTTGCCATCATCACCTGTTTTGCCTTTACCGACAGCAATAACCTTTCCCTCTATCGGTTTTTCCTTGGCTGTGTCGGGAATGATAATTCCTCCCCTGGTGGTGGTTTCTTCTTCAACGCGTTGTACTAAAATTCGATCTTGTAATGGTCTGAGTTTCATTGGTTGTAATCTCCTTTTTTTCTTTTCACGAATTATCAAAATCATTTACACCAAATCTCTAGGTTTGATTTTTTGCAAAAAACCCTGTGTTTATATCTTTAATAAAATAGTTACAGATTTAAATTTGTAAAGAGCAATAAATTTAATTTTTTAAAAGGCCAAAAATAAGACGAATTATAAAAAATCGCCATTTTTAATCATCTTTTTTGGCTGATTCAGCTGGTTTGTCGGTTTTTGAAGTCGATGCCTTGTCTTTTGCTTTGCATGGAGCAGAAGAGTCTTGGGATTTGTGTGAATAGTCTGTCACATACCAGCCTGTTCCTTTTAGATGAAAAGTGCTTTGTGAGATAAGTTTTTGAAGCTTTCCAGCACAATGTCTGCATTTAGTTAGTGGTTTGTCAGAGAAATTTTGTATTACCTCTTCAACTTCGCCACACTGAGCGCATTCATATTCATAAACCGGCATTGTTTGATGACCTCCTTATATAAGCTTTGTTTTGTATTATAGTAAGTGTTTTTTTATTGTCAAGCAACGGCTATTAGTTTTTTTTGATCAGTTTAGCAACCCATCAAAGGTTGTGTGCCATTTACTATAGAACTTTAATACATCTGCCAGCCCTGAAATTCTTACAGAGCTTAAAATTTCACGGGTTTTTTCATGCACCCTTTTTTCTTCCATATTTTTTTCTTCGCATGAAGCATCAAAGCTCTGGATAAATTTGCTGAACCTGACAATATGAATTAATTCATGGGCTACAATATATAGTATAAATGGAAAAAGCTCCATGCCTGGTGATTGTTTTAATGCTGCAAGAATGGAATGGTCCTGAAGGCATATTTTATAAAAATCATATGTTGACGAACTGAGCGATGTATCTTTTAGTTGGCCTTTATAGCGGACAATCTGTGCAAAAGGCCCGTCGGTTGTTTCATTGTGGCAAAGATCAACCAGAGTTTTGACATCATACCTGCGGTGAAGCCACTGAGCTTCCGACATCTTGTAAAAGTTGCTGATAAGTTCCTCAGCCATTGCCACTGAATTGTTTACTACTTTGAGCTGATCCTGGTTGAACTTTTCCAGTTGTTTTATCATAAATTCGCTTTCACCACTGAGCACGCAGAGATCACAGAGGAAAAAATATTGTAATTGCAAAGCATTATCTTTGTGTTTGCTTTATATTCGGTGCTAATTATATTTTCTATGAGTTCATAAAATTTAACTTGCCAAGAAAATTGTAGACAAACAACAATAAATAGTGTTAGAAATAAAACTTATACAATTATTATGATTGGAGGTGATTTGTTGAGCAGTGTAGTTAAAAAACGTAGAAAGAAAATGCGAAGACATAAGCACAGAAAGCTTTTGGCACGCACACGCCATCAGAGAAGAAAAGGTAAATAAGGATTAAAGGATTAAGGAATAGAGTATTAAGGTATTAGAGGCGGCAAATCACGATATTTTTTTAATCCTTAATCCTTAAATTCTCTGACAAACTAAACCTCTATTTAAAATCTCCTTTAAGATACTTAAGAAATTCTGAATCTGTTGAAAGAACAATGGAGCTGTTTTCATCAAGCGCCTCATTATAAATTTCAAGGGTCTTAACAAATGAATAGAACTTCGGGTCTATTCCAAATGCTTCGGCAAATAATTTAGTCGCCTCTGCATCGGCCTTTCCTTTTATTCCCTGGGCGGTTCTGTAAGCCTCCGATGTTATCTTTTTCAAGTCCCGCTCTTTTTTTCCAAGAATTTTTCGGGATTCCCCCATTCCTTCGGAACGAAATTTTTCCGCTATCTGGCTGCGTTCCGCAATCATTCTGCCATAAACAGATTCTCTAACCTGTTCCACATAATTAATGCGTTTAATTTTAACATCAACGAGATCAATTCCAAACTTAGCCAGTTTAGGTTGAGCCTGTTCCAATATCCCTGTTGATATCTTTTCCCTGCCCGTAGTAATGGAATATATGTCGCGCTGCTTTTTCTTTTCATCTTCTGCGACTGTTTCAAAAGCCACCATCTCTCTGTTTGACGTGCGAGCGGTTTCAATAAGCTTGTAAGAAGTTATAAAATTTCTTACTGCCGGATCGATGATATCATCAAGCCTTCCCAGAGCACTTACAGTGTTGTTTACTGTCTGAAAAAATTTGATGGGATCGACAATTTTCCATCTGGCAAATGCGTCAACCCATATATAGGTTTTTTCCAGAGTCGGTATCTGCCCTGGATCCCCATCCCAGGCCAAAAGATTTTTTGGAAAATATGTGGCGTGCTGGATAAAAGGCACCTTGAAGTAAAGGCCTGGTTCTGTTTTTGGAACGCCGACTACCTTCCCAAATTGAGTGACTACTACCTGCTCGGTTTCGTCAACAGCATAAGCTGAAGCAAATACAACAAGAAAAAACGTAATTGCAGCGACAATTAAAATTATACCTTTAGATTTCATTTTTGAGCACCATTTTGTTTTCCAAGATTAAGTAAAGGCAAAAAATTCTTTTGTTCAGAATCTATAATATATTTCTGGCCAAGCTTTGGAAACAGCTCCTGTATCATTTCAAGATAAAGCCGCCTTTTAGTAACATCCTTTGCTTTTATGTACTCGTTATAAACGGCCGTAAACCTTGCGGCATCACCTTTAGCCCGGTTTATCCTGTCTAAAGCATAGCCTTCCGCCGCCTGGATGGTTCTTTCCGCTTCACCCATGGCTGCTGGTATGGCCTTGTTATAATCCTCCTTAGCTTTATAAATCATTTGTTCCTTTTCCTGGACTGCCTGGTTGACTTCGTTAAACGATGACTGCACAGGCCCTGGAACGTTTGTCTTTTTCATTTCTATTGTTACAATATTAATGCCGGCTTCTGCATTGTCCATCTCTTTTTGCAGGACGTTCCTGGCTTCAATTGCAATTTCTTCCCGTTTTGTAATGACCTCATTGATACTCCTGTCACCCACCACAAGACTCATTGCTGCTTCCGACATATCTTTGAGCAGTTTAGGAACATCTCGTACTTTGAACATATATTCATAAGGATCCTTTATCCTGTACTGGACAATCCATGGAACCAGCCCCACATTAAGATCTCCGGTAAGCATAAGGGATACGTTTGCATTTTCACTGTCTTTTTGGAAACGTTCTCCAGTGTCTCTTCCTTGTGAACTGAAACCGAATTCCTCTTTATAGACACGTTTTATCTTTACTTTTGTTATTTTTTCAATTCCTGAAGGTAGCTTGAAATTAAGCCCCGGTTGGCTGGTACGGATATATTTCCCAAACCGCTGGACAATACCCACCTCATCCACTCCGACAGTATAAAACATCGAAGAGCCAAAAAACAGGGCGATTAGAATAAGAATAATAATCGGGCCGCCTGGCAATTTGAACCCTTTAATTTTTTTTATAAATTCTTCTACATTCGGCGGCAGTCCGCCTCCGCCCACATTCTGTTGTTGCTGCTTAAGTTTGTCCCAATCCCAATTCATAGATTTAATATCCTGTAAATATTGATGAATTCATAAAAAATTGAATTTATCAGGTGTTAAGTGTTAGGTGATAAGATAAAGTATTTATTTTGATAAGATCAAATTAAAATATAAATTACAAGTTATTCCAAGTCAAGCTAAAAGCAGAAATTATATTCCGGATCGACAAATAAAATCCTATTATATATTTTGTAACTGTTCACGGTTTACAGTTATCGGTTCACGGTTGAAATCAATATCCAAAATGCTTCAATCGTTGCATAGTTCATTGAACCGCAATAGCGAGCGCATTCCCCGTAGCTTGCTGCGGGGTTAGCGAGCGAATATAAAAACTGTTAACTGTGAACCGACAACCGTGAACGGTTACTATATGTTATAAGATTTTTTGTTTTTTTCTGTGGTAAATAAATAAAAAATTGAGCTTTTTGCTTAATTGATGCTATGGTTTTGTCATTATGATGGAAAAAAGAAAAAATATCAAAGAATTTGAACATATAGGCGGTGTTATTAATAAAATCCTGAAGACATGCCGGCATGAATCTGATGAAGAGCTGCTTAAGGTTTGGAATTTGTGGAACAGCGCGGTAGGAGATGTTGTTGCGGAAAATACCAGGCCTGCCGCATTCAAAGGCCGGCTTCTTCTTGTGCATGTAGTTAGTTCAACATGGATGCACCAGCTTCAATTTTTAAAAACAGATATTATACAAAATATAAATGATGCTTTAGGCAAGGACATGGTAGGAGAAATAAAATTCAAGATCGGTCCTTTAAGCTAAAACAAGGGATTGAGGGATTAAGGGATTAAGGGATTAAGGGATTAAGGAATTGAAATCAACAGAATACCTTTAATTCCTAAATTCCTAAATTCGCAATTCCTAAATTATGACAAGCTCGTAAAAAGTCTGTCATTCCCGCGTAGGCGGGAATCCATAGAGGGCTAAGCACTTGAAAAGACTGGATTCCCGTTTTCACGGGAATGACAAAATTGTGCATATTTCGACTTTTTACGAGATCATCAAATTATGAATCATGAATTTTAAGACAATAATTTTATAATCTTGGTGACTTAGTGTCTTTGTGGCTGAACTATTACAAAAGATGAAAACTTTAACCACAGATACTTTTTTTAAGGGCAGTCTGCAGGTCAAACAGAATCGGTTGGGCTACCGTTTTTCGATTGATGCAGTTTTGTTGGCCGGCCATATCAGATTGCGGCCGGGCGACAAGGTCCTTGATCTTGGAACAGGATGCGGGATTATCCCCTTGATTCTTGCGCATAGGCATAAAAAAATAAAAGTTTATGGTATTGAAATTCAAAAGGAGCTTGCTGATATTGCAGCCGAAAATGTTAAAGAAAATCACATGGAAGATCGAATTGTCATTCTCTGCTGTGACATGAAAGAGCTTAAGCATGATATGGTTTCTGGTCCAGTGGATCTGATTGTATGCAATCCCCCATACAGGAAAGCCGGGGCAGGAAGGATGAATCCGGATCAACAAAAAGCGGTTGCCAGGCACGAAATTAAGGTTAATCTGAATGATGTTATTGAAACAGCCCGTTGCATGTTACGAACTTCAGGAAGATTTGTTATAATTTACCCTGCCCAGCGGATAACCGACATGCTCACCCAAATGCGTTCAAATGGTATTGAGCCTAAATTTTTCCGTATTATTTATTCGGATCTGAATTCGGAAGCAAAACTTATTTTGGTGGAAGGGATTAAAGGTGGATGCCCCGGCACAAAGATAGGTCCACCACTTATCATCTATTGCGAAGATGGTTCCTATACAGATGAAGTTAAAAAGATGATGGAGTGAGTGGTCAAGGGGTAAGGCTGTTTATCATCTGGCCGGTTATTACCTTGGGATAAAAATAGGTTGATTTTCTCGGCATTATCAGTCCCTGCTGTGCTATTTCACGCACCTGATTAATTTTTGTCGGGTTAAGAATAAAGGTGATATCACATCTGTCTGAGACAACCTCCTGGATCGCCTTTTCTTCGCTGCTTGAATAGGCAATCAGTTTTTCATTATCAAGCATTGACTGGTCAAAACCAAGAATCTCCATTAATATAAGACGGGTCAACACGGTAACGTCAAGATTTTTTAATGGATCCGATTTTAATGAATTTGGGAGGTTGTCGTATGTCACGTGCTTCATGACGTTTGGCTTTAATGTCAGCAAATAAAATTCCTGACGGGTTTTCATAAAGGCTCCAATCATATTTTTTGAGCTGTTTGATTGAAGAGCCGAGATAAAGTTTGTCTTGGCTTTTTCCATTCCTTTGTTTTGAAATGGTATTTTCTTTATGTAAAAATAATTTTCTGCTTTTTGGATAAATGAAGCAAGAGTTGAATCTTTAATCCCTGTCAGCATTCTGTGGGCCGGAAGTATAACCAGCCCGGGATCTTCCATGCTGCAAAGATACATCATTACATAGTTGACTGGATTATCGTCATTAAAATCAGGCATTGTGCCTGCTAAGCGGTTTTTGTAGTTAAGGGCTGTTTCATATCGATGGTGACCATCAGCTATAAAAAGGCTTTTTTCTTGCATTGCATCGGCAACATATCTGTGCACAGAGCTGTCGGTTATTCGCCATAGCCTGTGTTTCATGCCTTGTTTATCGATAAAATCCATGTCAGGTTTTTTGCTGCAGACAGCATCCTTTAATGAATCCAAAATAATGTTTTGATCTGAATAGAGTGAAAATATGGAACTGAAATTGGCATGGCAGGCCTTTATCAGCTCGAATCTTTCCGCGCTTACCTTGGAGAAGGTTTTTTCATGGGGAAGAATTATACCTTTATTAAAGGGTTCAAGGCGGACCAGAGCGATCAGACCAGAGCGCGTAACTCTTTTATTTCCCAAAGTAAAATCAACGGTTGTCAGATAAAAAGCCGGGGATGTGTCCTGCACCAGTATTTTTTCTGAAATCCATTTGTTAAGCAGGTTCGCGGCCCTTGTGTACCTGTTGTTTTTATCCGTATCCTTTTTTGTTAATTTGCCCAGGTCCAGCCGGACAATATTATACGGACTTTGTTTATAAAAATTACACTGATCCTGTTTTAAGATAATATCATAAGGCGGTGTCATTACTTCAGCCAGGTTATGAATTTTATCGGGATTATAAAAAATTCCTCTAAATGGTATAATTTTAGCCATGTTTTTTCCTGTTTGGTCGATTAATTTAGACAGGTGACAATAAAAAGGATAATCTTGCTCAAGTCAAATAATTATTGAAAAATTTGTAATATTTTAGCAGCATGCACCAAACAAACTGAATTCCCGACACCTTGACTCTTTGAATAAAGGTAACCGTTCACGGGTTCAGAGGTTCAAGGTTCAAAGGTTCAGGATAAAGCTATTAGCCATTAGATGTCAGCTTTTAACTGAATGTGTTAACTGTTTGATTTTTTAAGCTAAAGGCTAATTGCTAAAAGCTGACTGCTAACAATCTTCGATTTAAAAATATTGGTGCATAGCAGTTAGCCCGGCGCTCCAAGAAAAATAACCCTGAACCTCTGAACCGTGAACCTGTGAACGGCTACGAATAAAGTTTATTGACACGAAACGACAAAAAAATATATTTAAATTATTTGTTGCCGGAGAGGTTGCCGAGCGGCTGAAGGCCCCGCTCTCGAAAAGCGGTATCCTGTGAATAACGGGATCGTGGGTTCGAACCCCACCCTCTCCGCCACAGATTGAAGATTGAAGATTGAAGATTGAAGATTGAAGATTGAAGATTGAAGATTGAAGATTGAAGATTGAAGATTGATGATTTATGGAATCGCTCCTGTCTGCGAGTAACGCACAGGCAGGTCGCTCCGTCTTTTTGTTATAAAATGAATAGAATACCTTCAATCATCAATCGACAATCGACAATCATCAATTTTTTGTAAGCATAGGATAACAGCTGAAATTAAAACCATACCTGGCTGTTGCTTATCTTGCGGAGAGATGTCCGAGCTGGCCGAAGGAGCACGACTGGAAATCGTGTGTGCTGCCAAAAGCGGCACCGAGGGTTCGAATCCCTCTCTCTCCGCCATTTACAACATGGCTTGCCATCTGTTAGGGCTCGTCAGCTATTTTCCCCTTCAAATTAGTTTTTTTATTTCAAACAACATTTAGTAAAATACAAATCGATTAAACAATAAAATTCAGGACTTATATATGACTAAAGAACAAAAATTTTATAAAGTGCTTCAAGATGTTTTTATTGGCGCAAAAATTGATGGCGAAGGCGGTTTTATCAATTTAATGCGGATAAAGTCCAGTTATTATTCGCAAATAGAAAAACTGCTTAAAGATGATATTGATAACGCGCTGGAAAAATATCCCAAATTCAGGGAAGAGCTTTTTGACAAGCTATATTCCTTTTTCAGCCGCTATTTTACTGAAAGCGGATCTATTTATTTTAACTCCACTCCTTTTCATAACAATATTTACGAAAAGGTTTATACAGATGAAAAAGATGTCATTCTTTTTTGGAAAACGCAGATGCTCTACTATGTCAAAACCGACAGGATTTTCCGCAGTATGCCGGTAGAAATCCCCCTTACTCCCCCTTTATCAAAGGGGGAAACAGGGGGATTGAAATTTTATTTTGACGCAAAAAGCATTGAAAACAAAAAGGCAAACGAAAAGAGGTCTCTTGTTTTTGAATTAAAAAAGGTCAGAGAAGATGGGACAATTGCTTTTGATGTGGCATATTCTGAAAGAGGACGAAAGACAAAAACAGATGAGATATTAACAGCACTAAAGAAGAAAGGCGTTGCGATAAAAGAGGAGGAACTAGAAAAAGCTTTTCGTGTTTTCGGCAAGCAGTCTGAAGTAGATTTTTTTATTAATAAAAACGCCAGAGCATTTTTGAAAGAGCAGTTTAAGCTTTGGAGCTACCAATATTTTTGGGATGGGGCCAAAGAATGGTCGGCGGAAAGAGTGGATCAACTGCAAATTTTAAAAAATATTGCTTTTAAGGTTATTGATTTTATCAGTCAGTTTGAAGATGAGCTGGTAAAGATATGGAACAAACCGAAATTTGTGAGAAACAGCAATTATGTGATTACGCTGGACAGAATTATTTCCGCCTGTCATTGCGAGGAGCCCGCCAATTCGGCGGATAAACTCCGCGACGACGAAGCAATCTCGCTAGTTGAAAAAACACTTAAAGCCCGAGGCATAAAAGAGCAAATCAAAGAATGGCTGGAACTCGGGATTGTAGATGCAAGTTTTAAAGTAAATGATGTTCTTGAAACTGATTTAACAGGAACGCATTTAGCTAAAAAATATGAGCATCTGCCGATTGACACCAAATATTTTAAGGATTTAGAACTTGAAATTTTGGCGCTGTTTGACGATCTGGACAATCAGTTAGACGGCTGGCTGATTAAAAGCGAAAACTATCAGGCTTTAAATACGATTCTGCCGAAGTTTAAAGAAAAAGTGCAGACGATTTATATTGATCCGCCATTTAATACGGGAAAGGATTTTCCTTATGTAGATAAATTCCAAGATTCAAGTTGGTTGAGTTTAATGAGAGACAGAATAAATTCTGGAATAAATTTTTTAAGGAAAGATGGTAGTTTTTGGCTCCATTTAGACGATAACGCCAATATTTTTGGTAAGGAGCTTATTAAGAGTAAGTTTTCTCAGATTGACGAGATTATTTTTGATACGAACGCGACAAAAGATGTCGAAGCAGATTTATTCAGTTATAAAAGTTTTGGCGACAATTTTCAACTTAAACATCAAACGATCTTTTATTGCCATAATGATAAATATTTATTTAGAAAACTATGGAAGCCAAACAGAAACACTACTGAACTTGGGTTAGGTTGGCTCGATTTAATTGCTTTTCCGAGAATAACATCCCCAAAAAAAATAACCGACTTTGAATTTAAAATCGAAAAGTGGACCAACAATAAATTTGGATTAAATTCAGTTACTATAAATGAAAAAATATTTCCAGTTGGTGATATTTGGAATGATATTTTTTCGTTCACGCAGTCGGAAATGAGAGTTAGCGAGAGCTTTAGTTTTACATCATCTCAAAAACCAGAAAACCTACTGCGGCGTATAATACAATCTTCTTCTGAACAAAGAGACATTGTCTTGGATTACTTTTTGGGAATTGGCACTACCACGGCGGTTGCCCATAAATTAAACAGGAGATGGATTGGGGTCGAAATGGGAAATCATTTTAATGAAATGTATGAGACAGAGGATGGTAAAAAATTAGGAGTTAAGGGGCGCATGAAGTGGGTTTTGTTTGGTGATAGAAATATGTCACTTCCGGATATAGAAAGAAGGCCTCACTTATCGAAAGATATAAATTGGCAAGGTGGCGGGTTTTTCAAATATTACGAGCTTGAGCAATACGAGGAGTCACTGGCGAATTGCAAATACGAGGACGGCGATTTGTTCACAAGACCAAACTCAGCACCATATCAGGAATATGTCTTTATGAAAGACGAGAAAATGCTCAAGGTATTGGAAATTGATTATGAGAATAATAAGGTAAATGTAGATTTGACTAAGCTCTACCCGAGTATTGATATTGCCGAAACATTATCAAATCTGACCGGTAAATGGATAAAAGCTGTCCGAAAAGATGAAGTGGAATTTAGCGATGGGACAAAAATAAATACCAGGGATTTGGATTATAAGCTTATTAAGCCTCTAATCTGGTGGGAGTAAATTAAAAACATGGAAACAACAAAAATCGCATTATTTAAAGGCAGGGAAATTAGAAAAACCATTCACAATAACGAATGGTGGTTTGTAGTAAATGATGTTGTGGAGGCGCTTACTGATACACCTAATGTTAAAGATTATATCCGCAAAATGCGTATTCGCGACAAAGAGATTGGCAAAGGGTGGGGACAAATTGTCACCCCCCTTTCCATAGAAACCACAGGAGGCAAACAAGATCTAAATTGCGCTAATACAGAAGGTATTTTCCGCATTATACAGTCAATCCCTTCGCCCAAAGCAGAGCCATTTAAGCGTTGGCTGGCAAAAGTCGGTTACGAAAGAGTGCAGGAAATTGAAAATCCTGAATTGGCAACAAAACGGACAAGAATGCTTTATAAACTTAAGGGCTATAGTGACGATTGGATAGAAAAACGAATGCGGGGCATTGCTATTCGTGAAGAATTGACCGATGAATGGCAAAAACGAGGCGCGCGAGAACAAAAAGACTACGAAATCTTAACCGCGGAAATATCCAAGGCAACTTTTGGCGTAACGCCAGGCCAGTATAAGAAGATTAAGAGTTTGAAGCGGGAAAATTTACGCGATCATATGGACGATTTGGAATTAATTTTTAGTATGCTGGGCGAGCGCGCCACCACGGAAATTCACCGTGTGGAAAATTCCAGGGGCGTGCCGAAATTGAAATCAGATGCTGTATCCGGCGGAGCTATTGCCGGCGGGGCAAGAAAAAAATTAGAAAAACGGCTGGGTAAATCAATTGTTTCCAAAGAAAACTATCTAAAAAATCCGCAAGAACTGCCTCTCCGTCAGGCAGGTAAAAAATCGTTAAGCGATAAAAAATGAAACTTTATTTGCAGTCAATAATTGACGATATTTCTTTTGATAGCTTGCCTCCAAAATGGCAAAGTTTTGATTTGGCAAGATTTTCTCAAGACAAAACTCTTTTTGATTTTCAAAAACAAGGGTTGCAAAACGTACTCAAAGGACTTTGGCTTTTTTATAAAGAAAAAGAGGGTAGTAAAAATAAACTTTTTGAATATTATCAATACAATGGTTTTAAGGAAGATTTTAATTATGATCTGAAAAAGAAGAAAGATGGCAAAACAGTTAAATATCTTTTGGAATACGATAAAGACTATTCTGTTTCAGATGATAAAATTTCTTTTGCCTGCTTTCTTAACCGAATGAGTTTCTGGATGGCGACCGGTTCGGGGAAAACTCTTATAATTGTTAAACTTATCAGGCTGTTAGGAAGGCTTATACAGGAAAAAGAGATACCAGAAAACGATATTTTATTTTTAGCCCATAGAGACGATCTTTTAGACCAGTTTAAACAGCATGTGGAAGAATTTAACAGCTTTAACTTTGATACAAAAATCAATCTAAAAAGTTTAAAGGAATATGAAAACGTTAAACGGGAAAACGCTCTGCCTTTTGCTAAAAATGAAACAACTGTTTTTTATTACCGATCAGACTTAATTTCTGATATCCAAAAAGAAAAAATCGTCAATTTTAGAAATTATGACAATAATGGAAAATGGTACATTCTTTTAGATGAAGCGCACAAAGGCGACAAGGAAGACAGCAAGCGCCAGATGCTTTATTCAATCCTTTCGAGAAACGGATTTTTATTTAATTTTTCCGCCACTTTTACTGATCCGCGCGACTACGCAAGCTGCGCTTTTAACTTTAACCTCTCCAAATTTATAGAAGAGGGTTATGGCAAGTATATTTATGTATCCGATCAGGAAATAACTGCTTTTAGAGACAAAAGCGATTTTTCTCATATAGAAAAGCAAAAGATTGTTTTGAAAACATTGATTCTACAGACATACATAAATATATATTTTGAAAAAATAAGGAAAAAAGATAAGACGCTTTATCATCGTCCATTACTTTTGACTTTAGTTAATTCCGTAGACACAAAAGAAGCCGATTTAAAGCTTTTCTTTTCCGAGCTTGAAAAGGTGGCAAGAAATGAAATAAGGGCGGATTTGTTTCAAAAAGCAAAAGATGAATTAGTTTCAGAGTTTACGGACGACCGTCAGGATGTCTTTGAAAACATAGAGATAGCAATTGATAAAAACACGCTTTCACAAATTGAATACAGAGATATTTTACAAGCCGTCTTCAATTCAAAATACCCCGGCAATGTTGAAGTATTAAAAATTCCGGGAAACAGGAATGAGCTTATTTTCAAGTTGCAAACATCGGAAAAACCGTTTGCTTTAATAAAAATCGGCGATATTTCCGGTTGGCTCAGAGAAAAACTTGAAGCTTATGAAATCATAGAGAGTTTCGAGAATGAAAGCGTATTTAAAAAGATCAATCATGACGATTCAGATATAAATATCCTCATGGGCTCGCGCGCTTTTTATGAAGGATGGGATTCTAACAGGCCAAATTTAATTTTATTTGTAAACATTGGAATAGGAAAAGACGCCAAGAAATTTGTCTTGCAGTCTGTCGGGCGAGGCGTCCGAATAGAACCGCAAAAAAATAAAAGAAAAAGGCTTCTTAATCTATTTAACGCTAAAGAAATAAAAGCAGAGTTATTTGCCGAAGTGAGGCAAGACATTTTACCGGTGGAAAGTTTGTTTGTCTTCGGGACAAATGCTGAAAATCTAAAAGAAATAATAAAAACCTTAAAGGATGAAAAACAGGATAAAGATCTTGGACATGCGTTTGATGTGAACAAGGAAGCCGCAAAACACTTATTGCTTATTCCTGTTTACAGAGAGTCCGATAAAATATTTGCCGAGGAAAAGGAAATCCAAAAATATCCGATTAGTGAAAGAGATTTTGCCTTAGCAGATGCCTTGTTTAAGTATTTGGGAGAAAAAGTGATTCTCGCAAGATACGAATGCGATACAACGGTTTTGAAAAAGGTCGGTGAAAGTATAGGAGAACCGGAGAAGTATTGCGATTTTAGTGAAGAAAGAACAATCGCCGAGCCGGAACTACTGTTAGGCAGAATGTTTGACTACTTTAGCGTCAGAAACAGTGAATTTGACAAATTTAAAAAACTTGATAAGGAGATTGTGCATTTTAGTAAAATTAAATTCAGCGATGGAGAGAAGTTTAATAAAATACTCGATGACCTTAGAAAAGTTAAGAATTATTCTCAAAAGGAGTCGGTTTTAGAGCAGTTGCAGTTAGATTTTGAGGATCATAAAGATATTAAAAAGTATACCGCAGATGTCCAAAGAATTGAGCAAAATTACGTAAAAGAGAAATATCTAGAATTCAATAATAAGAAGCTAAAAATAAAATATTTAGCTAATCATTATTACATTCCGCTGATTGTTTCTGAAAGCTTAAAAGTGGATTATTTAAGTCATATTATTGAGGTGGAAAGCGAAGTAAAATTCATTGATAAGCTTGAGAAATATTTGCAAAATGACAGCCATGTTTTTATGCAATTCGATTGGTGGATGTTTTCTAAATTAGATGAAACAGTAGATGAAGTTTATATTCCTTATTACAATCCTATAAAAAATAATATGGCTAAATTTAAACCCGACTTTATATTTTGGATGCAGAAGGGAAATGACTATATAATTTTATTTGTTGATCCAAAGGGAACCGAATACGCTGCTGGATATAGAAAGATTGACGGGTATTCAAGAATATTTGAAACAGCAGGAGAAAAAAAAGAAAACAAAGTCTACCTTTTTAACGGATTTAATATAAGGACAAAATTATTACTAACACCTGCGCATGGAGGAATCGCCGGCGTTCCAGAACCACAAAGGAAATACTGGTTTGATAATTTTACAGATTTTGCGAATAAAATATAACAGAGAAAAAACGCTTTTTTATAAGGCGGATATGATGTACATCCATTGCAAAACCTTGACCCAAATTGCTTTGCGACTTCTCATATCCCCGGTACAGCAAATCAATAAACATGGAGTAGCTATGATAAAGAAATACCGATTCGTTATCCTCCTATTAGTTGTTATCTTTAATCTGCCCTGTTTGGCTGAAAATGAATTTAACAATACACAGGTAACGATTTATAATAATGATCTCGGTTTGATCTTTCAGGAAAAAGAGATTGCTCTGAGCAAGGGAGCCAATACCCTTCGGATTGAAGGTGTTTCCAAACGGGTCCGGCCAACGACGGTAAAATTAAGTTTTCCCAAAATAACCGATCAGTACCAACTGGTGGAACAGAATTATCTCTATGATCTGGTGAACACTCAGAAGATTTTTGATAAATATACCGGCGAAAATGTGGTGTTTCGCCTTAAATCCGATGAAAAAATCTCCGGTATCTTAATGAATCATGAGAAAGATCATGTCATTCTCAGTTT